>JAFSPP010000028.1 GCA_017451425.1 Clostridia bacterium | reverse complement strand
CTTTTTATTTGCATCAGAACAGGAAGTTCGCGAGCAGGCGTACATCTTTGACCGCCTGAATTCTGTCAGCGCGCTCAAGATTCGGAATCGGAGCTTCCACCCAGTCGCAGTCGAGATTCTGAACTGCGAGTTCGGGGATTGTGTAGAGTCCGTCATGATAAGCATCGAAGTGCGGCTCTGTAGGATCACCGATAGCGGCCTTGGCCACCTTGATAACATACTTACGGAGAGCACCTACGCCTATAATCGGGAGATACTTGAGGTCAGCCTGGCCGGGAAGTGTCGGCATCATTGATGCGGCAACACGTACTGCAAGGTTGTTTACCTCACCGCAGCCGCGGATCCAGAAGAATCCGCCGAGTGAAGCGACCTCTTTTGCGGGTGATGAGCACTCGCCGCAGACGAGTTTCACACCGGGCAGAGCCTTGAGGTCCTCAAGGGAGTAGGCCTTGCCGTCCTCACCAATCCAATAGGGCTTTCCTTCATACTCGGCACCGGGGCCTACTATGACGGAGAGAGCTCTGTTCTTATTAAGTGCATAGGTGTAGGAAGCATACATAACCTCGAAGGTTGTACCGAGCGAGGCGATACATCCGCCTGCGCAGGTAGCTTCCATAGCCTCAACAAAGGCGTGGTCATTGCCGGAGAGCTTTTCAAGCTTCGGCGCGCGGTCATTTGTATGGCCGACGTAAAGTTTGACATTGGGCCAGTTCTTATGGAATCTCTCACTGAGAAGCGTAGGCTCTGCGGGACGGAAGTTGACAACCTTTTTCTTGCCGACTACCTTTACGTCGGGATCGCCGAATCCGCGCTTGCCGGCCTCTATGAGAAGCTTGTTCTTTGTCGGGTCAAAGCCCATCATCTCAGTAACTACGCGGTCAACCTCAACAGAGTTTGTACCTGTTACTATGGTGCTCATAAGTACCGGATCGTTCGGTCCGGGAGTATTGCCTTCGCCGCCGATGATACCGTCAACGACAGTGAGGTCGGGCTTGAAGAGATAAAGCAGGTCTGAGAGCTTCTTGTCAATCTGCCAGGTGTGGTTTCTGTATCTCATATTACATGAGAAAGTACCCATGGCATTCTTGAAGCCGAGTGTAACACCTGTGTAGATGTTGCACTTCATCTTCGGATGAGAGACGTAGAGACGCTCACCCTTTACTACATCGGAGATAATACGGGGTACATATACCTCCTGGCCGCACTCCGCCTTCGGGCAGAAGTAACGGTCAATTGACTCCTCCTCGAAGAAGATGAGCTTGGCGCCGTACTTCTTCGCGATTCTGTCATAGCCCGCCATCTTGGCATAGGACCATGTTACAAGACCTGAGCCCTCGCCTATGATTATGTCGTCACAGAGTTCGGAAAGAACCTCCATCGTAGCGTCGAAAACACGGGGGTCAGTTGTCTGAGGAATGTCGTAGTCATAGCGATAACCGGACCTCGGAGTAACGAAAACGAGGTTGGGTTTGATGAGTACCTTCTTACCTTTGAATTTCTCTTTCCAGCCTGTTTCCTTATCGAGATCTGCAAGGGATTTTCTGACGGTCTGTCTGATTGCTATGACGTCAGGTCTCTTGTCATATGAAGGTCTGCCGTAGTCATAGGGCAGCTGAACATAGTTATGAAGATAATTGAGTTTCGGTGCGGGAGTGATAACTACCGCATTTTTATCATATTGTACGGGCATTATGTTATCCTCCTGTCATCAATGATTGAACTTCGCGAGGATATCCTCGGTAAGTTCGAAGTCCTTTTCAGTAAGTGTCTCCCTATCTATCTGCTGCTTGAGAGGAAGCCACCATGTGAAACCGAATGTCATGCACATAACGAGTGAGTAGAAAAACTTCTTGCCGTACTCTGCACCTGTCTTCTTGCCGATAAGTGCATACTCCGTGCCGTGCATAATGGATAAAATTGCAAGACCTATAGGGTTTTTCTTAACAATTGTCAGAATCATGCTGCCGATCCAGAGGATTCCGCAGCCGAGATATTCCAAAGCCTGAAACATATTCGTCCTCCGTATCAGTCAAATGTTACCTGGTTAGTCTTAGTCTTGAGCGGAATCCACCAGAAGAAACCGAACATCATGCACATTGCTATGCTGTAGAGAAGCTTCTCTCCGCCTCTGTGTCCTGCCTTGATACCGATGGTGAACACTTCGCAGACATGCATAAGAACGATGCTTACGGTAATCCAGGGGAATCCGATGATTGTCAGGATTGCACCCATAACCCAAAGCATGATGACGAGAGCGTATCCGAGATACTCAAACTTCGTCAGGGTCGTGAAGATAAACTTTTTCATTTTTTAACCACCTCAAAATTTTATCAGAATAAGAATTTGGCCAGGAACTTGACGTTCTTGATTGCTTCAATTCTTTGTTCCATGGTAAGTGTCGGCACGGGTGCCTCAACCCAGTCGCAGTCGAGATTCTTCTCGGCGAGTTCCGGAATCGTGAAGAGTCCGTCATTGTACGCGTCGAAGTTCGGCTCGGTGGGTGTTCCCTTTGCTGCCATGAACAACTTTATGAAATACTTGCGGAAGAAACCGAAGAGTATTATATGAAGATTGTTCAGGTCAAACTGACCGGGAAGAGTCGGCATCATTGCGAGGATAAGACGGAACGCAAGGTTGTTTACCTCGCCGCATCCGCGTATCCAGAGGCCCGGACTCGCCGCGTCCTTGGCCGGCGCTGAGCACTCGCCGCAGACATAGGTCATTCCCGGAAGGGCCTTGAGATCTTCAAGTGAGTATGCCTTGCCGTTTCGGTCAAGCCAGTACTTCTTACCTTCGAACTCAGCGCCGTTACCGACGATGACATTGAGTTTACGCTTCTTGGTGAGCGGATATGTCTTCGATCCGAAGAATACCTCAAACGTGGTTCCGAGCGAGGCTACGCATCCGCCGCCACAGGTCTTTTCCATCTCTATGGCGAACTCGTGATCGTTGTCGAGTTTCTCAAGTTTCGGAGCTCTATCATTCGTGTGACCGACAAAGTAGCGGATACCCGGCCAGTTGCGCTCAAATCTCGGTGTGAGAAGAGACTGCTCTGCGGGAATGAACGGAGTGATTTCCTTCTTGCCGACGATCTTTACGTCCGGATCGCCGAAGCCGCGCTTGCCGGCCTCGATGAGGAGCTTGTTCTTTGTCGGGTCAAAGCCCATCATCTCGGTAACTACGCGGTCAACCTCAACGGAGTTTGTACCTGTGACAATCTTGTCAACGAGGACCGGGAAGTTGGGGCCCGGGGTGTTTCCGCCGCCGCCGATGATACCGTCAACTACGGTGAGGTCGGGCTTGAAGAGATAAAGCAGGTCTGAGAGTTTCTTGTCTATCTGCCAGGTGTGGTTTCTGTATCTCATATTACATGAGAAAGTACCCATGGCATTCTTGAAACCGAGTGTTACACCCGTGTAGATGTTTGTCTTCATCTTGGGGACGGAGACATAGAGGCGCTCGCCCCTGATTACCTCAGAGATAATCTTGGGGACATAGACCTCCTGACCTACCTCTGCCTTCGGGCAGAAATAACGGTCAGTGGGCATCTCCTCGAAGCAGACGAATTTGCATCCGTAATTCTTCGCAATTCTGTCGTAACCGGCCATATGGGCATAGGACCAGGTTACCATACCGGAGCCCTCGCCGATGATTATATCGGAAACTATACCGTCAAGGACCTCCATGACCGCGTCGAACACGCGCGGGTCAGTGGTCTGAGGAATACCGTAGTCATAGCGATAAGCGCCCGGAGGTGTTACAAAAACAAGGTTGGGCTTGATAAGGATTTTCTTGCCCTTGAACTGTTCTTTCCAGCCCGTCTCCTTATCAAGGTCATCAAGTGACTTTCTTACCGCCTGCTTGATGGCTATGACATCCTGTCTTTTCTCATAGGAAGGTCTGCCGTAGTCGTAAGGCAGGCTTACATTGTTATGGAAATAGTTGAGTGCAGGCGCCTTGGTAATGACAACCGCGTTCTTTTCATATATTGCCGGCATCAGTTCTGCACCCCCGTATCAGGCATTGTAAAGTCGTGGTCCGTACGTACGAAATCGGCATCGGTAAATGTCTCTGCTTCCATCTGT
Organism: Clostridia bacterium; assembly: GCA_017451425.1. Classification (GTDB taxonomy): domain Bacteria; phylum Bacillota; class Clostridia; order Oscillospirales; family Acutalibacteraceae; genus UBA1227. The sequence goes on along the minus strand of JAFSPP010000028.1, from coordinate 3,644 downwards.
TTTTTCAGAGGCAGCCACCATGTGAAGCCGAATGTCATGCACATTACAATTGAGTAGACGCGCTTTTTGCCGTACTCAATGCCGGTCTTCATGCCTATGATGAAGAGCTCAGCAGCATGCATGACTGCAAGAATGATAATGCCAATGGGATTTTTCTTTACGATCGTAAGCACCGCGCTTGCAATCCAGAGAATTCCGCAACCGACATATTGCAAAAATTGAATCATGTAGAATTCCCCCCTAAATTCAATCAAAAGAAATTATATCATCACAGATAGTAAATAACAACTATCGTTAAAACAAAAACAAAAGCGGCCGGCGCTTTCGCGTCGGCCGCACGGTTACGGGATTCTTATACCATTTCCTCGGGATGAAACACTTTATCGAACTCCTCATCGGAAAGAAAACCGAGACGGACACAGGCTTCCTTCAGGGTGATTCCCTCCGCAAATGCGAGATGAGCGGTCTTCGCCGCATTTTCATAACCGATATGGGGATTGAGCGCAGTGACAAGCATGAGTGAGTTATAAAGGTTCTCGCTCATCTTTTCCCTGTTCGCGGTAATGCCGCATACGCATTTTGCGGTAAAAGATGCAACTGACTCAGACAGCAGTCTCGCCGACTGAAGGAAGTTGTATGCCATGACCGGCATGAAGACATTGAGCTCGAAGTTGCCCTGGGAGGCACCCACACCTATCGTCACGTCATTTCCTATAATCTGAGCGGCAACCATTGTCACCTGCTCGCACTGCGTAGGATTGACCTTGCCGGGCATAATCGATGAGCCCGGCTCGTTGGCGGGAATGTTTATCTCACCGAGGCCCGTTCTGGGGCCCGAGGCCAGCCAGCGGATATCGTTGGCTATCTTCATCATATCGCAGGCAGCGGCCTTTATCGCGCCGTGCGCGAAGACCAGTTCATCCTTTGATGTCAGGGCGTGGAACTTGTTTTCGGCGGTTCTGAAGGTCTTGCCGGTCAGCGCCGAGATCTTCTCCGCGACCTTCACGTCAAAACCTTCCGGCGCGTTGAGACCGGTGCCGACGGCAGTACCGCCGAGCGCCAGTGCGGAAATCGGCGAAGCCGCCGCCTTCAGAAGTTCAATGTCCTTCTCAACGGATGTGCGCCAGCCGGAAATCTCCTGTGAAAAGCTTATGGGTACGGCATCCTGAAGATGAGTGCGCCCGGATTTTATGACCCCCTCATTCTCCTTCTCGAGGCGGAGGAACTCTCCGGCGAGAGCGGACAGAGCGGGAATCAGCTTATCCTCTATTGCGAGGACAGCCGCGATATGCATGGCAGTCGGGAAAGTATCATTTGAGGACTGTGACATGTTCACGTCATCGTTGGGGTGGCAGATATCCGCACCCGCGATTGCATTTGCCCTGTTTGCAATGACCTCATTCGCATTCATGTTTGACTGTGTGCCGGAGCCGGTCTGCCAGACAACAAGAGGAAAATTGTCACAGAGTTCCCCTGATATGACCTCGTCACAGGCTTTCACGATGGCGGCTGCCTTTTCGGCCGTCATCCTGTCGGGTACGAGTTCGCTGTTTGCCTGCGCGGCAGCCTTCTTTAAGATGCCGAAGGCATGTATTATCTCGCATGGCATTGTCTCAATACCTACGCCTATTTCAAAGTTCTCACGGGAACGCTGAGTCTGGGCTCCCCAGTATTTGTCTGCGGGAACCCTCATCTCTCCGAGTAAGTCATGTTCGATTCTGTACTTCTCGTTTTCCATTATTCAGCTGCTTTCCTGTTAAGCCAGTCGGCTGTGTACTTCATGCAGTCCTTTGAATGTTTCGTAAATGTCAGGAACATGAAGTCGTGGAATGTCGCGAGGGGGAAGCCGCGTCCCACATACATGTCAGCCTTTGCGCCGACATTGTCGAGTCTCTTCTTCATCATGTCTGACTGAAGGAGAGTCATTACGTCAAACTGTCCCTTGCAGACGAGCACATTGCCCGCCTTCTCATTGAGATAAGGCATGGGGTTGAGTTCGGCATAGAGCGGGCATTCCTTTATATTCTTGTAACCGGTGAAACGCTGCATCATCGCGCGTCCGATCGGAATATGCTCGTAGATGGAGACTCTGTAGATACCGCAGTTGAGCACATAGCCCTTCGGTACGAACGAGGGTTTCTCAACTCCGAGGGAATTGGCATAGTTGTCATCACAGAAACAGGCAGCGACAACACCTGCCATATGGGAACCGGCAGAGTCACCTGAGACGAAAACTTTGGATAGATCGAGATTGTACTTCTCAGCATTCTCCTCGAGCCATTTCATAGCCTTGAAGTGAGTCTGAATCGGGTAAGGCCAGAGCCAGTCGGCACTGTGTGTCTCCTTCGGATCAACACTGTTGAAAAGCGGGTTGGCAATCTTCTCGGGCATACCGTAGTTTATGTTCATTACGAAGAAACCGGCATCCGCAATCTGAAGGCAGTAGCTCGTGCTGTTGGACTTGTCGCCGATAATCCAGCCGCCGCCGTGTATGTTGAGAAGAACGGGAAGCTTGCCCTCCTTCTCCTTCGGATAGTGAAGGTCGGCCTTGCAGACCACGGGATTCTCATCACAGAATGTGATGTCATACTCGTCCTTCACTCCCGGGAACTTACCGCGCAGGTCGATAAAAGGCTTTTTCGCCCAGTTATCAACGTTGAAAATAAGTCCTAAAATCGTTGATTCAATCGACATTTTTATTCCTCCTCATCGCGTTAAAGCGCAAAAATACAGTACAATTTTATAACAGGGGCGGCAGTAATGTCAAAATAAAATCCAACGTCTGCGATATGCACAAAGGGTCAGTAAAATTTATGTGTAATATGACTTAAAAATTTATGATATAATATTGTTTGTGATTATTTTTACCCGGAAGGAGTAATGATATGGTTTACGACGTAGCCATCATCGGCGCCGGTGTTGTAGGCACACTCATCGCCAGGGCCTTTTCGAAGTACGACATAAAAGTCGCCCTCATCGAAAAGACCGCTGACGTTGCAATGGGCACCACCAAAGCCAACAGCGGTATCGTTCACGCGGGTTTCGACGCGCAGTCCGGTACCATGAAAGCAAAGCTCAATGTCAGGGGCTGCGCTTTAATGGAGGACCTCTGCAAGGTCCTTTATGTCCCCTACGAAAAGAACGGTTCTCTCGTAGTGGCATTCAATGACAAAGAACTCGAGCACCTGAGAATTCTCTACGATCGCGGCATTACAAACGGTGTTCCGGACATGGAGATTATCGACGCGGCGAAGCTGCGCGAGCTCGAGCCCAATATTTCCGAGGAAGCAAAGGGCGCCCTTTGGGCAAAGAGCGCGGGTATCGTAAGTCCCTACGAGCTCGCTATCGCCGCGGCGGAATGCGCCTGCGGCAACGGCGTTGAGCTCTACCGCAATTTCATTGTTGACTCAATCACCTTTGCTGACGGCGTCTTCACGCTCTCGAAGCCCTGCGGCTGCAAAGTTGAGGCAAAACTCGTCATCAACGCCGCCGGTCTCGGCGCAGCCGAAATCGCAAAGAAATTCAACGGCGAGGAATATGAAGTAATAGGCCGTCTCGGTGAGTACGGACTTCTTGACCGCTCATGCGCAGACACCTGCTCACACACCATATTCCAGTGCCCGAACGAGATGGGCAAGGGCGTT
>JAFSPP010000027.1 GCA_017451425.1 Clostridia bacterium | reverse complement strand
GGGAATGAGGTCAAGACCTGCCGAGGGCACGTTGATTGTGACGTAGATTGCGGCGCATCCGAGCGAGCCTATGATAACGGCCGCTTTTGAAAGCCTGCCTTCGATGAATCCCAGTTTTCTCGCCGCATAAAGATAGTTTATGAAAATCGAGAACGCGGTCAGTATGCCCCAGATCTTAAACCTGATTGGGAAGCTGAGTCCCAGCATGCTGGCGGTTATGTTCTTAACCTTGTCGAGGATGGTGTAGTCGCCGATAAGGGCATAGTAGGTGATGTAGGCAAAGCCTGCAACAAGCAGCACTTCGCTGATTATCTTAATACCCTTGTTCAGTTCCTTGCCATAAAGAATCCTCGCGATGGCAATCGGATAAAGCACGAGAGCCAGAATTGATATTACGGCCCAGATAACGTACTCAAGATTGTTTGTGAGTCCGGTTATCTGGTCAAAGATGACGTATACATCGTCGACGGCGTCGCTTGCACGGAACCATTTAAGTGTCGAGGAGCGTGCCGCCGCCTCGCCTATCTTTACCGTGCGCTCCGCCTCAGTGGCGTAACCGAAAAGGATAACCTTTCTCATCACGATCATAAAGACCGTGTATGCGGCAACTATTACCGACCACAGAGCGGTGTAAACTTTAGGCATTTTGCTGTTTTCCATAACTGCCTCCCGTCAGAAACCCAGGGTGTCATATTTTGCCGTGAGCGTTCTTATGCGCTCAAGGTTGCGTTCAATTATCTCTCTGTTTGCCGCCTCGGAGCCGTTCTCGTAGAACTTGCCGATAACGCGGATTGCGCAGAGAATCATTGCCTTGTCAGTGACTTCCTGCAGTCTGCTCTCGTCATCCGTATCGAGATAGTGTCGAAGGAAACAGTCAAAGAATTTATTTGCGGTCTCGTAAGAGAAGCCCATATAGTCTGAAACGACAGCGGGATCGTCCTCTCCGCGGACGACATAGGCCATGAGAAGATCGCCTATCTCAAATACGGGGTGGCCGACTGATACGCGGTTCATATCTATGAGAAGCGGCTCACCTCTCTGAAGGAAGACGTTTCCGGTGTGGAAATCGCCGTGGATGAGCGTGTTTGCATCGGAGAGGCCGTTTACGAGCTGCCTGCAGCGCTCTGCGAGGGCTGCGTCCTCATTGGCGAGACCTCTGTCGATTCTGCGGATATGGCGGTCTTCCGCCCTGCCGAATCCGTCCTCTTCAGTGACCTCTATTGCGTGTACCTCATGAGCCAGGTCAGCCATTATGTTTGCGTAATTCTCAACACGTCCCGGTGACTTGGAGATGATTGAGGATATGGTTTCCGAATCGACGAGTTCATACATCGCACCGTAGCGGTCGCCGACTGAGACGATACCGAATGAGATAGCCGTCGGAACACCCAGTACAAAGGCCTTACGGCTCGTCGCAATCTCGGTTTCAACGTCACGGTAGGTGTTCTTCTCGTTGTAGACCTTGATTACAAGTTCGTCATCATAGCGGTATACTTCGCCCTTCGCGCCGCGGCCGATCATTTTGCAGCCGTCGACTGAGACTTCCCTGTATTTCTTGTACCTGGCCTTTTCGGAGTCGAATGTTCCGGGCCAGATTGAATTTATGTGTTTGATGAACTCCTTGAAGGCGCCTGTCTTGTTGAAGGAGAGCTCGAGAGCCTCGGCGACGGATTTGTAGTACCAGCGCTGTAGGTCGGGATCCTTCTGGTTCAGGCTCTCCCACATGGCGTCACCCTGCTCGGAGTAGACTCTGGCGAGGGAACGGATGTTGGCGAGCTTGTCGGCGAGCCAGAGCATCTGTATGCCCTGGTCGTTTGAATTTCTCAAAGCGGCCAGTGAGTATTCTTTTCTGCGCTTCCAGGTGGCGCTTCTGTCCTCTTCGGGATATTTGTTTTCAGTCTCGTGCGCCACAATCATGGCGACGCGCTTGCCGAATCTCTGGTCAATGTCCCTGACGGAGCCGTCTGTATCCTCAACAATATCGTGCAGGATACCGGCTGTGATTACCTCCTCGTCATCCGTCATTGTCGCGAGAATCTGGGCAACTTCAAGAGGATGGAAAATGTAAGGGATGTCGCCGAATTTACGGACCTGTCCCTTATGCATCATGGCCGAGTAGATTATGGCCTCTTCCACCATGTTCATCATAAACAATTTACCTGCCTTTTCAAAAACAGCCCGGAGCATAGGCTCCGGGCTTTTCGTTGGCGCAGAGGGTGGGATTCGAACCCACGCGGGCGTGAACCCAAACGGTTTTCAAGACCGCCTCGTTATGACCACTTCGATACCTCTGCGTGTGTGTCGGGCGCGGTTGCGCGCCCGATAATATTAGCATAATAAGGTATTAATGTCAACCTGTAACAATACCGTTGTCATCTATCGTAATACCCTCGGAATAACTCTCTATGTCATCGAGCACCTTCCTGCCGTCAGGCGTGCCCGCAAGAGATAAGACATTGCAGTCCTTCTGTACGGCCGGTATGAGCTGTACGGTGAGTTTTCCGTCGTGGGAAAGGGTCACCTTAAGGAGCGCCGTGTCAACATTGTTGTTGCTGAAAAGGAAGTTGCCGAGGTTGTAGATTATCGGCACATTCTTGTAGTATTCAATACCCTGGAGGCAGTGGGCGTGACCGCCGACGATAAGGTCGGCACCGGCGTCGACGTAGACGCGTGCGGAGGTCTTCTGCTCAGGCTCGAGCTTATGCGAGTCCTCAGTGCCCCAGTGGACAAGGACAACGACGAAATCGGCCTTGGACTTGGCCTCTTTGATGGCAGCGACGAGCTTGTCCGTATCGTAGCAGTAGAGGACGCCGGGGTCCTTGTCGGTGGCCTCCGGAGTCTTTATGGTCTTCTCGGCGCGCGAGCCGGCAACAAAGGCGATTGTCTTCTTGTCGATGGTGTAGTAGATCGGCGCCGCGGCCTCGGCAAGGTTCCTGCCCGCTCCGACATATTTGATCTCAGCTCCGTTTAAGACGTCCAGCATCTCAAGGAATGCCTCCGGACCGTAGTCGAAGCAGTGGTTGTTCGCCAGTGTTACGAAGTCTATGCCGAGATCGTTGTAGTACTTTACGTTTTCGGGAGCAGCCCTGAAATTGTATGCCTTGTTTACGGGTTTGCCCTTTGTTGAGAAGCAGAACTCGTTGTTCATGTGAGCGATATCGGCATTTGCCATCTCATACTTCAGGTCCTCTGAGATGAGCGATACAGGGCTCAGGTTCTTCCTTGCGGCATATTCCATGATATGCCAGTTGTCGGCAAAAGATACATCGCCCGTAAAGGTCATCGTAATGTCCCTTTGCAGGTAGATTTTAGGCGGATCATATTCAAACTGAGGCTCCTCAAGCAGCAGAGGGCTGCCGTTTATCTCGAGCGTACAGCCCGAGAAAGTGAGAAGCATTGCAAGAACAATCAGTATGATCTTGGGTTTCATTCTGTCTCCTGTTCGTTATAAAGAATGCAGGCGCAATAGGTGATTGTCTTCTCCCCGTAGTAATACGGGAGGCCTGCCGCTTCACATACTCTTGATACCAGAAGGCCGTAGCCCTCCATTGAGGAAATCGCCTTGTCCGGATGTCTGCAGGGCTTCGGATGGGCGCACTTCGTGCACATACGGCATCCTCCGCCGCCCAGGATAAGGCAGCCCGGATAAAGCTCGCGGGCAGTGTCGGCAAACGAGTACAGAAGGTCGTTGTGCTTCTTTCCGAACTCAATATAGCCGAGCCAGTCAATGACTTTGGTCAGCTTGCCCTCTGTCTGAAGAAGCACGGCCTTATTGTAGGAATGCATCTTCTCCTGACACTCCTCTACCGTGCCGCAAAAAGGAGGACAAGTCCAGTTCTTCGCGTAGGCGTGGCATTTATCCTCCTCACACATCGCGCGGACATCTTGTCTGGCCTCAAGAACCTTGGGGTCAAACTCCGCCGCATGTGAAAAACCGTGTTCAATTGCGAGTTGTACAAGATCCATCAGATCACCTCAGGAGGAAAGCCTTCGCAAGCGCGAAGTAAACAAGAAGGCTGAGCGAGTCAACCATGGTCGAGATGACCGGTCCCGCGATTACAGCCGGGTCTATTTTGACAAGTTTTGCAAGAAGCGGGAGCATACAGCCTATCATCTTGGCCATAAGCACCGCGCAGAACATGGCGAGTGAAACGATGATGTAGACCTGCATACCTCCGGGGTTGTGCAGCACTACCATGCGCAGGAAGTTTGCGGCGCCGAGTATGACACCGCAGATAGCCGCGACACGGATCTCCTTAAACAGAACTTTGAACCAGTCTTTAAGTTCAATCTCGCCGAGTGCAAGAGCACGTATGGCAAGTGTGGAGCTCTGATTGCCGGCATTACCGCCCGTACCCGTGATGATGGGTATGGCAGCTGTAAGGCCCGTAATGACGGCGAGCATGTCCTCAAAGTTCTGAATTATCGAACCGGTCAGCGTCGCGGAGATCATGAGAACGAGGAGCCAGCCTATTCTGTTCTTCACGAGGATATGTACCGGGGTTTTCAGGTACTCGTCCTCGGAAGGCAAAAGGGCGGCCATCTTTTCGAAGTCCTCTTCCGTCTCTTCTTCGATGATGTCGAGGATATCATCGATGGTGACGATACCGACAAGCCTGTTTTCCGTATCAACTACGGGAACGGCAAGCAGGTCATAGTGCTTTACGACTTCGGCGACCTCTTCCTGGTCATCCGTCGTCTTCACGAAGATGAGCTGCTTGTCGTCATCCATTATGTCGCGAAGCAGCGCGTCATTGTCGTGGAAGACGAGATCGGCGAGGTCTATAGTGCCTTTTAAGTGTCTGCTGTTATCAATACAGTAGCAGGTGTAAATTGTCTCTTTATCCACACCTGTACGGCGTATCTGTTCAATCGCCTGTCCTACCGTCAGTCTGTCGTGGAGCTCGACCATCTCGTTGGTCATGATGCTTCCGGCGGACTCCTCAGGATAGTTCAGATATGTGTTGATGAGTCTTCTGGTCTCGGGCGATGCATTTTTCAGAATCCTCGTGACAAGGTTCGCGGGAACCTCCTCTACTAGGTCAACTACATCGTCCAGGAACAGGTCGTCGACAAGTTTGTTAATCTCCGTATCGGTTATGCGTGAGATAATGTCGCCCTGATCCTCTGACTCAAGATATGAGAAAACTTCCGCCGAGATGTCCTTCGGCAGTATGCGGAAAACCCTGAGCATGACATCGTGGTCAAGCTCACCGAGGAATTCGGCGATATCGACTTCGTTCATCTCCGACAGCTCGTGACGAAGAAGTGAGAAGTCGCCTTTTTCAATCAGTTCCCTGAGATAGTCAAAGTTCTTCTCTTCCATAACAAAAACCCCCTTACCCGCATGCGAGTAAAGAGGTTAATTTTAAAGACAAACCCCTAAGGGCGCGCTATACCGTAAGCGGCCCACTCACACACGTAAATTTTCTTTGAAGTAACGCTACTTCGCGGTCTCGCATCTGCGTCCATTTCGTGGACCTCCTTAACAGTTATTACCCTTCGGGCTTTTTTAATATAAACCTTTAAAAGTACAAAAGTCAACCTTTGAACTGATAAAAGCCTATTTTCTTCATGGCCTTGTCGAGGGTGCGCTGAGAAATTTTCGTCGCAATATCGGCACCGTTTCTCATACAGTCCTCAAGGTAGGCCCTCTCATTTACGAGTTCGTTGAACTTCTCCTGTACGGGGCGAAGCTCTTCAATTGCGGCCTCGGCAACGGCGACTTTGAAGTCTCCGTAGCCCTTTCCGGCGAATTCCTTTTCAATCGCGTCATATGACTTGCCCGTGCATGCGCTGTAGATGGACATGAGGTTGTTCACACCGTCCTTGCCCTCTGCATAGCGCACTTCAGCCTCTGAATCAGTGACGGCGGACTTGAACTTCTTCATTATCACGTCCGGCGTGTCGAGCATGGAGATGAAGGCCTTCGGATTTGCGTCGGACTTGGACATCTTCTTCGTCGGATCAGCGAGTGACATGACCTTCGCTCCCTCCTTGACGAAGAGGGGCTCAGGGCTTGTGAAAGTCTGACCGTAGATACCGTTGAAGCGGTCGGCAATGTCGCGTGCAATCTCAAGGTGCTGCTTCTGATCCGCACCTACGGGCACGTAGTCAGCCTGGTAGAGAAGGATGTCTGCAGCCATGAGGGCCGGATATGCAAACAGACCGACGTTTACGTTGTCGGCATGTGTCTTCGACTTGTCCTTGAACTGAGTCATACGGCTCATCTCACCGAACTGTGTATAGCAGTCAAGAATCCAGGCAAGCTGGGCATGGGTCGGAACCTGGCTCTGGACGAAGAGTATGCTCTTCTCCGGATCGAGTCCGATTGCGATAAGGAGAGCGTACATGTTCCTTATCTGCTCACGGAATTTCACGGGATCCTGACGCACGGTTATTGCGTGCAGGTCGGCTACGCCGAACGCACAGTCATATTCCTCGGCGATGTCGCTCCAGTTTTTAAGCGCGCCGAGATAGTTGCCGAGGGTGGGTGTGCCGCTCGGCTGAATGAGACTTAATACCTTTTTCTTCTTTGCCTGTTCTGTCATGAAAGCAGTTCTCCTAATATCTTGATACCCTTCACCATATCCTCATTGGTCGGTGTAGAGAAGTTTAAGCGAATATACTGTGTCGATGCAGTTTCATCCGGCAGGAATGCCGTGCCGGGAACGACAGCCACCTTGTGGGCAGCGGCGGTCTTGCAGAAGTCAATCATATTGATTCCGTCGGGAAGTCTGCACCATACGAACATGCCGCCTTCGGGCTTCACATATTCGAGTTTCGGGCAGTACTCGTCGAGAGCGTCACACATGACGTTCAGCTTCTCGCGGTAGATGGACTTCATGCGTCTTATATGCTCGTTTATGTCATTTTCCTTCATCCAGCGGTAAACGAGCATCTGGTTGAACATGGCCGTGTGCACGTCCTCCGTCTGCTTGCCGACCGTCATCTTGGAGACGAGGGCCGCGGGGCCGAGAACGTAGCCTACACGTATGCCCGGGGCGATGAGTTTCGAGAACGTTCCGGCATAGACTACGCGGCCCTCCGTGTCGAAAGACTTGATGGTCGGCAAGTCCTCGCCGGAGACCCGAAGGTCACCATACGGGTTATCCTCAAGGATGATTATGTCGTACTTTGAGGCGAGCTCATAAAGCTGCTTTCTCTTCTCGAGAGACATGGTGTATCCGGTGGGATTCTGGAAATTCGGTATTGTGTAAATGAACTTTACTTTACGGCAATTGCTGCTGAGCATTTTCTCGAGCTCTTCCACATCCAGACCGTCGGATTCCATGTGGACTCCGCAAAGCTTTACACCGTATGAACGGAAGCAGTTGAGTGAGCCTATGAATGACGGATCCTCACATACGACACAGTCGCCCTCATTGCAGAGGACCTTCGTCAGAAGCTCCATAATCTGGGTGGCGCCGGATGTGACAATCAGTTCATCAGAATCAGCACCCATGCTGTACTTGTTCTTAAGGTAAGTTTTCAGCTCATCGCGAAGCGGAGCATAACCCTCGGTTATGCCGTACTGAAGAGCGGAGATCGGGTCCTCACGGAAGATGTCACCCGCGATTTTCGAGATGGACTCGACGGGAAAGGCATCCGGTGCCGGATTGCCTGCCGCGAGGGAGATGACCTCCGGATCGGAAGTTGATTTTAATATTTCACGGACCGCGGACGGCTTGAGTCCCGCAATCTTGTCTGAAAACTCGTATTTTTCTTTTACTGCCATTTATATTCGCCTCTTTTTATGATAACCAATTTTAACATATTGCCATACCTTTGACAACGCAATTTTCGCGGTTTATAATGGTATCGTAATTTATAGTAAAGGAGTACTTTTATGCCACTTGTAAACACCATAGACATGTTCAAAAAGGCCTATGACGGCGGCTATGCCATAGGCGCTTTCAACGTAAACAACATGGAGATTGTACAGGGTATTATGTCAGCAGTCGGAAAGCTCAATGCTCCCGTAATTCTCCAGGTTTCCGCCGGCGCAAGAAAGTATGCCTCTCACCCCTACCTCGTTCATCTCGTAGAGGCTGCTCTTGAAGAGAATGACTCACCTGTCGCTCTTCACCTTGACCACGGCGCAGACTTTGAAATCTGCAAGGACTGCATTGACGGCGGTTTCACATCCGTCATGATAGACTGCTCCTCCAAACCGTTTGAGGAGAACATTGCAGAGACAAAGAAAGTTGTCGAGTATGCCCATGAGCGCGGCGTCACCGTAGAGGCCGAACTCGGCTCACTCGCCGGCGTAGAAGACGACGTACAGGTCTCCGCTGAGGATTCCTCTTACACCCGTCCCGAAGAAGTTGAGGAGTTCGTATCCCGCACGGGCTGCGACTCACTTGCAATCGCCATAGGCACAAGCCACGGCGCCTACAAGTTCACTGCCGACCAGTGCACGAGAAATGCCGACGGCATCCTCGTTCCTCCTCCGCTCCGCTTCGACATCCTCGAAGAGGTAAGCCGCAGACTCCCCGGTTTCCCGATAGTCCTCCACGGCGCATCTTCAGTACCTCAGGAGTTCGTAAAGATCATCAACCAGTACGGCGGTCAGATGCCTGACGCGATAGGCATTCCGGAAGAGCAGCTTCGCAAGGCTGCCACGCTCGCCGTCTGCAAGATCAACATTGACTCCGACATCCGTCTCGCAATGACGGCCGCCATCCGCAAGCACTTCGCTGAGAATCCGTCACACTTTGATCCGCGTCAGTATCTCACACCTGCCCGCCAGGCTGTTGAAGACATGGTCGCTCACAAGATTGTCGACGTACTCGGCTGCGACGGAAAGGCATAAGAACAAAAAAAAGAACCCGGCTCGAAAAGCCACGGGCTTATAAGGAAGTATTTTCACATGTATGGAATGGTGTAGTCTTTCGGGACTGCACCATTCCTGTTTTTATGCTGTGATGCGATACTCCGGGGGATTCTGCCGAATCTCGGTCATCAGCTTTTCAAGCTC
>JAFSPP010000026.1 GCA_017451425.1 Clostridia bacterium | reverse complement strand
GTTATATTCGGCTTCACTTTCGAATCCCCAGATCTTGAGAGCTATCTGCTCACGCGTCAGGATCTGTCCGCTGTTGCTTATCATGTACTCAAGGATGCGGAACTCCTTCTCACCGAGGCGGACAGACTGACCGCTCGATGTGCAGCTGAGACTCAAAGTGTTTACGTCCAGTGAAATATCGCCGTACGTCAGAGTGCCGTCCGGCGTATCTACGGTGCGGCGTCCGAGTGCACGAATCCGTGCCAGAAGTTCTTTCGTCATAAACGGCTTCGTCAGATAATCGTCCGCACCGGAGTCGAGTCCCTCGACCTTGTCATCAAGTTCGGACTTTGCGGTAAGCATGAGAATCGGAGTTCTGATACCCTCTGCCCTGGCCTGCTTTGCAATCTCAAAGCCGTTTTTGCCCGGCAGCATGACATCGAGTACGGCCATATCATAGACATCGCTTAAAAGCGCATCAAGGCCGTCAATGCCGTTGTCAAAATGGTCGACCTCATATTTTTCCTGAATCAGTATCTCACAGAGAGCCTGGGCCATTCGCTTTTCGTCCTCGACGAGCAGAATTCTCATGTTTATCACCTCCGCAATAAGATATCGGGGAATTATTGAAGAAAGATTGAAACTAGATCGACTTGTCGGCTTTTGACATCTTCTGTACGAGGATGAAGCATACGACAAAGACTATTGCTATGAATGTAACGAAGTATGCATTGCCCGTGTCAACCGAAGCGATGTAGTCGTACATGCCGTGAGTGAACGCGGGAACAATGAATGCGAGCAGACGGAACACGCGGGAAGGTCCCGCTTTGCCCTGCCTGTCATATTTCTTGGCAATGCTGTAGAAGATGCCCATAAGGACACCGAAGCAGGCGTGGCCGGGGATCGCCGTCAGAGCCCTGATGAAGGCCACGCCGACGCCGTAGCTCATGACATAGCTGATGTTCTCCCAGAGGGCAAAGCCGAGGGATACGAAGACAGCATAGACCACACCGTCATACTGACAGTTGAATTCCGGGGAGTCCCAGGACCTCTTCTTCAGGAAGATGTATTTTGAGCTCTCCTCCGCACCTGCAACAATAACGAAATAGAGAATGATATTGTATGCCGCCTGATTGGGCTCGAGTGCGAGATTTAAAACCGCCATCAGAATCCATTCTTCAACAAGTGCCAGCAGAGAAGACAGAATGCCGGCAACGACCAGTCTGCGAAGCATCGGGCCGGATTCCTTTTCAAGCCTGTCAGACCTATAGACCTTCACCATGAGGAAGATTGCCGGTATGACGGCAGCAGCCACAAGGACGAAGTTATAGGTCATTAAAGTAGGGATGAGAAAATAAAACATATTGTTCTCCTTTTACAGTAAGAATGCGAGAAATGCGCATACCGCAGTTATTACGAGCATGAGCAGTACAATCTCTTTTATGTCGTCAACCAGCAGGCCGATGAATTCACGTATCAGGGCGTTGGGCCAGAAATACCACTTGGTCTTTGCTCCCACACCGTCAAGCTCTATTCCCTCTTTCTTGGCGATGATTCCGCTTCTGAACACATGATAGTTTGTTGTTGAGAAAATGCCTTTGGCATCAGGCTTGATCTTTTCGGCAATTGCCTTTGAAAAGCGCATATTCTCCTTGGTGTTTCTGCTCTCCGTTTCGGGAAAGACACGCTCTTTCGGAATGCCGCTTTCAATCAGATAATTTGCCATGCCCTCGCCTTCGGCTAGGGGCTCGTTGCCTCCTTTGCCTCCGGACGGGATGAAAATCGGAGCGGGGCCGCCCGCGGCCTCCTGTGCCGCCGCGAATTCCATGGCGCGGTCGACACGTCCGCGCACAAGCGGGTAAAGCGTGCCGTCCGGCTTTAAGCGGCAGCCGAGTATGACAATATAATCCTTGTCATACGAGGGCCTGTGTCTCGCCGTCCTGAAGAATATGATAAATACGGCCAGAAGAAGAGAAACAAAGAGCGAGAAGACGGCATAATAGGTATTGAGAATAAAGTTATCAATACGCACCGATGCCGTACGTAAAGATATGATATCATAAACCAATGCGCCGAATGCCATACCGAAGACTATCAGTGCGGCAAGTATTATTCCGAGCAGGTTTACCTTCTTGAAGCCCTCCTTGCGGATAAGCTGTATATTGCTCACGGCGAGCGCCGTTGAAAAGACAAGGAGTATCGGTGCAGTCAGAAGGGTAAAAAACAGCATCATGGACTGCAGCCAGATAAGAATATTGGAGAAATTGAACGAGGTCGGGTTTAGCAGAAGAAGAAGCAGCAGTATTCCGGTACCGAGTGCAATAACCGCGAAGAAAATAAACAGACCGAGCATGTAAATCGGAACATACGAGAACAACTCGGCTTCGCGCAGTTTTCGGTACTCGGCGAGAAGAATCGCAGACGATACAAGCGAAAGGATGAATCCGGACAGCAGGAACAGCTGCCAGCACGGGAACGTGTTCTTTCCCTCGTCAATTATCAAAGGACCGTTGGCGTT
>JAFSPP010000025.1 GCA_017451425.1 Clostridia bacterium | reverse complement strand
GCGCTTGATATGGGTGAGGAACTCATGTCCTGCGGCGCGGAAGTGAACCGTGTCGAGGACACGATTGCCCGTATGGGCATGGCTTTCGGCGCGGTTAACATGAATGTCTTCGTCATTACGACATCCATAGTCGTGACGATGCAGCTCTCCGACGACGAAAGCCTCACACTTACGCGCCGGATCACCAATCCGGGCAGCATAGATTTCAGAAAACTCTCGCGCCTGAACAATGTCAGCAGACAGTACTGTCAGGGCGAAATCGCAGCAGAGGATCTGGAAGGCGAATTCAAAAAGGCGATTGATCCCACAACAAAACCGATACGTATGTATCTCGGCAGTGCTCTTGCTGCATTTGCTTTTGCAATCTTTTTCGGCGGCAAAGTGTGGGATGGCCTGGTTGCCGCCGCCTTCGGTTTGCTTATCTGCGCCTTTCAGCGCGGATTCTCGGGCAAGGCCCCGAACCTCATCATTTACAATATAGTTACGTCGTTTATAGTCGGACTGGGTGTGTGCTTCCTCGCAAAGCTCATACCGGGTCTGAACCTGGATAAGATACTTATAGGAGATATAATGCTCCTTGTTCCCGGAGTGGCGATGACCAACGCCATAAAGGATATCCTGGTAGGCGACACTGTCTCAGGCACCATGCGTCTTGTTGAGACAATAATGTGGGCGGGCGCCCTGGCGGGCGGATTCATGGCCGCGTTCTGGATTGTGTGGTGAGCTTATGGAACTGAAACTTATTATAATTCAGATACTCACGGGAGCGCTCGGCTCGGTCGGCTTCTCGCTCCTCTTCCGCTTAAAGACCGCGCATATCCCGCTTGCGGCAATAGGCGGTGCACTCACATGGAGCCTGTATCTTCTGGCGCTCCATCTGACGGACAATATTTTCGGTGCGAGCCTTATCGCAGCGGTGTTCTGCGCGCTCTACGCCGAAATCCTGGCTAAGATTCACAAGACGCCGGCGACGGTGATGCTCGTGCCGAGCATGATACCGCTCATACCCGGGGGACCGCTCTACTACACCATGAGCGGTATTGTAAGCCGCGATCTTGAGACAGCCTGGTACTACGGCAGACTTACCATCCAGTATGCCCTTGCGATAGCACTCGGAATAGCTCTCGTATGGACCGTCTGGGCGGCATTGTTTCAGAGAAAACAAATTAATAATTAGGAGGAACTTTATGAAATGGGCAGTTTTTACGTTTCTGGGGATAGGACTTGTCTTTCTCTGCTGGTTTTGCATTGAACGCGTAAAGGGCGTTTCAATCAAAGCTGCAATCATCAAGTCGCTTACATCCGCATATTTCATGATTGTGGCTGTCTCGGCATTTATCGAAGCAAGACCCGAAAAGATGGCGCAGCTCGGCCTGTTCGTCATTATAGGTCTCCTCTTCGGTCTGTTCGGAGATATCTGGCTCGATCTGAAATTCGTGTACCCGGATGACAACGACATTTACACCTTTGCCGGCTTCTATACATTTGCTTTCCAGCATATACTCATTATTGCCGGCCTGCTTATGAACTATGCGGTCTTCAGCTCCGCAAAGGGCGTACTGTTTGCGGTACTTCCCATAGTGCTGGGACTCGGAGCGGGAGCGCTCAACGTATTGTTCATGGAGAAACCGATGAAGCTGAACTACGGTAAGTTCAAGGCGGTATCGGGCGTATACGGCGGACTTCTCATATCTGACACATTGCTTGCGGGCGCACTTGCCGCAATGTACGGCTTCCATAACATGACACTTACACTCATGTTTGCCGGTCTCGTACTCTTCCTCGTCTCCGACCTCATTCTTTCGGGAACATACTTCGGAGAGGGCAAGAACAGACCTGTCGATGTAGTTTCAAACCACGTGACATATTATTTCGGTCAGTTCCTTATAGCTCTTTCACTTCTTTATCTCGCATAAAAAGAAAGGAGAACTCCTTATGAGAAAAACAAAAATCATATGTACAATAGGCCCTGCGAGCGACAGCAAGGAGACGCTTGCCGCGATGGCGAAAGCGGGCATGAATGTCGCGCGCCTCAATTTTTCGCACGGCACCCATGAGGAGCATCTCGACAAAATAGAAAAGATCAAGGAGGTCCGCGAAGAGCTGGGCCTCCCCATAGCCATACTTCTCGACACAAAGGGTCCGGAATACCGTATCAAGACCTTTGAAAAGGGCAAGATTATGCTTGAAGAGGGCGACACTTTCACCTTCACGACGAGAGATGTCAAAGGTACGAAGGATATCGTCTCCGTAAGCTATGCAAATCTTCACAAAGATCTTAAAAAGGGAGATGTAATACTCCTCAACAACGGACTTCTGAAGTTTGAAATAAAGGAGATCAAGGGACAGGATATAATCTGCGAGACAATTGTCGGCGGAGAACTCTCAAACAGAAAGTCCATGAGCTTTCCGAACAAGGTTCTAAAGCAGAAATTCCTCTCCGATCAGGATAAGGCGGATCTGAAGTTCGGTATTGAGAACGGCATAGACTTCATCGCCTGCTCTTTTGTCTCCTGCAAGCAGGACCTGCTCGACGTTAAAAAATATCTTAAGGAGATAGGCTATGACGGAAAGGACAACCTGATAGCAAAGATTGAAAACCAGTCGGGTATAGACAATATCAGGGAGATCTGCGAAGAGTGTGACGGCATTATGATAGGCCGCGGCGACATGGGCGTGGAGATTCCTTTCGAGGAGCTTCCGGCAGTTCAGAAGAAACTTATCACGAACTGCCGTCTGCTCGGCAAGAGGGTTATAACCGCGACCGAGATGCTTGAGTCCATGATTCACAACACGCGGCCTACCCGCGCGGAGATCTCAGACGTCGCAAACGCAGTTTACGACGGTTCGAGCGCCATAATGCTCTCCGGCGAGACCGCCTCGGGCGAGCACCCCGTTGAAGCAGTTGAGACAATGTCGAAGATTGCGGAGTTTACGGAGCAGAATATTAATTATAATAAGCGTTTTGCCGAGACGGAGTTCACCATAAAGAATACGGCAGATGCCATAAGCCATGCGACAGTCGGCATGGCAATTGATATTGATGCAAAGGCTATCGCCGTCTGCACAATATCGGGCAAGACCGCTCGCATGGTGTCGCGCTTCCGTCCGACCGTCGACATCCTCGGTCTGACTACGGACAAGCGCACCTACTACCAGCTTGCGCTCTCCTGGGGAGTAATACCCACCATAGTTGATGTCTATGACTCAACTGACGTTATGTTTTACACGGCTAAGCAGAAACTCAAAGAGGTTTTAAGTCTTGCCGATGGTGACCTCGCTGTCCTCTCGGGCGGCACCTCCACCATCCCGGGCAACACCAACCTCATAAAAGTCGAAACATTATAAAAAAAGACCCGCCTTAAACGGCGGGTTCTTTTATTTTGCTGATTTGCAGTAGTCTTTCAGGCAGCAGGCTGCACACTGCGGGCGGCGGGCGATACAGACCGCACGGCCGTGGAGGACCATCCTGTGACAGAAGTTGTTTGATTCGTCAGGCGGCAGAATCTTTTTGAGCTCAAGTTCCACCTTCTTCGGGTCCTTTGTGTCAACAAGGCCTAAGAGATTCGAGATTCTGATAAGATGCGTGTCCGCGACAACGGCGGGTTTGCCGTAGACGTCGCCGACAATCAGGTTGGCGGTTTTCCTGCCGACGCCGGGCAGCGACGTCAGGTCCTCAATATTGTCGGGGACAACGCCGTCAAATCTCTCAAGTACCGCCTGCGCGGCCCCGATAATGTCCTTGGCTTTTGCGTGGTAGAAGCCGCAGGAGTGGACAAGTTCCTCCACATCTGAAAGCTTCGCAGCCGCAAAAGCCTCAGTTGTCGGGTACTTTGCAAAGAGCGCAGGCGTAATCAGATTGACGCGGGCGTCCGTGCACTGTGCCGACAGCCTTGTAGCCACAAGCAGCTGAAACGGGTCGCCCGCCACAAGCGCGCACTCCGCGTCAGGGTATTCTTTTTTCAGCGCCTCGACACAAGCGAGTGCGCGTTCTTTTTTAGTCATATTAGCTCCTTAGAATTTGGATGCAATCCAGGTGATGAGTTCAAGAATAACGAAAATGATCGGGAGTTCGACAAGATAGATGAGGAAGCAGTTCCTGCCGAGCCAGGTGAGGGCCTTTGAATGAACGGGATAGGCGAAGGCGGGAACCTTGCCGTCCGAGACGGGCTTGCCGAGGAAGGCTCCCATATAGAACACAAAGACATAGGGAATCATCGGG
>JAFSPP010000024.1 GCA_017451425.1 Clostridia bacterium | reverse complement strand
GGGGAACGTTCACCTGACGAGCGAGCAGAACGTGCTCACGAGTCTGAGGCATAGGACCGTCAGTAGCAGCTACAACGAGAATAGCACCGTCCATCTGAGCAGCACCAGTTACCATGTTCTTTACATAGTCAGCGTGGCCGGGGCAGTCAACGTGAGCATAGTGACGCTTGTCTGTCTCATACTCAACGTGAGCTGTATTGATTGTGATACCACGCTCTCTCTCTTCGGGAGCCTTATCGATGGCTGAGTAGTCCTCGAACTTGGCGTAACCCTTCATAGCGAGAGCCTTTGTGATGGCAGCTGTAAGAGTTGTCTTACCGTGGTCAACGTGACCGATTGTACCGATGTTAACATGGGGTTTGGTTCGGTTAAAATGTTCTTTTGCCATGGGGATTTTCCTCCTTTTATTTCACATCTGAATAAAATTCTTTAATATTCTAACAAAATAATACTATGTTTGCAAGTATTATTAAAACGTACCGATTCAGTCCTTCTTGCTTCTGTCAGACATAATCTGTTCAGCGATGGACTTCGGAACCTCAGTGTAATGTGAGGGTTCCATTACGTATGAAGCACGACCCTGTGTCTTGGAACGAAGGTCTGTTGCATATCCGAACATGTTGGCGAGAGGTACTTCGGCATTGACCATTGTAGCACCGTTTCTCGGCTCCATGCCTCTCATGAGACCGCGACGTGAGTTGATGTCGCCTATAACATCGCCGACATAGTCGTCGGGAGTTGTGACTGCAACCTTCATCATGGGCTCCATGAGAACGGGAGATGCTTTCTTCATGGCGTTCTTGAATGCCATTGAACCGGCAATCTTGAAGGCCATTTCAGACGAATCGACCTCGTGATACGAACCGTCGTAGAGAGTGACTTTGACGTCTTCGACGTTGTAGCCGGCAAGTACGCCTGAGAGCATTGCTCCCTTGATACCTGCCTCGGCAGCGGGGATGTACTCTTTCGGTACTGCACCGCCGACAACGGCGTTGACAAATTCGTAGCCCTTTCCCGGGTTGGGTTCGATCTTGATCTTGATGTGGGCGTACTGACCGCTACCACCGGACTGACGCTTGTACTTGCAATCGTCTTCCGCAGCGGCCGTGATGGTCTCGCGGTAAGCAACCTGAGGTTTACCTACGTTAGCCTCGATCTTGAACTCACGGAGAAGTCTGTCTACGATGATTTCAAGGTGAAGCTCGCCCATACCGGCTATGATCGTCTGGCCCGTCTCCTCATCTGTGTAGCACTTGAAGGTGGGGTCTTCCTCTGCGAGTTTTGAGAGAGCTATACCCATCTTTTCCTGACCTGCTTTGGTCTTGGGCTCAATTGCTACGCGGATAACCGGATCAGGGAAGTTCATTGACTCAAGGATGATCGGGTGTTTGGGGTCACAGAGTGTGTCACCTGTTGTTGTATTCTTTACACCGACACAAGCGGCGATGTCGCCTGCATAGACAGTTTCAAGATCCTGTCTGTGGTTTGCGTGCATCTGAAGAATACGTCCCATACGCTCGTTCTTGTCCTTTACGGAGTTCAGAACGGTAGCGCCCGCATCCACTGTTCCGGAGTAGACACGGAAGAAGCAGAGTTTTCCGACAAACGGGTCAGTCGCAATCTTGAAAGCAAGAGCAGCGAAAGGCTCTGAGTCGGAGGAGTGTCTCTCTTCCTCTTTGTCGTTCTTCGGATTGATGCCCTTGATAGCCGCTACGTCCGTAGGGGCGGGCATATAATCAACAATCGCATCGAGGAGGGGCTGAACGCCCTTGTTCCTGTAAGATGTACCGCAGCAAACCGGTACCATCTCGTTTTCGATTGTAGCTTTGCGAATAGCTGCTTTAATCTCGGGGATTGTGAGCTCTTCGCCGTCCAGGTATTTCTCCATGAGTGTCTCATCGAGAGTGGCGACAGCTTCGAGAAGCTCGTCGTGATACTTGGTGGCGAGTTCCATCATGTCAGCGGGGATGTCCTCGTCGCGGACATCCTTGCCAAGGTCATCGTAGTAGATTTCAGCGCGCATATTGACGAGGTCAATGATGCCCTTGAAAGTCTGTTCAACGCCTATGGGGAGCTGAATGGGAACTGCATTGCACTTGAAACGATCCTTGATCATGTCAAGTACGTTGTAGAAATCGGCACCCATAATGTCCATCTTGTTGACGTAGATCATGCGGGGTACGGAGTACTCGTCAGCCTGACGCCATACTGTCTCCGACTGGGGCTCAACGCCGCCCTTTGCACATAAAACGGTTACGGAACCGTCAAGTACACGGAGTGAACGCTGAACTTCAACCGTAAAGTCAACATGGCCGGGAGTGTCGATAATGTTAATTCTGTGATCTTTCCAGAAACATGTTGTGGCCGCGGAAGTGATTGTGATACCACGCTCCTGCTCCTGAGCCATCCAGTCCATGGTCGCTGCGCCCTCGTGTGTCTCACCCATCTTGTGGTTGACACCGGTGTAGTAGAGAATACGCTCTGTTGTCGTAGTCTTACCTGCGTCGATATGCGCCATGATACCGATGTTTCTGGTCATCTCCAACGATACCTGTCTCGGCATTGTTTACCTCCATTAAAAGAAAAATGCCAGATTAATATCTGAAATGTGCAAAAGCCTTGTTGGCCTCTGCCATTCTGTGCATTTCTTCTTTTCTCTTGAATGCGCCGCCGGCACCGTTGACTGCATCGAGAATCTCGTTTGCAAGTCTCTCCTTCATCGTTCTCTCAGAACGCTGACGTGAGAAAAGAGTAATCCAACGAAGACCTAAAGTCTGTCTTCTTTCCGGACGTACCTCTATAGGTACCTGGTAAGTCGCGCCGCCTATACGGCGAGCCTTTACCTCAAGTAAAGGCATTACATTTTCCATTGCTTCCTCGAAAACTTCGAGGGGCTCTTTGCCTGTTTTTTCTTTGATAATGTCGAACGCGTCATAAACTATTCTCTGAGCTACACCCTTCTTACCGTCGAGCATAACATTGTTTATAAGACGTGTTACGAGTTTTGAATTGTAAAGCGGATCCGGCAAAACGTCACGTTTTGCTATCTGGCCTCTTCTTGGCACTTCGCTTCCCTCCTTCATATTAATGATATCTTAGGTACTCGAGTGACAAAGTTCCCGTGGCGCCAATGCAAAGAGGCATAATATATATACACCCTTGCATTGGTTGCAGTTTTCTGCAGCCTGCAAGAAGAAATTTGTCTGATAAGTTACCGGTCAGGCTTTTTTCGCAGCCTTTGGTCTTTTAGCGCCGTACTTTGAGCGAGCCTGCATACGGTCTGTTACGCCCTGCGTATCAAGTGTTCCGCGGATGATGTGATAACGTACACCCGGAAGATCCTTAACACGGCCGCCTCTGATGAGTACAACACTGTGTTCCTGAAGGTTGTGACCTACACCCGGAATATAAGCCGAGACTTCGATACCATTTGTAAGACGAACTCTGGCAATCTTACGAAGTGCTGAGTTAGGCTTCTTGGGAGTCGCGGTTTTAACAGCCGTGCAAACGCCTCTCTTCTGCGGAGAATTGTTATTTGTCATAATGTTCTTCTTCGAGTTGAGACCTTTGCCGAGCGCCGGTGCGCCTGACTTCTTTGTGGATGTCTGTCTGCCCTGACGAACAAGTTGGTTAAAGGTTGGCAATCTTTTCACCTCCAATAATAATATAACCTATTTATATTCAAAAATATGCGTAGGCAAGATAGTATTTTACCCTATCGACAAGTGGATGTCAATAGGGTAAATTTACTTATTTTATTGAGTTTTCACGGGGTTTCGGGGCGCCGGAGATTACTCTTCGGCGGCCTCGGAATCTGCGCTCTCAACCTCGACATCGAGGAAGAGGTCCGCATCTATCGTGTTGAACTCGGAGCCCTTTCTCCTGACGTCTACATCGCTGTAGCACTTCATACCCGTACCTGACGGGAGAAGCTTACCGATGATAACGTTCTCCTTGAGGCCCTGAAGGTTGTCGGTTTTGCCCTTGATAGCGGCATCTGTGAGAACCCTTGTGGTCTCCTGGAAGGAGGCGGCTGAGAGGAAGGAGTCGGTTGCGAGTGAAGCCTTCGTGATACCGAGAAGCATCGGGATACCCGTGGCAAGCGCGGGCTCTCTGCCCTCTGCCTTGGCGAGTTTCTTGATTCTGCGGTTCTCGGCGAAGAAGTCGGACTTGTCTACGACAGTTCCGGAGATAAGGCTTGTCTCACCGACTTCGTCAACCTTTATCTTCTTCATCATCTGACGGATGATGACCTCGATATGCTTGTCGTTGATATCAACACCCTGGGTACGGTACGCGGACTGTACTTCACGGATGAGATAGTCATAGACTGCGTCGACGCCCATGATGTCGAGAAGGTCGTGAGGATTGAGTGAACCCTCTGTCAGAGCCTCACCCTTTTCAACCTCGGCACCGTCCTGGATACGCTGACGGAGACGCAGTCCGTAAGGGATGAGATACTGCTTCTCAAGTCCTTCGTCGGAATTTGTGACGACGACATACTTGCTCTTCTTGATCTCCTGGACGGAAACCACACCGGAGATCTCGGAAAGGATGGCAAGTGTTTTGGGTTTACGCGCCTCGAAGAGTTCCTCAACACGCGGAAGACCCTGTGTGATATCGGCTGCGGATGCGACACCACCGGTGTGGAATGTACGCATCGTAAGCTGTGTACCGGGCTCACCGATTGACTGAGCCGCGATGATACCTACTGCCTCACCTACTGTTACCGGTCCGCCTGTAGCAAGGTTTCTGCCGTAGCAATGCATGCAGACACCGTGCTGTGACTGGCAGGTAAGAAGTGAGCGGATTTTGATCTCGGCGCGCTCACCTTCGGGTGTATGCGCCTTGACATAATCGGCTACTCTGGCGGCGTCAGCCTTGCGCATCATGCTTGATGCCTTCTGGATGACCTCGCCGCTCTTCTCATCGACAAGGTCGTCGAGAAGGTAACGTCCTTCGAGACGCTCAGAGAGTTCCTCGATTACACGGCCGTCCGCGTAGATGTCGTAGACAGCTACGCCGTCGTGGCAGCCGCAGTCCTCTTCGCGTACGATAATCTCCTGTGATACGTCGACGAGACGGCGGGTCAGATAACCCGAGTCGGCGGTACGGAGAGCCGTATCGGCAAGTCCCTTACGGGCACCGCGCGAAGCGATGAAGTATTCGAGGATATTAAGACCTTCACGATAGTTTGCACGGATGGGAACTTCGATAGTCTTACCGGATGTGTTCGCGATAAGTCCGCGCATACCGGCGAGCTGGTTGAGCTGTGAGTCGGAACCACGGGCGCCGGAATCGATCATCATGAAGATGGGGTTGTATTTACCGAGGTTGTCCTTAAGACCTGCAGAGACATCCTTCGTGCAGCGGTCCCAGGCACCGAGTTTAAGGCGTGAAGCCTCTTCGGATGTGAGCATACCGCGGCGGTAAAGTTTCTCAATCTCGTTGATATGAGCCTCAGTGGAAGCGATTGCCTCCTTCTTGGCATCGGGGATCTTGGCGTCTGAAACGGCAACCGTGATACCCGAAAGTGTTGAGTACTTGTAGCCCTGAGCCTTGATGGCATCGAGTACGACTGAGGTCTCGGCAGTGCCGTGAACTTCAATACAGCGCTCGATGATCTTACCGAGTGACTTCTTGCTGATGGGCTTCTGTCTGAAGAGCTCATCACAGTCGCACTCGAGAAGGAACTCATTGCCGGGAACACTTCTGTCTATGAAACCGAGGTCCTGAGGAATCGGGTTATTGAAGATGATCTTACCGAGCGTTGTGTCGATAATACCGGACTTCATGACACCGTCGATCTCTCTCTGCATGCGGACTTTGATCTTGGAGTGAAGAGTGATCTCGCCCTCGTCAAAGGCCATCTGAGCCTCGTTGACATCGCGGAAGACCTTGCCCTCGCCCGGTTCGCCGTCCTTATCGAGAGTAAGATAGTATGAACCGAGTACCATGTCCTGTGTGGGAACGGTTACGGGACGTCCGTCTGAAGGCTTGAGCAGGTTGTTCGCTGCGAGCATGAGGAATCTCGCCTCGGCCTGTGCCTCCGCGGAGAGCGGTACGTGAACAGCCATCTGGTCGCCGTCGAAGTCGGCGTTGAACGCCGTACAGGCGAGCGGATGGAGCTTGATGGCACGGCCGTCAACAAGTACGGGCTCGAAGGCCTGGATACCGAGTCTGTGAAGTGTGGGAGCACGGTTGAGCATAACCGGGTGATCCTTGATAACAACTTCGAGAGCATCCCAGACTTCGTCCTTTGAGCGCTCAACCATCTTGCGGGCAGACTTGATGTTGCCTGCGATGCCCGTCTCAACAAGACGCTTCATAACGAAGGGCTTGAAGAGCTCGAGAGCCATCTCCTTCGGGAGACCGCACTGGTACATCTTGAGCTCGGGACCTACGACGATAACGGAACGGCCTGAGTAGTCGACACGTTTACCGAGGAGGTTCTGACGGAAACGACCCTGCTTACCTTTGAGCATGTCGGAGAGGGACTTGAGCGGACGGTTGTTGGGGCCTGTTACCGGGCGGCCGCGACGGCCGTTGTCGATGAGGGCATCAACAGCCTCCTGGAGCATTCTCTTCTCGTTGCGGATGATGATATCGGGAGCACCGAGTTCGAGAAGTCTCTTAAGTCTGTTGTTTCTGTTGATGACACGTCTGTAGAGGTCGTTGAGGTCGGATGTTGCGAAACGTCCGCCGTCGAGCTGAACCATCGGACGGATATCCGGAGGAATTACCGGAATGACGTCGAGGATCATCCACTCGGGCTTGTTGCCCGATGTATTGAATGCGTCAACAACTTCGAGACGCTTTAAGATACGCGCTCTCTTCTGGCCGGAGGCCTTGTCGAGTTCTTCGCGGAGCTGCTCGGCAAGTGCCGGGACATCTATCTCCTCGAGGAGCTTCTTGATAGCCTCTGCGCCCATTCCCGCTTCGAATTCGTCCTCATATTTCTCGCGCATATCCTCATACTCTTTTTCGGAGAGTATCTGATACTTCTCGAGGGGTGTTGAGCCCGGATCCGTAACGATGTAGAGTGCGAAGTAAAGAACCTTCTCAAGAGCTTTCGGAGAGATGTCAAGTATGAGACCCATACGTGACGGAATGCCCTTGAAGTACCAGATGTGTGATACGGGGGCGGCAAGCTCTACATGACCCATACGCTCACGGCGTACCTTGGCCTTTGTGATTTCAACGCCGCAGCGTTCGCACACCTTGCCCTTGTAACGGATTCTCTTGTACTTTCCGCAGTAGCACTCCCAGTCCTTTGTGGGACCGAAGATACGCTCGCAGTAGAGACCGTCGCGCTCGGGCTTTAAGGTTCTGTAGTTGATTGTTTCGGGTTTCTTGACTTCACCGTAAGACCAAGATCTTATGGCGTCCGGAGAAGCAAGACCTATTCTGATGGATTCAAATTCAATTTCGTTTGCTGAAACGTTCTGAACATCTGTCATTGTCTTTCTCCTCCTTATTCTTCATTCTCGAATTCGCTGAATTCTTCATCGGACGGACCTTCGATATCATCGATGTCATTCGAAAATTCGGCGTCTTCATCAACGTCAGCCTCAATGACTTCACCGTTTTCATCAACGGTTGTGGCGAAGCCTTCCGCACCCTCTGCGTCATTGACGTATGTGGGCTTGAAGTTCTCGTTTTCAACGAGGCGGAAGTTTACATCGTCCGTATCAAAGTTCTGCTTGAGGTCGATTTCGTTTTCATCCTTGTCAAGGACCTTGACGTCAAGACCGAGTGCCTGGAGTTCCTTGATGAGTACCTTGAAGGACTCGGGAACGCCTGACTTCGGAACAGACTGACCCTTGACGATGGCTTCGTACGTCTTTACACGGCCGACGATGTCGTCCGACTTGATGGTCAGGATCTCCTGGAGGGTGTAGGCAGCGCCGTACGCCTCGAGGGCCCATACTTCCATCTCACCGAAACGCTGACCGCCGAACTGAGCTTTACCGCCGAGCGGCTGCTGAGTAACGAGCGAGTAAGGTCCGGTTGAACGTGCGTGAATCTTGTCGTCTACGAGGTGATGGAGTTTCAGGTAGTACATGACACCGACTGTTACCGGGTTGTCAAAAGGCTTACCTGTACGTCCGTCGATGAGCTTGGTCTTACCGAAGCGGTATTCATAAGCTTCGTCGATGAAGGCGTGCTCCTCTTCAGTCTTCGTGTTGGACTTCAGATATTTGATGAGGTCTTCGAGAACGAAGCCCTTCTTCTCGTTGGTATCCTCATACTTGAGGACGAGCTGTTTAATCTTGTCAGTGCCTTCGGCAAGGAGCTTGGACTCTGCGAGGAAGTACTGGACGTCCTCCTCATGAGCACCGTCGAATACGGGTGTCATGATCTTCCAGCCCTTTGAACGTGCGGCCATACCGATGTTTACTTCGAGAACCTGACCGATGTTCATACGTGAAGGAACACCGAGGGGGTTGAGTACGATGTCAAGCGGTGTGCCGTCAGGAAGGAAAGGCATATCCTCCTGAGGAAGGATGCGTGATACGACACCCTTGTTACCGTGGCGGCCCGCCATCTTATCGCCGACCTGAATCTTTCTCTTCTGGGCGATGTAGCAGCGTACAACCTTATTTACACCCGGTGAGAGCTCGTCTGAGTTCTCCCTTGTGAATACTTCTACGTTTACGACGATACCGTATTCACCGTGAGGTACGCGGAGCGAAGTGTCGCGGACCTCTCTCGCCTTCTCACCGAAGATTGCGCGGAGAAGTCTCTCCTCGGCGGTGAGCTCGGTCTCGCCCTTCGGCGTGACCTTACCGACGAGGATGTCACCTGAGTGAACCTCCGCGCCGATGCGGATGATACCGTTTTCGTCGAGGTCCGCCAGAGCGTCATCACCGACGTTCGGGATATCACGGGTGATATCTTCCGGACCGAGTTTTGTGTCACGTGCCTCGAGTTCATACTCCTCAATGTGGATTGAGGTGTATACATCATCACGGACAATCTTCTCGTTCAAGAGAACGGCGTCCTCGTAGTTGTAACCTTCCCAGGTCATGAAGCCGATGAGGGCGTTCTTACCGAGGGAGATTTCACCGTGGTCTGTTGCGGGACCGTCGGCGATTACTTCGCCCTTCGCGACCTTCTGGCCGAGAGAGACGATGGGACGCTGGTTTACGCATGTGCCCTGGTTGGAGCGCATGAACTTGATAAGTTCGTACTTGTCAACCGGACCCTTTTCGGGCTCGATCTCGATGCTGTCAGCATCGACATGGACAACCTTACCTGCGTTTCTTGCAAGTACGACGACGCCGGAGTCGACAGCAGCCTTGTACTCCATACCGGTGCCGACGAAAGGCGCCTGCGTCTTCATAAGCGGCACCGCCTGACGCTGCATGTTAGAGCCCATAAGGGCACGGTTCGCGTCGTCGTTCTCAAGGAACGGAATCATGGCTGTAGCTACCGAAACAAGCATTCTCGGGGATACGTCCATGAACTCGGGTACGGTGCGGTCAACTTCATCGAATCCGTCTCTGTAACGGATTGTGACCTTCTCGCGAAGGAAGTGACCCTTGTCGTCGAGAGGCTCGTTCGCCTGCGCGACTCTGTACTCATCCTCTTCGTCCGCTGTCATGTATACAACTTCGTCAAGGACGCGGCCGGTCTTCTTGTCGACGCGGCGGAACGGTGCCTCGATGAAACCGTACTTGTTGATGCGTGCAAAGGTTGCGAGATATGAGATAAGACCGATGTTCGGACCTTCGGGAGTCTCGATGGGGCACATACGGCCGTAGTGGCTGTAGTGTACGTCACGGACTTCGAATCCTGCGCGGTCACGTGAGAGACCGCCGGGGCCGAGGGCCGAAAGACGTCTCTTGTGAGTGAGCTCCGCAAGAGGGTTCGTCTGGTCCATAAACTGTGAAAGAGGAGATGAACCGAAGAACTCCTTGATGGCGGCAACAACGGGTCTGATGTTGATGAGCGCCTGAGGAGTGGCCTTCTCGGGTTCCTGAGCCTGAAGAGACATACGCTCTTTTATGACTCGCTCCATACGTGTGAAGCCGATTCTGAACTGATTCTGAAGCAATTCTCCGACTGAACGGATACGGCGGTTGCCGAGGTGGTCGATATCATCTGTCGTGCCTACGTTTGAAGCGAGGCAGTTCATATAGTTGATGGACGCGAAGATATCGTCGATGATGATGTGCTTCGGGATGAGGTCGTCGCAGCGCTCCTTGAGAGCATTGAGAACAGCCGTCTTCTTCGGCTTGCCCTCGAGGATCTCCATGAGGATGCTGTAGCGTACCTTCTCGTTGATTGCAATTGCCTCGAGGTCGTCCTGTGTGATCTTGAGACCTGAGAGGTACGGAAGAGGATCAACCATGCCGTTTGAAACGACCTTGACTTCCTTACCTTCGACATCGAGTACTGCATGCATGACGCCGGCCTGCTCAATCTCATAGGCCTTATCAGCTGTGATTATCTCGCCAGCGTCTGCAAGGACTTCACCTGTCGCCTCGTTGATGACGGGAGCGGCAAGCTTATGGCCCACAAGTCTGTGGGAGATGGCGAGCTTCTTGTTGTACTTATAGCGACCTACTCTTGAGATGTCATAGCGATGAGCATCAAAGAAGAGACCGTCAAGATGTGCCTGCGCGGACTCGAGCGTGGGCGGCTCACCGGGACGAAGCTTCTTGTAAACTTCGAGGAGAGCTTCCGCTGCATTCTTTGTGGAATCCTTCTCAAGTGTGGCCATAATCCTCTCATCGGCGCCGAAGAAATCGAGGATCTCCTGGTTTGAGCCGAGGCCCAGTGCGCGGATGAAAGTGGTGATGTAGAGTTTTCTGTTTTTGTCTATGCGGACATAAAACAGGTCATTCTGGTCTGACTCATACTCAAGCCATGCACCGCGGTTGGGGATGACTGTCGATGTGAAGAGCTCCTTACCTGTCTTGTCGTGGGTCATGTCGAAATACACGCCCGGGGAACGGACGAGCTGCGATACAATTGCGCGCTCCGCACCGTTGATGACGAATGTGCCGCTCTCAGTCATGAGAGGGAAATCGCCCATATAGACGTCTGACTCCTTAACCTCGCCTGTCTCCTTGTTGTAAAGTCTTACCTTCACGCGGAGAGGTGCGGCATAAGTCGCGTCTCTTTCCTTACACTCCTTAACCGTGTACTTCGGTGTCTCATCGAGTTTGTAGTCGATGAACTCAAGTACCAGGTTGCCGGTGTAATCAGTAATCTCGTCGACATCTCTGAAGACTTCCTTCAGACCTACGTCGAGAAACCACTTGTATGAGTTCTTCTGCACCTCAATGAGGTTGGGCATTTCCATGACCTCGTTGATTTTTGCGAAGTTCATTCGAGTGGTACTGCCGAGACTGGTCGGCTTAACGTTTACCATTGACTTTTCACTCCGTTCAGTAATATTTCCTGTTCTAAAATCGGCTTAATAATAAAACAAGTGGCGAAATTATACTTGAGTTCAAGTATAAAATCAACCACTTTTTTAAAAGTTATTAATACACCCACCCGGGCGTTTCTCAAAAACGTGCTTTTTTTCTCCGTATCGCCCAAGGCCGCTACTCCGCTAAACAGCCCGTTTTTTCGCCTTCCCCAAGACTCGCTTCACTCGCCTTGGGGACCCCTTTAATTGTCAAGCATTGAATCTATATCCGTGCAAATGGTCTTTGCGACCTCACCCATGTCTTTTCTGGCAGTGTCCATTTTTGCCTTGCAATCGGCCGCTCTGGCATTATCATCTGCAGCCTCATAAGCGACATAGAGAATCTCCGCGTTCAGATAGTCGACTGCGGCGTAAGGTACCTTGTAGTCCTCACCGTTCTTGCCGAGTGCTCTGTCATGCAGGGCAGATCCTACGGCGGAATCGTAATCATGTCTCTTCACGGCATTGAGTATCGTGTCAGGTCCGTTGGTATACTCGCTGTAACCGGAGAATATCTTTGAAAAGGCAACTATTGCGAGTATGGCTATGAGAATGGCAAGGACCGCAACAGCCACCGTGAACCAGTTGAAATTAATCTTCTTTTTCGCCATTATAGTTCTCCTCCAGCAATACGATTATTCTCGCCTCAGACATCGAGGATATCTGCGCGGCATCCTCCAAAGGAACGTTCAGATAAGCGGATACAAGCACTGCAACCTGATTCTGAAGATCTTCCAGATAAGCTGTTTTCTCAGGTGTATAACAGCCCTTTTCCTCACACCATTCACCGAGATCGCGGGCCTCATTGATTTTTGCGATATCCTTGCCGATTTCGGTCAGAAGTTCCTCTTCCGAAGCATAGTAAGTCTTTTCCTGATCATCAAGTCTGCGGGACAGAATCTGAAGGATATTTCCGTAAAAATATGAGTAGTAACTCGAGGCCTGCTCAACTGCATAATACTCATCAAATCCGTCCGAATAACTGATATGATTCGCGTCCATATACTCATTAACGGCCAGGTAGTCGCGGTCTTCCATAAGCGCATTGATTGCCGCCTTATGATGAGCTGATTTTGCAATTACGGCCTTCTCCCTGCGGGAATAGCTTATGTCGTCCGCAGACATGGCCAGAATGAAGAAACCGGCGGCAATGGCGGCCATTACCGCAAGGATTGTTATGCGGATTGTCTTGGTCTGGAAGCGCTTTGTCTCGGCGATTACATCCTGTTTCGTCGCGGTGTAATCGGCCTCATAGTGCTCCATTGACTCCTGATGCTCTTTGGCAAATTTATTCTCTTTGCCGCAATAGGGACAGTATTTGTCCTCAATGTTTAAGTTGTTATTACAGTAGGGACACTTCATCCGTCCTCACCTCCGGTATCAGATTCAAATTCTTCATCAAGTATCTTGGTAAACTCATCGTAGTGCTGCCAATCCCATATATGATGGTCCCTGTTCTCATCGGAATAGAGGATGTCAAAGCAGGCATCGTAATCCCCTTCCTCAAAATACTTGTCAAGTATCGGGAATGTCTCCTGCTGCCAGAGGAGTTCCTCCTCCGCGCTGTACTTTTCATGGAACAGCAGATACTCCTGCAGTTTAGCAGCGCCGACGATTACGAGGATTATCGCGGCGATGATGATTATGGCCCGAAGGGCCTTTTTGCCGCTCGTCGTCGCCTCTTTTTTATAGTCGGCGCGCGCCTCGTCGTCTACGACGTCGAGGGCCTGACGCTTGTCCTCCAGGTCGGACATGTATTTCTCTTCCATGCCGGGAGCATAAAGAAAACCGCAATACGGACATTTGACTTCTTTTTCATCAAATTCGGCATCGCAGTTCTGACAGATTACTTTAGCCATAAACTCTCCCCTATCGTTTCTTATACATAGGATTATAGCACAGGCGCGATTGACTATGCACTAAATTTCATATAAAATATTACCAGCGAGAAAAATAAAATTTCAGGAGTGAAAGAATGGAAAGAACATATATCATGTTAAAGCCCGACTGCGTTGAACGCGGACTTGTCGGCGAGATCATCAGCAGAATCGAGAGAAAAGGCTTCAAGATTGCGAACATCAAAATGCTTCATCTTGACGAGGCAATTCTCCGCGAGCACTATGCTCACATCGTTGATATACCGGCATTTCCCCAGATTATCGAGTTCATGACCTCCGGTCCGTGCATCGGCATGATAATCGAGGGCGAGGGCGCAATCGCAGGCATGAGAAAGCTCATGGGACCCACAAAGTATGAGGACTCCCTGCCCGGAACAATCCGCGGCGACTTCGCAACCTCCACACAGCACAACCTCATCCACGGCTCAGACTCACCGGAAAACGCAGAAATAGAAATCAAGCGCTTCTTCGGCCCTGACGCATAATTTAAGGTAAAAAAAGACGGCTCGCAAAATTGCGAGTCGTCTTTTTAATTTTATCCCCTCATCCGTCAGCTTCGCTGACACCTTCTCCCCGAGGAGAAGGCTCAGACGGTTCTTCCACAAGAGGTTGCTCAGATTTATATGCCTTCAGGGTGAAGAAGGCGAGGACGAGAACGACTGCAAGGAGAATAAGCTCGGTTGCAATCTGTGGGACAAACTGAGCAACTACGACCAAGACACCGTCGATGGCGGCGTGGATGAATATTGCGGCAATGAGAAGTTTTATATTGCTGTCCTTTACTGCCCTGTAAACAATGTATGACAGGCAGATATGGATCATAATTGCCGAAATACGCTCAAGGCCGGGAAGAAGGAAAGTCACCGATGAGCTTGACCAGAGAGGCTCTATCGTCTCCATACTCTGGTCAATCATAGAGGTCGGGACATTCTTGAATAATCTCTCTGCATCTCCGGAGTTGATGAGCAGGGAGATAACAACATTTGAGACATATGTTACGCCGCATGAGAGTATGGCCTCAATGCCGCCGTGGCCGAGACCGTACATGAGCGAGTTCTCCTTGAGAAGCGGTTTCTTCATGACGAACCTCATTGCAAGGTAGCGACCAACCTCCTCAAAGAGACCTGCCGCGAGGCCACCTACGATTGCGAGAAAAGCAAGATGCTCCTTCAAAGCCGCTTCCCGGCCGGCGCTTGTGTCGATGCCGGCCGCATTCAGGACAAGCTTGAGCACCAGGGACTCAAGGATAAGTGCGAAGAGAACAAATGTCGCTGCGCCTATGAATACGTTCTTGAGTTTACCGCCGGCTTTCTTTTTCACGATGATTATCAGGGCAATCGGCAGCAGTATGGAGACAACTGCAGTGATTGCCATGAAAGCTATTGACAGAGTCGGTACTGTCGGCAGAGTCGGTAGTATTCTGGTCATTATTTCACTCCTCGGATTTTTTAAAGTTCCTTATGTTCGAAGGTTATTGCTTTTGTTTCTTCATCAATTGTTATTATACCATAATCTCCGTAGTTTAAGGCGCCCGGATTAAAGAGGTGTACGCCGAGACGCTCCTCGTAAAACTGCCTGTGAGTGTGGCCGAAGAGGGCTACATCGCGGCCGTTTTCCTTCGCGTCCTTGAGCAGATACTCCGGTCCTGATTTCACGCGCTGTTCGTAGCCGTGGGTGATGTAGAACCTGTGCCCGCCGATATTCTCAAACAGGGTGACAGCCTCATCGAGAAACATGTCGCAGTTGCCCTTTACCTTGTAGATTTTATCGGTGTTCAGGACGCCTAGTTCGCGCGCCTGCTCTATGCCGGCATCAAAATCCTTGACGCCGTCACCAAGGTGGATTACGGCATCTGCATCCTTATTGTCATAAATTGCATCAAGCACGTACTGACGCTTTCCGTGTGAATCAGACATTACCAGTATTTTCATAGTTACCTCTTAAAGTTCGTTCCAGTGTTTAACTCCCTTTTTATCTATCCAGATATTCGTAACTGCGGTTGCGATAATAAAGAACCACATGAGCAGTTTGATGTATGTCTCCGCAGCAATATGTTCTTTGAGCAGGAACCAGTAGAGAGCTCCCAGACCTGCAACCACAGCCCATCCACCGAACATGATTATCATGACGGGTAAGCTCTGTTTTATGGGAACAGTCTCGTCTTTCCACTCAAGATTCGGCATCAGGAGGTTTAACATGAGGCCGAATGATGTGATGAAGAGCATATAGGCCACTGCCGTAAGACAGGCGAAAGCACTCGTCATGATATCCAGTTTAAAAGCATAGCAGAGAGCTGCCGTGAGCAGGAATGTGCCCGGAAGACCTACGGCATACTGAAGACGCTTCTTTGACTCAAATACGGCGCGCGGATCAATGGGCATGGATTTCAGAATCCAGATATTTCTGCCCTCAAGCGAGATTGAAGGCGCCGTGATTGTCACCATTGACGCCATAAGAAATACTGCAGCAAGCGGCAGGAGCGAAACTACTGAAGTCACATCGGGCAGCATGGCTACCAGCGTTTTTGAAGTTATAAATCCGCTTATTGTATCCGCCTTAATCATTACAAACACCGCGCCGATTACCATAAGAATGGCACCGAGACCCGGGTTTAACATGTACGCTACGCTCTTTGTGAAATGTCTCATTTCCTTCGAGAAGAGGGCGGCGTTCATGCTGCTCGTCTTCACTGATTTTTCCGCAACATACTCGGTCTTTTTCTCTCCCCTGTTTGTCGTCATCAGTTTCAGATAGTTACGCGAGAGGACAAAGTAATCCAGTGCAAAGAGCAGAGTTGCGGCTGCGGCGCAGCCGAGGAGACATCCTACATCGCCCGTAAAGGCATGGCCGAACCAGTATATGAGTTTCGCCTTTCCCTTTATGTTCTGAGCGAAGATCTCTCCGTTTGCCACGATGTATGAAAGGTACTTGTTTATTCTGAAATAGACATAGTAGTAGCCGAAGAAGAACAGAAGCGATATAAATACCGTAACAAATGTCTTGTTCCTGAGTCTGTTTGAAATCAGGGCGATTAAATATCCGAGCACACAGCAGAGTGCCGAACTTATAAGCCCCAGGACAAAGAACATCAGAAGCGAGCAGATTACGGACGATGCAGTCTGGTCTGCCTTGGCATAATAGTAGATGAGTGTCGGCGCATAGAAGATTGCGCTGAAAACCAGAGACAGAAGAAAGGTTATGAAAACCTTGACTGCAAGTATTGTATTCGTGTTTATCGGCATCGAGAGCAGAAGGTCGTTGTCCTTAGCTTTATATAGCATTGAAAATGTCAGGAAGACACTTCCTAAAAGGCCCATGAACATTGTAACAAGGCCCATCATTATGAAGTAGAACCAGTCAAGACCTATCATGAAGAAAGTCTTTCCGAACAGGCTGCTTATTCCCATTCCCGCCATGAAGAGTGAAAACGCGACAAGGAGCCAGAGGGATACAAACAGAATGATTTTTCCGGGAGACTGTTTCTTTCCGGTCTTTCTGTCCTTCACAAAGAACGAGCCTATCTCCATAAGATGCTTTTTGAGAAGAAGCTTAAACATTGACATCCGCTCCTTCGTCAACAAGCTCGAGGAATACCTCCTCGAGGGACTCATCGCCCTTTACTTCTTCCATTGTGCCGCTCTTTATGAGCTTGCCCTCTTTGATGATGGCAACTCTGTCGCAGAGCCTTTCGGCGACATCGAGAACGTGTGTCGAGAAGAAGATGGCGCCGCCCTCGTTGCAGACCTCGCGCATATACTCCTTGAGTATGTGCGCGGCTTTCGGGTCGAGGCCGACAAAAGGTTCGTCCATGAGCATATATTTCG
Organism: Clostridia bacterium; assembly: GCA_017451425.1. Classification (GTDB taxonomy): domain Bacteria; phylum Bacillota; class Clostridia; order Oscillospirales; family Acutalibacteraceae; genus UBA1227. The sequence goes on along the minus strand of JAFSPP010000024.1, from coordinate 24,963 downwards.
GTTTGTGAACGAGAGCGGATATTACGGCAAGTTTCTGCTTCATACCGTGTGAGTATGAAGATATAAGCTCGGCAAGATTGCTCTCAATCTCAAACGCGCTTGCGTATTTGTGGATTCTCTCCTGACGGTCAGACTGTGAGACTTCAAAGATATCCGCGATGAAATTTAAATACTGAATGCCGGTCATGAAGTCATAGAGATCCGGATTGTCGGGTATGTATGCAAACATTCTCTTGCACTCAAGCGGGGCGTCCTTTATTGATTTCCCGTCAAAAAGAATCTCTCCCTCATCAAACTGAAGGATACCCGTCATGGACTTAAGTGTTGTTGTCTTGCCCGCTCCGTTGTGACCGATGAAAGCATAGATTTCACCGGCATCAATTGTCAGGGACAGGTCATCAACGGCTTTCTTATCACCGTAAACCTTGGTCAGGTTTTTAATCTCAATCATTGAAATTCACCTCAAGCGGGGCATCTATGTCCTGGCCCACGTACTTTCCGTCTCTTTTGCGCTGCTTGACACACTCGGTCAGAAGATATTCAATCTGTCCGTTGACGGACCGGAAGTCATCTTCTGCCCAAGCGGCAAGCGCGTTATAGAGTTTAGGTGACAGGCGCAGAGGAACCTGCTTTTTTTCGTCTGCCATTTTAATACCTCTTGATTAATAAAGGCTGCCTGAGTTTACTATCGGCTGTGCATCCTTGTTGCCGCAGAGTACGACAAGAAGGTTGGAAACCATGGCTGCCTTTCTCTCTTCATCGAGATTTACAGTACCGTTTTTGTCGAGTCTGTCGAGGGCCATTTCAACCATGCCTACGGCACCGTCAACGATCATCTTACGGGCGTCGATGATGGCTGAAGCCTGCTGACGCTGAAGCATGACAGCCGCAATTTCGGGAGCGTATGCAAGGTATGTGATGCGGGCCTCGATGATCTCGATACCGGCCTCATCAACCTTGGACTGAATCTCTTCCTTGATTCTGTTTGCGACAACTTCAGATGAGCCTCTGAGTGAGCCTTCATCAGCTATACCGTCACCTGTTGTGTCTACGCCGGGAGCTACATCGTACGGGTAGAGACGGACGATATTTCGAAGGGCGGAGTCGCACTGAAGTGAGAGATACTCTTTATAGTTATCAACATTGAAGACAGCCTTTGCGGTGTCTGTTACCTTCCACATTACCGCGATACCGATTTCAACGGGGTTGCCGAGGCAGTCATTGATCTTCTGACGGCTGTTGTTGAGGGTCATTATCTTAAGGGAAATCTTCTTGCCGTTTGCGCGTGCGGCAGCTGCAGCGGCATTTGTGCCGGTCGTAACTGCAGTGATAAGGTCAGCGCCATCAGACGCCACGTCACCACTTTGATTGAGCTTTGTGGCAGCGGCGGGGTTGAAGCCTACGCAGAAAGGATTTACGAAGTAGAATCCGTCATCCTTGAGTGTACCCTTGTACTTACCGAAAAGAGTGAGTACGAGTGCCTCCTGGGGCTTGAGCACTTTAAGGCCGAGCCAGAGGAACCAGCCGCAGCAGAGGTAGAGAATGGCGAGGATGCCGATAATCGTGCCTGCGCCGCCTGCGGTCATACCGATGCCTGCAAGAGGGATAGCGATGATGTATGCAAGTATTGATAGTACAAGTACAAGCATACCGTTCTTTTTAGTCGTGTAAATTTTCTCAGTCATAGCAAAAACCTCCTATTGCTTTGATATCACAATGATATCACAACGATAGGAGGTTGTCAATTATTCTATACTATTTTTTCAAATACGCCGTCAAACCGTCTGTTGTCGAAGTAACCGATGTAATTCTCACGATACCGCATCGGTCCGAGAACACACGCCTTTCCGTGCGAGATACCGAACCTTCTGCTTACGGGCCCGCTCCGCTTCTCTACGGTCTGCACCTTCTTGTTCGGTATGATGGCTATCTTCTTTCTGAAGACTCCGCTTGAGATGACGAGCTTGTCATCAAGCACGGCTAAAGCCTTAGTCCGGTAGGACAGGTAAGCGGCGAAGGCCATGAAAGCGAGCACTAAAACCGGGGCCCAGAAAAACTTCGCCGGTATGAAGAAAAATGGCGCGACAGCTGCAGGCAACGTGATGAACATATACTTTATTATAATCGGTATCAGAGCCGATTTCGGCGAGGATTCGCCGAATCCATTCACCTGCATTGAAGGGTCAAGCCTGCGGACTATCTCGAATATCTCGTCCTTCTTCAGGAGAAGACAGAATATCGGTGTTCCGTTGTTCTCCTGATCACCCATTCCGACGGTGACTATATCGCCGTAGTAGAAGCCGAAGATACGGGCAATAAGCGGCTGATAAAGGACAATTGCATTTGTCTTGTCGAGGGGCAGATTGTACTGCCTGCGGGTTATGAGACCGTAGGAGACAATTGCATGCTCCTCGTCGCGCTCTATTTTAAAACCGTAATAGTTTATAAGCGGGGATATCTGGGACCAGAAGAGCGGCACGATGATTACGAGTGCCGGGAAAATACCCAGGGCGGCTGATGCCGCATCCCTGAAAGCAAAAACAGCGGGGATTACTGTGCCGATGAGAATGAGTATGACCGTGAGGGAAACACTGAGAAGACAGTGTCTTAAAACCTGACCGTCAGTGAACTGATAGATGAGTTCCTTCTGCTTTGTCGGCACTGCCGGCATCTCCTCAGCAGGCACCTCTTCTATTGTCTCGCCATGTTCATACTGACCTTTGAGTCTTATGTCACCTACAAGAATTGCCTTTACCTTTTCAGCTGTCTCCTTGTCAAAGATGAGATTGAAGTCAGTATCCTCTGCAGTGACGCTCGAGTTTATGTCGAGCTGGACCCTGTAGGTGTTGAAGATATGGTCAGGAATTCCCTGCTGAAGGTTAACCGTCGCAATGCTCGAAAGCCTTATGGTGGTGACCTTCTTATTGATCTTAAAGTCCCTGTCGATGATGAGCTCGTCCTCATCGATTATTATCTTCGTCCTGCGCCAGCGCAGGAAGTTTATGAGCATTATCAATGCCGCGATGAGGAGAGCGCCGAGGCCGATTAAAATGCCACCGGTCGCACCTATTTCATCCGCAGCCTCACTGATACCTTTCGAGCCTGAGATATTGACTACGGCTATGAATATGAAGGCCCAGACTGTCTTGAGCGTATCGACGATGAACTTTGAATAATGATTTCTCAGTTCCATTTTACACCTCGCCGCGCTGAGCCTTTACTATGCTGTTTATGCGGGCATTGAGACGCGCCGCAATCTCGTCGGCAACCGCGTCCTCAAGGAATGCGATTTTTACGACACCGCCAGCGGTGGTGACGATTACATTGCCCATATTGAACATCCTGTCAACCGGGCCGCGCTTTACCTCTATCTGGTGAATGCGTTCTATCGGAGCGATTGAGCGCGTGATGAACCAGAGGCCCTCCTCGACGACGAGCATCTCATCATCAAGATAGTACTTATAGCGTCTGTAACGGATTTCCGGTACGACAATGATGTCGATGATTGCCAGAACCGCAATCAGCGCGGGAATAATCAGAATGATTTTCGCAACCGTGTCACTTACAACAAGGATCGCTGCCGCGATAACACAGGCGATAATAAGGAGTCCGCTGCCTATGGCAGAGGAGACTCTTATTACATTTTTTGCTTTCGGATCAACTCTCTTGTAGTCGAGATTATCCATATTCATTGTTTTTACCTCTTCTTTTCTTCGCGCTCACGTATGACAAAACGCGTAGGTGTGCCTTCAAGGCCGAAGACCTCGCGTATCTGGTTGTCCAGATAGCGCTGATAACTGTAGTGGAACAGGTCTGCGCGGTTTACAAAGCAGACGAACGTCGGAGGCCTTGTCGAGGCCTGGGTCATATAGTAAATCTTGAGGCGTCTGCCCTTGTCCGTCGGCGGCTGAACGCGGGCGGTGGCGGCGGCAAGCACATCGTTGAGCTTGCCCGTCGAAATACGCATGGCGTTCTGATCGTCGACGAATTTGATAAGCTCAAAGAGCTGCGGCAGACGCTGGCCTGTCTTTGCGGAAATAAAGATTATCGGAGCGTAGGACATGAATGAGAAGTCATTCATGAGTTTCTTACGCTCTTTCTGCATGGTCTCGCCGTCCTTCTCGACAGCGTCCCACTTGTTTACAGCAATAATACAGGCCTTGCCGAGTTCGTGGGCTATGCCCGCAACCTTTGAGTCCTGCTCGGTAAAGCCCTCCGTACCGTCAATCATGATGACACAGACATTGGCGCGCTCGACAGCCATGCGGGCGCGGATGACGCTGTATTTCTCGATGGCATCATCAACTTTTGACTTACGGCGAAGGCCCGCCGTGTCAATGAAAACGAATTTACCGTATTCGTTTTCAACTGCGGTGTCTGTGGCATCGCGGGTCGTGCCGGCTATGTCCGACACGATGACACGGTTCTCGCCGCATATGGCGTTAACCAGGGAGGACTTGCCGACATTAGGCTTTCCTATGACGGCGACCTTTATCGTATCGTCGTCATACTCCTCCTCTTCCGCCTCAGGCACATGCGCAAGGACGGCGTCGAGAAGGTCGCCCGTTCCCCTGCCGTGGCTTGCGGAGACCGCTATCGGGTCGCCGAGTCCGAGGTTGTAAAACTCATAAAAATCAGGCGGCAATTCGCCTGTCGTATCGCACTTGTTTACTGCAAGCACTATCGGCTTGCCGCTCTTTTGCAGCATTGCCGCAACTTCCTTGTCGGTCGCAACGACTCCGTCGCGTATGTCGGTCAGCATGACTATGACATCCGCCGAGTCGATTGCAAGCTGCGCCTGACGGCGCATCTGGGACAGAATAATGTCATCCGAATAAGGCTCTATACCGCCGGTATCGACAAGGAGCATACTGCGTCCCGTCCACTCGCAATCGCCGTAGATACGGTCTCTAGTGACACCGGGTGTGTCATCTACGATTGCAAGTCTTTTGCCTACAAGTTTATTGAAAAGAGTGGATTTTCCCACATTGGGTCGGCCGACAATGGCCACTACAGGTCTCGACATTATTCCACCTCCTCTGCTTTTTCCATCAGTTTTTCTACAAATTCAGCTCCGTCGTTATCCACCACGACAACCGGAACACCGAGTTCCCGTGAGATATCCTCGACAGATACATCGTCAAGTAAAACGGTCTCGCCGCTTCTCAGCGCGACCTTCGGCAGAAACAGGGCCGATCCGAGTCTTCTGCCCTTGAGCTGCCTTATTATGTCCTCGCCCGTTAAAAGGCCGGCAACGGTTATGCTGTCGCCGAAGAAGATGTTCTCTATTGCCTTGACGCGCACATCAAATTTTCTGCCGTAGAGTGCCGTGACCTTCTTTGCCATGCGATCTATGAAAGGCGCCGCGGCATTGCCGGTCGCAATCGTCACTCTTGAAGGGTACTCAATCCGCCTGAACTTCTCATCTGCGAGAGCCTCGTTCACCTCTGTCTCAAAGAGACGCATGAGGCCAACGCCGTTGTCGAGCTGAGGATAGTCCTCGTAGTATTCCTCATCCGGTATGGGCATGTCCGCCAGGATGTAGAACTCATCGGCTGCGTAGCAGAGACGTCTGCCGTGCTTTATGAACATCTCAAGCGCGAGACGGTCAACCATCTCCACGACCTTCCTCGCCTGAAGACGCGTATAGCCCTTTATCTCCGGCAGTCCTTCACGGTGCTTTGTCAGACCTACCGGTACGCACGCAATGCTCTGCACCGAAGGCCCGAGAGCCGCAAGCTGTCTTATCGAGTACTCGAGCTCCTCCCCGTCGTTTATTCCGGGGCAGAGCACGAGCTGTGTATTTATGTTTATGCCCGCTTCCGCAAGCACCTTCAGATACCGCAGACTGTCTCCCGCAAAGCGGTTGTTCATCATGAAGCAGCGAAGCTGCGGGTTCATGGTGTGAACAGATACATTGACCGGGCTTATATGCATTTTTATGATGCGCTCTATGTCCGCATCGTTTAAGTTCGTCAGTGTAATATAGTTGCCGTAGAAGAAGGACATGCGTGAGTCATCATCCTTGAAGTAGAGACTCTCCCTCATGCCTTTCGGCAGCTGGTCTATGAAGCAGAATATGCATTTGTTTTTGCACGAGTGCTGCTTGTCTATGAGATAGGTCTCGAACTCTATGCCGAGATCGTCGTACTCATCCTTCTCGATGAGCACCATTCTCATCTTTCCGTTCGGGGTCCTGTAGACGACTTTAAGCTGCTCGTCCACCATGAAGAAACGGTAGTCAAGCACATCAACTATTTCATGTCCGTTGATTTTAAGCAGAGTGGAACCCGCGGTAATACCGTGAGCCTCGGCAAGCGAGCCTGCTTCAACACCTTTTACATAAGCCGCCATTAAAAACCCTCCTTTCGGAAAAACTGCATCGAAAAAGACTAAAAGGCGGGGAAGGTTCCCCTTCTCCACCTTTAATCTCTAAAGAAATTTTGATTAGTCCTTTACGATTACCTGTTTGCCGTTATAATAGCCGCAAGCCTGGCAAACTCTGTGGGGGCGCTTGTATTCGCCGCACTGCGGGCACTTTACAAGCTCAGGAGCGTCCATCTTCCAAACGCTTGAACGTCTCTTGTCGCGACGAGCTTTAGAAACTCTTCTAGCCGGTACTGCCATTTTGTAACCCTCCTATCAAAATTCGAAATATCATTATCATTCGTCCGCAAGCAGCGCTGCGAGTGCCGAGAGTCTCGGATCAATCTCTTTTTTACAGCCGCACGGACCTTCATTTAAGTTCTTTCCGCAAGTCGGACAGATTCCTTTACAGTCCTCTTCGCAAAGAAACTTGGTAGGTAAACCGAGAATAACATCTTCAGTCGCCAGTCCCTCCAAGTCGAAACGCATGGTTGGCACGAGCATAAACTCGTCGTTTTGGTCGTCATTCAACTCGGTCACAAAAGTATGTTCCATCGAAACGGTATACTCTCTGGTTACCTCTTTCGCGCAACGGTCACAGTTTCCGGAATATAAAACAGTGACAACGGCTTTCATCGATACGATACCCGTATCGTTTCTCACGACACCCTTTATGGCTGCAGGGGTCGTAAACGGCTTCGTGTCCGAAAACTCAAGATCCGACAAATCGAGAGTGTGATCGATATCAAGTTTCGCACCCGGTTCATTGAACAGAGGCTTCAGATCTATTTCAAACATGAAGTCACCGCCTTTACGCGCATAGTGAATTATAATATCTGTAAGACTAAAAGTCAATAAATATTTAAAAGGCGGAAGGCAATCGGCCTTCCGCCCTTTTCACTCTATTTTCAGATCTTCTGACAGCATTCGAAGATCTCTTTCGGGAGTTCCTCTTCATCCGCTGAAATCGTAAACACGAATTTTGTGTCGGTTGCGTCTGAAAGTTTTGCAACTTTTCTGAAGAATTCAACGAGTTCGGGACCGATGGGACCACCGATTTTAAGTGTTCCGTCGCAGAGAATATCGGTGATGTCAAAGTCATCCGCGCACATGCCTGCGAGGAAACCGTAATAAGCGTCATAACCGGAGATACTGAACTCCTCAGCGGAAATAAGACGTACGGTTGTCTTGATGTCATAGCGGAGCTTGCTGCCCTTTTCAATACAGATTACGTTTCCGTTTGAAGCTTCGCGTGCAGCAGCTACTTCTTCGATAAGGTGCTTTGTTTTGCCGGTGCCCTTGCGACCGATGATAAGTGATACCATGAGTATCGACCTCCCTGTAGATATATTGAAATGAAGTTAAATTCCGAGTCTCTTTTCGAGAGCGGCTTTTTCGCTCTCATAGCCCGGCTTGCCGAGCAGTGCGAACATGTTCTTCTTGTAGCTTTCAACGCCGGGCTGATCGAACGGGTTCACACCGAGGATATAGCCGGAGATGGCGCAGGCTTTCTCGAAGAAGTAAATCATATAGCCGAGTTCATACTCGTCCATTGTTTCAGCCTCAAGCACGATGTTGGGTACACCGCCGTCGTTATGGGCTAAAACGGTGCCTTCAAAGGCCTTGCGGTTTACGAAGGAGACACCCTTGCCTGCGAGGAAGTTGAGTCCGTCAACATTTGCGGCGTCTTCCTTGATGATGTACTCGCGATTCGGCTTTTTGAAGGTGACGACGGTTTCAAAGAGGAGACGCTGACCGTCCTGAATATACTGACCGAGTGAATGGAGGTCAGTTGAGAAGATGGCGGATGCCGGGAAAAGTCCCTTGCCGTTCTTGCCTTCCGACTCACCGTAGAGCTGCTTGAACCACTCGTTCATCATGGTGTATGAGGGCTCATATGAAACCATCATTTCAACAGTCTTACCCTTGCGGGCGAGTACGTTGCGGATGGCGGCGTACTTGTAGCAGTCATTCTCGTCAACGGACGGGTTCATAAAGGCGGCGCGGGCGTCCTGAGCACCCTTCATAAGGGTGTCTATGTCTATGCCCGCGACTGCTATCGGAAGAAGTCCGACAGCCGTAAGTACGGAGTAGCGGCCGCCTACGTCGTCGGGTACGACAAAGGTCTCGTAACCGACCTCATCGGCGAGGGCCTTAAGTGTTCCGCGGGCCTTGTCGGTGGTTACAAAGATATGGTCCTTCGCACCCTCTTCGCCGTACTTTTCAACGACGAGTTCACGGAATACCCTGAAGGCTATTGCCGGCTCAGTTGTCGTTCCGGATTTCGAGATGACATTTACGGAGAAGTCTCTGCCCTTTACCAGGTCCATCACCTCATTGAGGGTCGTTGAACTTATGGTATTGCCGGCAAAGAAAATCTGCGGTGTGTCCTTACAGAGGAGATTGTAGTTCTGCGACTTGCAGAACTCGATGGCCGCGCGGGCACCGAGGTAGGAACCTCCGATACCGATAACGACAAGAACTTCGGAATTCTTCTTTATCTTGTCCGCGGCAACCTTTATGCGGGCGAACTCCTCTTTGTCATAATTCTCGGGGAGATCAACCCAGCCTATAAAATCATTTCCGGGGCCCTTGCCTGAATGCAAGAGTTCATGCGCAGCCGTAACCTCGGCCTGCATACCCCGGATTTCTTCGTCAGATATGAAATTTTTAAGGTAGTTGTCATAAAGTGTAAGAGGCAATTTAAAGACTCCTTTTCTCTTATTGCTTACTTACATTTTAACTTAATAAAGCGCTCTTTTCAAGGACAGTCACGTCCGTCGGGTGTAGAATTTAGGCGTCGAATTTCTACGTTTTTTCCAAAAGGTCTATACGGATCTGATGCTGACGCTCCCCTATGACCGTCTTTATGTCGTTAAGCAGAAAGCCCATGCGGTAGAGAGATGTTATGACCTTGTCGCATTCCTTCTCATTTAAGAGGTCTGCACTTCGGAATTTAGTGTCCAGAAGACAGCCTATTGACTCTACCGGGTCTATTTCCGCCTCCTCGACGACGATGTCGATTATCTTTCTGTCTACGCCCTTGGCAGACAAAGCAGCACGCAGGCCCGCCGGGCTTACGTGCTTCTTTCTTTTCAGTTCATCGGCATAGACACGGGCAAAATGCTCGTCGTCGAGCAGGCCGTTCTCAGCCAGTTTTTCCGAGACGAGCTTTGCCTGTTCCTTCTTGTCCAGGCCGAATTTATTTACAAGTTTATTCAGTATTTCCCGCTGCGAGTGATCGCGGAGTTCAAGCAGGTCGAGTGCGCGCTCGTACATCTTTTCAAAATTGATGGTCTCGCACAGTTCTTCCCACTCCTCCTCCGTTATCTCGGAGCCGTCGGAAAAGTCCGACTCATACCACACGCGTTCTGTTGTGGTAATGGCGTATTCACCGTCTATGTGAAGGTGAATTTTATTGCCCTTGCCGTGGGAGCTCGTAAGAAGCATTTTAATCGTCCACCGTTATGTCGAGTTTAGCCTTTGCTGAAGCGGCAGTTGTCGCGACAGCGGGAGCCTCGGTCTCTGCGGGAGCCGCAGATACGGGAGTTTCGTGGATTTGTCCGCCCTTGTAGGAGGCCTTCATCTGGTTGGAGAGTTCTGAGATATGCTCCTTGACTTTCTGCTCGACTTCGGCCATGAAGTCGGGATTTGCGAGCATATATTCCTTGACGTTCTCACGGCCCTGGCCGAGACGCTGGTCACCGTAAGAGAACCATGCTCCGGACTTGTGGATGATGTCAAGTGAGACTGCGGCGTCGAGGAGCTCGCCCTCTTTTGAAATGCCGCGGCCGTAGATGATGTCAAACTCAGCCTCTTTGAACGGAGGAGCGACCTTGTTCTTGACGATTTTGGCACGGGTTCTTGTGCCTATGATCTCGCTGCCTGAAGCCTTTATCTGCTCGATTTTTCTTACATCAATACGCATTGAGGCGTAGAACTTGAGAGCGCGGCCGCCGGTCGTAACCTCGGGGTTGCCGTACATGACGCCGACCTTTTCACGGAGCTGATTTATAAAGATAATGATACAATTTGACTTTGAGACGGCGCCCGCGAGTTTTCTCAGTGCCTGGGACATGAGACGGGCGTGGAGACCTACGTGTGAGTCACCCATGTCGCCTTCGATTTCGGCGCGGGGAACAAGGGCCGCGACGGAGTCGACAACAAGGATGTCGATGGCACCGGAGCGGACAAGTGACTCCGCTATTTCAAGCGCCTGTTCGCCGTTGTCCGGCTGGGCAACCAGAAGCGAGTCAACATCTACGCCGAGATTTGCGGCATAGACAGGGTCAAGAGCGTGCTCGGCGTCGATGAACGCAGCTTCGCCGCCGGCCTTCTGGGCCTCGGCAACGGCGTGGAGAGCAAGAGTTGTCTTACCTGATGACTCAGGGCCGTAGATTTCAATGATACGGCCGCGCGGAAGACCGCCGATGCCCGTAGCTACGTCGAGTGTGAAGGAACCTGTCGAGATGGCCTCAACGTTCAGGTTCGCGTTCTGGCCGAGACGCATGATGGCGCCTTTGCCGTACTGTCTTTCTATTTGCGCTATAGCTGTTTCAAGAGCCTTGTTTTTATCTGCCATGATTTCATCCTCACTTAATACAAATGTTCGGTTTGACTTCATTATATACCCGACCAATGTGAAAATCAATCATTTTTTCGCATCTTTGAACGAGTGGTACGATTTTCGGGACGAACGGTATATTATATACCAAAAAACAAGGGGCGAGCGGTCGCTCGTCCCTTGTCTCTTCTGGCAGCGGAATAGGGATTCGAACCCCAAATAACTGAGTCAGAGTCAGTCGTGTTACCGTTACACTATTCCGCTGTATGAAAAGGAGCTACAGCGTAGCTCCCGTTAAGCTGTCTTATGCGCGCTGAACCTTACCGGAACGAAGGCAGCGTGTGCAAACGTATACTCTCTTCGGAGAACCGTCAACGATAGCTTTAACTCTTTTTACGTTCGGCTTCCATGTTCTGTTTGAACGTCTGTGTGAATGGGAAACCTTAATGCCGAAAGAAACGTCTTTACCGCAGTACTCGCATTTTGCCATTGTTCGGCACCTCCTTATCAACAATTGTGGCTACGCCACTAAAATACAGCGAAAATTAGTTTAACAAAAAGTATATTAAAATGCAAGCACTTTTTTTAAAAAAGCAAAAAGCCGGGTTTTACCCGGCTTTACGCTGCTTTGCTGTTTCTCAGTAATTTAAAATTCTGAATGTGCCGATTACGGGAAGATCCTTGGCCTTGCCGTTTGCGGCATTGTAAATGCCTATTACCATAAGGGCGAATACGGCGAGTTCAAACAGCCATGCTATCAGATAGACGATTTTTATGCTCGGGAGCAGGCTGATGAGGATGATTCCGAGTGTTGACGCTATGGCGAGTACTATACCCTGGTTCGCGTGGAAGCGGGCAAATTTCGATTCCTTTGCGGCGAAGATGGGAATGAGTACGAGCCAGCCCAGATAGGCAAAGATGGCGAAGATCTTGTTCTTCGCTATGTCATCGGGATCAAACTCGGATGTTGAGTCTGCGGTGTTGTTAAGGTCCTTGAGCTTTTCCGCGGCCCCGTCAAAGACCGAACCCGCAGCTGCTCCTGCAGCAGCGCCCGCAGCGGCACCCGTGCCGATTTTCTCTCCGCAGGCCTTGCAGAACTTCGCGTTCTCTTCGAGCTCAGCTCCGCAGCTCGGACAATATTTTGCCATGGCAGTAACCTCCTATACTTTAAGGTAATCTTCCGGATTGTTCAGGAAGATACCGGCTATACCTTTGCTTTCAAGTTTTTTCAGGTCGTGTTCCCTCATGAAATGCTCGTGCGGGAAAAGCGGTTCCTTCGTCCAGACACGCACATTCGTGCCCTCAAGAGCAAAGAGAGGCAGATTGACCTTACGTATATAAGGGTGAACCGCGTCACCGTGAACTTTGAAATTGCAGTCGTTCATGCAGTCGATTATGTCCTCGCCGAGACATGCCACATTTGCGGCCGGGTTCATTTCCTTTATCAATTTAGTCGAGTCCGAATTGAAGGAGGAGTAGATGACCTTATCCTCAAGACCGAAGTTGGAGACCATATCCATGACCTTCTGCTCCATTCCCTCGTATCTTATCTCGGAATTCTTAAGCTCGATATTGAGCAGCAAACCCTTATCCATATAGGGTTTGAGGAGTGTGAGTACCTGTTCCAGACTGGGGATTTTCGTATATTTTTCGTATTCTGTAAAGGCCCAGTCCTTTACATAGCCCACCATTGTGGTGGTACGATCGAGCTTTTCGTCGTGAATCACCACAGGTACGCCATCCTTGGCCAGCTGAACATCCAGCTCTATTCCCGTAAGTCCGGGAAGCTTCGCCGCGGCCTCGAATGATTCAAGTGTATTCTCCGGATGCCTGAAGCTGCATCCTCTGTGAGCCCATATTTCCATATACGCCTCTCGTAGATTTTATGAAATCATTATAGCACACCTTATGTTATAATGTACACATAAAGGAGGATTGTTATGTCAAACGAATGGTATAAGGAACTCGTTGTCTATCAGATCTGGTGCCGCTCCTTCAGGGACGGCAACGGCGACGGAGCCGGAGACCTTTACGGAGTGCTCGAAAAGCTGGACTATATTAAGAGTCTCGGCGTAAATGCCATCTGGTTCTCGCCCATCTACCCCTCACCCAACGCGGACTGGGGCTATGACGTCTCGGACTACAAGGACATCCATCCCGACTTCGGCGATTCAGACCTCTTTAAGCAGGTAGTGGACGAGGCTCACAAGAGAGATATGAAAATCATCATGGATCTCGTGGTGAACCATACATCCTCCGAGCACTACTGGTTCAAGGAGAGCAGAAAATCGCGGGACAATCCGTACAGCGACTACTACATCTGGAAAGACGGCAAAAACGGCGGCCCTCCGAACAACTGGACTTCACTCTTTGAGGGCGGTGCCTGGGAATATGTGCCCGAGCGTGACCAGTACTATATGCATGCCTTCGCAAAGGGCCAGCCGGACCTCAATATGGACAACCCCAAGGTGCGCGAGGAAGTCAAGGACATTATGCGCTTCTGGCTGGACATGGGAGTGGACGGTTTCCGTGAAGATGTAATCACCTTCATCTCCAAGGATCCGGACTTCCCAAACGGCTTCCCCCTGCCCATCGCATGCGGTATCGAGCACTACAACAAGGGTCCCAACCTCATGAAATACTTAAAGGAATTCCGGGAGGATGTAATAGATAAATACGACTGCTTTGTCGTTGCCGAGTCACCCATGACGGGCGCAAAGGACGCCCTCAGATTCACCTCGGGCGATGACAGGGTCTTTGACATGATGATAAGCTTTGACCACATGAATGCCGACTGCTTCATGACGGACACAATCCACCTTCCCTTCTCGCTTAAGAAATTCAAAAAGGCTCTCGGCGCGTGGCAGACAAAGCTGTACGGCAAGGCCTGGAACGCGCTGTACATTGAAAACCATGACCATCCGCGCGTCATAAGCCGTTACGGCAGCGAGGAATTCCGCGACGAGAGCGGCAAGATGCTGGCCACTGCGGCCTTCCTCATGAGCGGCACTCCCTTCATCTACCAGGGTCAGGAAATCGGTATGGTGAACAATAAGCTGGACTCGCTTGACGAGTTCAAGGATGTCGTGACATTCAACAACGAACGCGTCTTCAGGAAGTTCGGTGTCTCGAAGAAGAGATATCTTAAGATAGCCAACAAGACCAGCCGCGAAAACTCCAGGACACCGGTACAGTGGGACTCATCGGCAAATGCCGGTTTCACCACGGGAACACCCTGGTTCGGTGTGAACAAGAACTACAGGACAATCAATGTTGCCGCCGACGAGGCAGATCCCTTCTCCGTGCTCAACTACTACAGAAAACTCTTCCGGCTCAGACAGAGCAACAAGGTCTTCATCTATGGAAAGTACAAGGAGCACTTCAGGAGAAATAAAAAGCTCTATTGCTATGAGATGACCCGCGACAAGGACAGGGCGCTTATCGTCTGTTCCTTCTCGGACAAAAATCTGCACTTCAAAGCACCGAAAGGCTTCTCGCTCGACGAGGAATTCATCGCCCTTTACAACTATCCGGACAAGCCGAGCGGAGACAGTGACGAGCTCTTCCTCCGCCCGTATGAGGCTGCGGTCTTCCTCTACAAATAGGCAAATAAAAAAACCGGGATTGAGAAACTCAATCCCGGTTGTTTTTATAACTTATTTTGCGGCCTTCTTTACAAGGGCTGACTTTTTACGTGCAGCATTGTTCTTGTGGATGAGACCCTTTGTTGCAGCCTGGTCAATCTTCTTAACAGCAGCAGCTACGAGTTCGTCTTTGTTATCTGCGTTTGTCTCAATGGCAGCGTTGGCCTTCTTGAGAGCAGTCTTTAAAGCAGTGTTTGCAGACTTGTTTCTCTGCGCCTTGGAAGCGTTAACGTTAACGCGCTTTTTAGCTGATTTGATGTTAGGCATGTCTACACCTCCCCTTAGTCATTACAGTTGATAATAATAACACTTAAAAGTTTAAAAAGCAAGAACTTTATTCATGAAGTAATCAACGAACGGATTGACGAGCGCGAACATCATAAATGCCCATGCTTCGCCGTTTATCATGGCGTAGTCGACAACGCTCTCCGAGACACCGTCATTCTTTCTGTACGCATACATGAGAGTGAGGAAGAAACCATTGAGTCCGGCGACTATCGCCAGTCCGTAAAACTTCGTAATCACGGTGCCGAGTACAGCAGCGATAATAACAATCGCAAACCATACCGCCAGTTTCTTATTGTCCACCGTCTTCTGAAATTTCTCCTCGTCACTGCCTATTGACGCGGGCATTACCGACAATGCGATTTTGCCGCAGCAGCGCAGGATGAGCGGGATGAAAATGAGAATGAAATAATTCTCGTTCTCAAAGTCCAGGCTCAGGGCCGAAGCGTAGAAGGCAAAGAAGAGAAATACGGTTGAGAGCGTCCTGTCATAAGCACAGTCCATGAAGCCCTTCAGACGGCCGCCTCCGGTTATGACAAGCGGTGCCGCGACCAGTATGCCCGCAGCCAGAGGCTGAGGGAACCAGCCTGCGGAGATCAGGACTGAGAGCAGGTAGTAACAGAGCGCCCAGAACAGGCCTATGATGAGGCCGGATACAGAGGCGTATTTTTTAACATTTGCAATCATAAATTTCCCTCCGTTACGAATAGTTCATGTCGACATACTTGCTTCCCATGCCGTATGTGGCTCCGTCTCCGCGCTCGGAGAACTGCCAGATTTCATAGCGGCCGGAATATGAGGGCTTTGAGTCCGCCGTGTAATTGGACGGCCACTCGGCAAGCCAGATGGTAAACGGAAGCAGCTGAGAAGTATTCAGCTTGCTCGTGTAGAAATACTTGTTTGAGTAGACACCGGCTCTGTAGCCTGAATTCTGAATTGTGTTGCAGAATGCCACGCACACTGCCGTGCGCTGAGCCGTCGTCAGGTTGTCCGCGCGGCCCTGGCCGCCGGCGGCGGTCTCGGTGTCTATGAAGATCGGCAGGTCAAGTGCCTGTCCGCCGAGTTCGCGTATGCACAGCGAGGCCTCTTCAACGGCCTCGACCTCCGTCTTGGCCTGCGAGAAGAAATAGACACCGACTTTAATGCCGGCGGCCTTCGCGCCCGCGAGATTCTGACGGAACTTCGTGTCGATATTAAGGCTTCCGTTCGAGCCCCAGCCTCTGTAACCGAGGCGGATTATGGCGAAGTCTATGCCCGCGGCTTTTGCCTTGGTCCAGTTGATATTTCCCTGATAGACCGAGACATCCACGCCGAGGGTACCTCCGCGCACGCCTGTCTGCGAGAACTTATACTGGACACCCTGGATGACCTGGTTGCCGGTGACATAGTTGCCGTTCTTGTCGTAGTAGTACATCTTGCCGTCGATATTCTGCCAGCCGTAGTAGGTCTTCGTGACCTCTGCAATATAGAATGTCGCGCCTGCGGAGTAGTCCTTGTTCAGAGCCTCTCTGTAGGTGTCGCCCTCTTTGACGTAGAGCTGATACTTGCCTGTGGAGTCAAGGAGTTTTGCATTGTCATCGACTGGAGCCGCCGTTGTGGTTTCGGGTACCGTCGTAGTCTCCGGCTCACTGCCTCCGTCGGCCGTTGTGGTCTCGGGAGGAGCGGCGGTCGTGGTCTCCGGAACATAGTAAGGATCTGTCACGGTAAGACCCGCTTCAGAGAGGGTCTTGTAGACCGTGGTCTCCTTTACCTCGGACGGCACGAACTCAACCGTGTCCTTGACTACGGGCGACTCGGGAGCCTTCTTGACGTCGGCGCCGTCATTCTTTACGACAACGTTCTGGATGGGTTTATACTCAACGTGGTCCTTTACATTGATTTTGTAAGGGGCATCGGTGAACTCATATGCCTTTGTCTGACTCGGAGTGACGGTGGCCTCGCCCGGTGTGACACCGAGGATGACAATGTATCCGTCCCTGTCGTTGTCGACGTCCTTTATCTCCTTGCCGTTGGCATCGGTGACAACAACCTCAAAACGATAGCCCGTAATTACGGCACCGTCCTCGTCGTAGAAGCCTATGCGGATATCCTTCTCGACGGATTCTAGACGTACGGTAACCGGTTTTGCCTCGGGCTCGGGTGCCTCAGTCAGAGCCTCCGTGACCGCCTCGGTCGTCGTCTCCGGCTCCGCCACTGCCTTGTGCTCAGGCTGCGCCTTCGCCAGCGGCAGGCACACTATGACAAGTGATAAAACAATGAAGATTATTCTCTTTTTAAGGGCTTTGTAGCCGCCCAGGAGTCGGATGTAATTCTCCAAGTAGTTTCATCTCCGGGTTATAATATCTTAAATACAGTAAATAAATATATCATAATTTGACGGCATTGACAATTTATTTGAAAAACAATAAAATTTAAGTTACGAATTCAATGAGGTGTGAAAATGGCAGAGAAAAGATTACCGCTCACTATAGCAATCTCCTGTCTCATAGTACTTGTGACGGTCCTTCTCGTCATTGTCGTTTTCGGAAAAGGACTTCAGAAAGAAGAGCCGACAACAACCGCACCCGCAAAAACGACGGTCGCGACGACCGAGGAGCTTCCGACCGTCCTGCTCTCGGAAATCTTCGATAAGAAATACCATACTGAAGAATTCCGTGCAAAGCAGATTATCGGCAGGGTATCAAGCGAGGAACTCGGCATAAACTGCAACCTAGTCTTCGGTACGAGCGACGAGTGTTTAAACCTCGGTGCGGGCCTGCACAAGTGCAGTTCCCTCCCCGGCATGACCACTCCTTTGAATGAGAGCGCCACCTGTCCCATAATAGCGGGACACTGCCGGACCGTATTTGTCGGGCTCTCGAAATTTGACCCGAAAAACGGCGACTTTCCGAAAGGCATAACCGTAACACTCGAAATGCCCTACGGAAACTACACCTACGAGATAACAAAAGCGGAAGTAATAAAAGCGAGTGACTTTAAATTTTCAGACCACCGCGCTTCACACGATAATTTTGAACCTGACACGGTTTTAATTTATACATGCTACCCCTTCGGGGTTGTAAACTACGTCAAGACTGACCGTCTCTTCCTGACCGGAAAACTTATAAAGGGAGACCGGGTCGTTGACGACACACTGGCAAAACCCGGCGCCGCTTTCAGCGAAAGCGTAGCTTCGGATATTGGATAACTTGGAGGAATTACAATGAAAGCAAAGGCAAACAACTACCCCATAATTCTTGTACACGGATTCCTCGGCGTTGACCCGAAAAACTATTTCAGCAAACTCTACAGATATTTCGGATCATTCACCAAGGACCTTGAAAAGCACTGGGAAAAAGACTGCGGCGCTGATGTTTATCAGCCGTCCCTCGGTCCCTTCACGGGCATGTGGGAGCGCTCCTGTGAGCTTTACGCCTATCTCTTCGGCGGCACTGTCGACTACGGTGTATATCACTCAAAAGAGCACGGCATAAACCGTTTCGGCCGTACATACCCGGGCGTTCTCAAAGACCTCGGCACACCGGGCGACCACGCTAAGATAAATCTCATCGGTCACTCATTCGGCGGCCCGACAGTCACAATGTTCTCATGGATTATGGAAGCAGGTTCCAAAGAGGAACTTGACGCCACACCGGCAGACGAAGTATCCGAATTCTTCAAGGGCGGCAAAGGCAACTTAATCCACAGTGTAACAACACTCTCCGCCACAAACCGCGGCACATCCGCAACCGTTTTCGCGGGTGACAAGCTTCTCCACACAATCTCCAGAGTCCTCATGACAGCAGGCTCAAAGGGCGGCGACCTCCTTCACAATGTCTACGACCTCTACTTCGATCCCTGGAACGCAATGAAGGATCCGACAAAGCCGGGCGCAAAGAAGGCAAGCGACGCTGAGAAGCAGGCCGGTATCAAGGCATACGAGGCTGCCGTAAACGGCGGTAACATCTGGTACGAGATGCTTCCCAGAGTATCTGACGCAATGCTCAAGGGCTGGAAGGCAAATCCGAACACCTACTACATTGCCCGCCCCGCATGCGGAACACACAAGGGCAAGATGGGATTCCAGTATCCCGACAAGCACATCTTCCCCATGTTCAAGGTCACAGGCCTCATTATGGGCATCTACATCAAGAAGTCAGAACTTGTTGAGAAGTCATGGCGTCCCAACGACGGTATCGTAAACGTACCTTCAATGGGTGCACCCGCAGGTGTTGAAGAGATTCAGGTAACCCGCAATGACACTCTGAAGAAGGGTATCTGGCAGGTTATGCCTCCGCAGAACTGGGATCACCAGGGCTGGGCCGGTATGTTCATAAACAAGGCCGAGTACTACGGAGTAATGGACGATGTCCTTGAATCCGTATTCGCTCTTCCCGACTAAGAGACAGACTATAAGACAATAAAAAAGCCACCCGACCGGGTGGCTTTTTATTTTACTCGGAAGGAGCTTCCGTCGTAGTATCAGTCGTGGACTCCGCAGTGGTTGTCTCTGTGGTGCCGTCCGTCGTGGACTCATCCGTGGTCGTCTCGGTTGTACCATCCGTTGTGGATTCATCCGTAGTCGACGGAATTACCGGATCCGGGGTTTTCTTCGTGGTCGTCTTCTCAGTCGTAGACTCTGTGGTCTGTTCAACCGGCATTATGACAATCGCCTGCCTGCCGAGAAGGTTGTACCTGCTTGAGAAGAGGGACTGTGAATAAGTGACGACTCCCTTTCCGTACGGGTCCATGAGGTTTACGACGCCTGAACTGTAGCCGCAGAGTACAAATACGTGGGTTCCGCGGGGATATTCAAAGTACTGGTCCGTACCTTCAACATACCACCAGTTACAGGTGGTGGGCTGTTTCATATTATAAGTCGCCCAGACTATGAGCGGACAGCCTTTGTCCAGATATCCGCAAAGGTCCGAAAGGGAACTTCCCGAGACGTTCTTTACAACATAGTTTGAACCCACAAAACCCCAGAGGTAGCTTGTGATAACGGGTGAGAAGGCTCCGTAACCCGGAGTCTTGTCAGTATAGCTGCAGCGCGGGTCTCCGACAAATTTCGCATATATGCTGGGACCATAGGGCTTGCCGTTTTTGTCGTGTATGTCACCGCGAGGTATTGACGCGACAACGGAATCGAGCGAGGCGCCGATACCCCAGAAGCGGAGGAGCATGGTCGCGCAGGCGGCCTCACAGCCCGTCGGATATGCGGGCAGCTGGCTGACATAAGGAATTGAAAGGAATACGCTTTTCGGCTTTTCCGGCGAAGGTGCCACCGGAGCATCGGAACCCGCAGACCTTGTATAGACGGCCTCAGGCGCCTGCGTAACGGGCTCAGTCTCCTCCTCTGTCGTCGCCTCGGTCGTCGTGACGGTTGTCGCGGCAGTGACCTTGGCGGTCGTGGGAACGGGAATAACGGTGTTGCCTACAGCGTGTACACAGAGGTTGAACACTATTGAGAATACAAGAACTGAGGCAGCCGCCACCAGAATCCTGGTATTGGAGAAGGGATTCATCATCACCTCAGCGGGTACTTCCGGCTCTGAGGCCTCAGTCTTCTCCTCTGAAACAACAGGCTCCTCAGGCTTCTTCTCTTCAGTCTTGGGTTTATTCTCCTCTGCCTTGGGCTTCTTTTCCTCAACCTCCTTCTCAGCCTTCGGCTGTTCTTCAGTCCTTTTCTTTTCGGGCTTCGGTTCCGCAGTCTTTACCTTTACTTCCTTTTTCGGCGCAACAACAGAAGACCCCTCAGCAACCTTTACTGAAATCTTTGCCGGTTTCTGCGGAGTCTGTTTTTGTTTCTTCTGTGTCTGAGGCGGATTCTGTTTCCTCTCCGCCTCAAGCCTTTTGGCTGTCTCAGCCTTTCTTTTGGCACGACTGTCAGACTTTTTCCTGTTAGCCAGAAAAAATCCCACCTATCCCCAATTAATACAATATATATTATACCACAGAGACAATATAATACAACATATTGGTTTTTCTGCCGATTTCATTGACTTTTTACACCTCGGTTATTAAAATCTATATGTACTTTAAGTATCGATAAACTTAGTGAAGGTGTAAACATGTATCAGAGAAAACGTGTCACGGCATCAGGACTTTCCAAAAACCCGAAGGCCATAGCGGCCATCGCCGCCTGCCTCGTAATCGTAATTGTCGCGGTCGTGCTCGTAGTGGCTCTGTCCGGCAAGGACAAGGACACAGACCCCAAGACAACAAAACAGCCTCAGAAGACGACAGAGGAGCAGACGAGCGAGACCACGACCGAAGCTCCGAAGCCTGTCGGCGGCGAAGTCCCCTACCTCGCCTGGGAAGAGGCTCAGAAAAAGAACCCCAATTACTTCAACGAAGCCGTATTCATCGGTGACTCCACCGGTCTTAAGATAATGATGTACGACGGTATTCCGGGCATGAAATATCTCTGCTACGGAAACTACGGCACAACAAACGCGCTCGACCAGAGCACGGCAACGGCACAAAACGGCTGGCCTGCCGAAATCTGGAAACAGCTCGACGGCAGAAAGCGCGTATACATTATGCTCGGCATGAACGACTTAAACCGCGTCGGTGTTGAAGGCGCTGTTGACCAGATGAGACAGCTCTGCCAGCTCATCGTTGACAACAATGACGGCGCACTTATCTACATCCAGTCAATGACACCCATCATCGCATCACAGGACGGCAAGCGCGGTAAGGTACTCAACAACGCCGGCATAAAGGCATACAACGAGGGCCTCAAGAAGATGGCCGAAGAGAACAACTGGTACTTTGTCGATGTAGCCTCCGTCATGTTCAATGACGCCGGTTACTTAAAAGACGAATACTGCAGCGACCCGGGTGCCATGGGTATCCACCTCTCAAGCGAAGGCGCAAAAGCCTGGGCCGACTACAACATGAACCATTGCGCAGATCCCACATGGTAATCTGAGGAGGATAAAACAATGAAAAGAATCTTCGCAGTAATTCTCGCACTCACACTCTGCCTCTGCTTCGCAGCCTGCTCAAAGGGCGGCTCCGGCGAAAAAGAAGAAAGCAAAAACAAAGACATAAACGCAATCTACACACAGATTTATGAACTCGTAAAAGACAACGATGCTATAGAACTCAAGGCTGAAAGAATTCCCGAACTCTACGGCATCGATGCCACTGACGTCAAAGCTGCCAAGGGCGTATCTTTCACAATAACCGATGCAGCTTTTCCGGGCGAAGCGATTATAATCGAAGCCCCGAGCAAAACTGCCGCCTACAAAGTCGCAACCGCGCTTCAGCAGCATCGTACGGACATCCTCAACCAGTCCGAATCCTATGACAAGATAAGCCACAGCATTGCCCTTGAAAGCAACATCATTACCGAAGGCAACTATGTCGCCTTCTTCTTCTCGGATCAGCATGCTGAAATGGAAGAAATCTTTAACAAATAAGCAAAGATAAAAACTAAACAAAGGTGGTGACAGGATGATATTCTCGAGTATTACATTTCTCTTTTTCTTTCTCGTAATAACACTCGCAGTATATTACCTGTTGCCGCGTAAGTTTAAAAACGGCTGGTTGCTTCTGACCAGTCTGTTTTTTTACGGCTATGGTGAGCCTGTTTACATACTTCTCATGGTCTTCTCCATTACGGTCAACTATATTGTCGGCCTCCTCATGTCGAAGTATGAGAAGAAAAAGAAACTGTTCCTCATCATAGGCATAATCATAAACCTTCTGCTTCTCGGCTACTTCAAGTACATAGGTTTCTTCACCGGAATCATAAACACATTCTTCTCGAATGTCGCGGTGAAGACGGTCGCTTTGCCGATAGGCATATCCTTCTACACTTTCCAGATAATGTCGTATCTCATCGACCTCTACCGCGGAAAGTGCACGGTGCAGAAGAACATAGTAATGTTCGGCACATATGTCACGATGTTCCCTCAGCTCATTGCCGGACCCATCGTCCGCTACAGGGACATTGAACTTCAGCTTGAAAACAGGAAGGAAACGTTTGAGATGTTCTCAAACGGTGTCCGCCTGTTTGTCATAGGTCTCTGCAAGAAGGTGCTGATAGCGAACAACATGGGCGCGCTCTTTGACGCCCTCGTCGCTGAGGGTGATGCCTCGGGTATACCCGGTCACATTGTCGCCATGTTTGCCTTCTCGTTCCAGATCTACTTCGACTTCTCCGGCTATTCGGACATGGCGAGAGGCCTCGGCAACATGTTCGGCTTCTCCTTCCTCGAAAACTTCAACTACCCGTATGTCTCACAGAGCATTACGGAGTTCTGGCGCCGCTGGCACATGTCACTCTCCACCTGGTTTAAGGAGTATGTCTATATACCCTTAGGTGGAAACAGAAAAGGCGCCGCAAGGCAGATACTCAACATAATGATCGTCTGGGCCCTCACCGGACTCTGGCACGGCGCATCGTGGAATTTTGTCCTCTGGGGCCTCTATTACGGCATTTTGCTGATAATCGAGAAACTGTTTCTCAAAAAGGTTCTGGAGCGCTCTCCGCGCTTCCTGCGCCATATCTACGCCATGGTGATTGTCATGCTCGGCTGGATGCTCTTCCAGTTCACCGATATGACGGAACTGACAGCCTTCTTCCATGGCCTGTTCACGGGAGGCTTTGGCGTTTCAAACAACGCGATGTATGAGATTGTCACATACATTCCTCTCCTTGTCATCGCAGCCTTCGCCTCGCTGCCCGTAGCAAAGAACCTTTGGACAAAACACAAGGATGACAAGGCCATGCCTTACATAGAAACCGCTTTGGTCATCTTTGCCCTCGTACTCTGTACGGCGGCGCTCGTGACCTCCACATACAACCCGTTCCTGTACTTCAGATTCTAAAGGAGAATATATGAAAAAAGAGCGCATACTGACGATAGTCTTCTGCTCCTTCATCTTAATATTCTCGGTACTCACACTGCTCCTGCCGAAAAAGGCGTCATCCGCAAACGAAAAGCGAGTTCTCGCGACGTTCCCGGAAGCGACCTTTAAAACCATTACGGACGGCAGCTTCATGAGCGGTTTTGACACCTATGTCGCTGACCACTTCGCTTTTCGTGACAAGTGGGTCGGCGCGTACTCCTATGCCCGCCTTGCCGTCGGATTAAACGGCGCAAGCGGTATCTACTCCGGCAAGGACGGCTACCTGATCGCCGCGCCGGCCGACTTCAATGAGGCGCACGCGCTCGCGAACATAAACAGAATCCTGCAGTTTTCACAGGACACCAAAGCAGACTGCACACTCATGGTTGTACCGCAGACCGGTTACATTATGAGCGACAAGCTTCCGAAGGTCCACAAGGACTACTATGATGACTTCCTTCTCGACAGAATGCCGACAGGCTATGACAACTTCACCTTCATAGACCTGCGCGAGACCTTCAAAGCAAACAAGGACAAGGAACAGCTCTACTACAAGACTGACCACCATATCACCTCAGCAGGTGCCCTTCTCCTCTACCAGGCCTTCTGTGACAAGGAGGGACTGACACCGGAGACATTTACATCTTCCCGCACAATAGACGGCTTCTACGGCACCTCATACGCAAAGAGCGGTCTCTGGCTGAAGAAACCCGACACCATAGACATCTACGAGTGCCAGAAGCCTTCGAAGTACTCCGTCACCATCGGCGACGAGGAATACGGCTCGCTCTTCTTTGATGACAAAGCACAGTCGGACGACAAATACGAGGTCTTCCTAAACGGCAACCATCCCCTGACCGTCATCCACAATGACACGAACGAGAACGGAAAGAAGCTCCTCATAATCAAGGACTCCTACTCACACTGCTTTGCCACAATGCTCGCCGAGAACTACGAGGAAATAATCCTCGTCGACCTTCGCTACTACAGAAACTCCGTAAAGGACCTCCTCGAAGAGAACGAAATAACCGATGTCCTCTTCCTCTACGGCGCAGAGAACCTGGCCACCTCAACAGACTTCGGCTGGCTTAATTACTGATAATAAAAAAGCACCCTCGGCTGTGAAGGTGTAAGATGAAAGTAGACACTTAAAAAAGTGTCTACTTTCTTTTTTTTTGTGTAGCACAACCAAAACAGAAGTAAAGGCACGCTGCGCTCTAAAGACCTTGACTTCTGTTTATGCTTGCGCTACTGTCCAATTAT
>JAFSPP010000003.1 GCA_017451425.1 Clostridia bacterium | reverse complement strand
TTTAATTTAAAGGAATCAAATGATGTTCCAAAACTTATTGATGAATACGTGCAATATTTCAACAATGAGCGTTATTCAACCAAGTGCAAAGGAAAATCCCCAGTTCAGTATCGAACCGAACTGGGGTATTAGGACCTTTTTAGTGTCTACTTTTAGTTGACAACTTCATTCCGGGTGGCCTTTATTTTTTTATCAGAAGAGATCTTCCCAGGGGATGATCACATTCTTACAGTAGTTTGAGTTGGAAGCCGGTGACAGGAAACCTACGAAGTTTTCAGTGTAGAAAGCTATGTTTTCGTTGTTCGGCATAAAGATGTCCTTGCCTGAGAATGTCGCCGCGCGGTTTGTGGCAAATTCGAAGAAGACGAATTTGTCAGCCTCCGTGCCGACATGTCCGATGAGGGCTATCTTTGCTGCGCCGTCTGAGAGAGCGAAGTCCGTGATACCCTCAAGCGAGACTTCAGTGCGGACAGCCTGGACCGTGTCGCCGATTACATCGTATAGAATCTTTTCTTCGGGACTTAATATGTAGTTGCCTTTTACGATATATGTCTCGGGCTCGTACTCAAACTCGCGTCTGTAGTCTGTCGTGATACCCGTGACCTGTGTGAGGATGAACTTCGTTGTGCTCTGGAGGCTCAGTTCCTCCCTGTAGATGTCGGCATACTCGAGCAGGAGCAGGTCGCCGTCTTTTACAAAAGCATGGGGAAGAGCGATGTTTTCGGAGATGGTGACTTCCTTGCCGGAGACGGTCGTCTGGAGATAGAGACCGTAGCCGTCCTTTTCGGCGTTCTTCTTGAAGAAGTAGAAACCGTCCTTACGCTCCTCGATGAGGTCTATAGGGATGAAAGATGTCTTGGGATCGAGTTCGAAGATGACCTCTGTCTCGGAATTGTTCTTTGAGAAGGCAAATGCGGACTCGTAAGTCTTGTCGTTGCTGTAGTAGTCCTCGACCGTGTAATCCACGAAGGCTATATAGTCATAGTTTTCGGTTATGTTGTTCTGTATCACTTTAAGGAAGGCGTAGGGCTTTTCTTTGGCCTTCTTGTTGCTGTAGACGCCGATGCCTATGACTTCTTCATTGTTGCGGATAAAGTAGACCGTTACCTCGTTCTTCGTGCCCGGCAGTTTGACCTTTGCCGAGGATGAGCTGCGGACCTTCTTGAACTGTTCGCCGTTGAAGCGGTAGAAGGTGATATCGCCGCTGTAATTGGCCGTATAGAAATAGTTATTTATGCCCGTCTCGAGGTAAGGCGCTTCGTCCTCGTCCTCGATGATGGACTTTTTCAGGAATTCCTCGTTGTTTTTCGCGGTGTTGCGTCCGGCGAGGTCCTTTTCATATTTGTAGATCTGCGGCAGTTTGTAGGCTGTGGCGAAAATCGCCATAAACAGCGTAGCTACAAGCAGAGCCAGGGTAATCGACCATTTGAGAGGCAGGTTCTTAAGTTTATCCAAAAGATATCCCCCGTTTGTTTACTCGGTAATTTCCGTCCTGTCAGCGTTTGAAAGTCTGCAAAGGGCGATGTAGGACTTACCTTTGTTGATTTTAATGGGTTTGCCGTTTTTGTCAAGAAGTTTAATCATGTCACGGCCTTCGCCCTTGGTCCAGGTAATCTCCTGATAGGTGCCGTTTGAGGCCAGGATACCCGTGCCGTCGGAGAGGTCCATGTCACAGCGGTAGTGATCCGGATAGGTTATACCCTTGAGGTAGAGAACGATGACGTTTGCTACACCGTAGGGTGTTCCGTCGTTGTCTTTCATGTCAGTTCCGTAGTAGGAACCGTAGTAGGCACCGTCTTTCCATGTGAACTTGGCATCGTTGTTGCCGATTCTGAAAGCTATGCTTGAGCACTTGCCGTCCTTAAGCTCAGTAGCCTCATCATAGAATGAGAAGGGATGGAGATAAGCTTCATCGGTCTTTGTGCGGAAATCGTGCTTTTCAATTGCTTCAGTTATGAGTTCGGCATTTGTGTATGAGCAGTATTCCTGGCCTACACCGACTGCTCCGTTGGGAGCTACATTGCCCCAGCGTACGGGGGAATCAATGTGGTCATAGCCCGTGCTGGTTAAGTATTCGGCGGCACCGATTGATGAGCCTGAGGACCATCCGCAGTGTGCGAGGATGGCGTCAAAGCCCTCGGCGAGCTCGACGAAGTCACGGCGGACTGAACGGAAGGGTCCGGCCTTCTCGCACTTGCTTATGTCGGCGAAGAGCCAGAGATATTTGGTCGCCGTGCCCTCGACCTCGCCCTCTATGACGATGTCAGCCGAGCAGAGTCCCCACTGGGGTCTGCAGCGGGCTTCGGAATTCTGGATTGTTATTGCGATGGGGCGTTTGCCTATGCAGTCTTTGTCGAAATCGTCCTCGCCCGTGAGCGGATTGTAGTCCGCGGGCTTGACGGCTGTTGTTGTCGCCTTCGTCGTGGGCTCCTCGGCGGGTTTCTTCTTCTTGCAGCCCGCAAAAGAGAATACGATGACAAGGCAAAGTGTCAAGGCAATGATTCTTTTAAAAGTTCTCATGTAATAAGCCCTCCTTGATATGCTAATATTATACTATATATTTGCCTGAATTCAAGTTTTTATACTATATATATGAATTCGTTATATATTTGACACTATTACATAATAATGGTAAAATCTTTTAGCATGCGCGCCCGTAGCTCAGCAGGATAGAGCGTCCGCCTCCTAAGCGGAAGGTCGTGGGTTCGAATCCCGCCGGGCGTGCCATTTAACACGTAAGGAGAATCCCATGACCGAATACGGATTCATCAGCATAGAATACGATCTTCCCGACGCGCCGAAAAAGACACGTCAGAAGATGGACGGAAAGACTGTCATCGAGCTCATGCTCGTGACGGCCGTTATCGGTATTGCCGCATTCGGCTTCAATAAGTTTTCCGACCTCTATGTCTACCTGATAAAGAAGACGCCCTTGGTCGACTATATCCTTACATCTGAGGCCATGTACAATATTGTACAGGCCTTATACTCAATTTTTGCAATCATGATTCCTTTCTCGATTGCCTGGCTCATCCTGAAGCTTATCCGGAGAAAGGATCTTTCCATACCGTTTGGTGCGCCGAAGAGCAAAAGCCTGACTGTGGCTTTCGTTTTCTTTGCATTCCTGACGGTGGTCGTGAGCAATGTTCTCGTAAGTCTTGCGGCCCTCGGAATGGAGGCTGTGGGCTTTGAGTTCGATATTGCCGAGATGCCCGATCCGAAATCCTTTGCCGGCTATCTGTGGCAGGTCTTTTCTGTCGCACTGGTTCCGGCCTTTGTCGAGGAGTTCGCAATCCGCGGAGTAATGCTCCAGTCGCTGCGCAAATACGGCGACATTTTTGCCATTATCGTAAGCGCAATCTTCTTCGGGCTCATGCACGGCAACGTCATGCAGGCTCCCTTTGCATTCCTCCTCGGAATCGTAATCTCCTGGGCTGTCATCCAGACCGACAGTATCTGGACGGGTATCATCATACATCTTCTGAACAACTTCTATGCCACTTCACTCACGGCTTTAAATGTCGTTGCGAGCAGCGGGCTCTACATCGCCATAGTTGCCACAATAAACATTGTCGGCGCGCTTTTAGGCCTACTCGCCATCGTGTGGATTGTGGACAAGAAACGTCACGAACTTCATATTGAGAATAAGTACAGGTGGGAGCCCTATGTCTTCGCCGTACTTTCCATACCGTTTACGGCGTCGCTCATTTACCTCGCAAAAATCTGCCTTGAGACCGTACACTATGTGGGGGTAGGCTGATGGATGCTGAGTATTTCATGAGGGAAGCGCTCGCCGAGGCGAGAGCGGCTGATGCCGAGGGCGAGGTGCCCGTGGGGGCCGTTGTCGTCCGAAACGGTGAAATCGTCGGACGCGGTCACAACGGCCGCGAGGGACAGAAGAATGCCCTCGCCCACGCGGAGGTCGTCGCCATAGACGCCGCCTGCAAGGCGCTCGGCGGCTGGCGTCTCTGGGACTGTGACCTCTACGTCACGCTCGAGCCCTGTCCCATGTGCGCGGGTGCAATAGTAAATGCCCGCATAAAGAATGTCTACTTCGGGGCATGGGACCCCAAAGCGGGCTGTTTCGGAAGCGTAATCGACTTCAACGAACTGCCCTTCAACCATAAACCGCAGATGACAGGCGGAGTCCTTGAGGAGGAGTGCGGATCAATCCTCACTGAGCACTTCAAAAGACTTCGCATGAGTAAGGAATAAAAATATTACATAAATTGGGAGATGACATTATGTCAGAATGCACACATGACTGCAGCACCTGTGAATCCAAGTGCGAAAAAGCAGATTTTCTTCAGCCTTTGAACGTAAACAGCAGCGTGGGCAAGGTTATTGCCGTTGCGTCCGGTAAGGGCGGCGTCGGCAAGTCACTTGTCACATCCATGCTGGCCTGCGAGAGCGCTGAGAGAGGCTTCAACACAGCCATTCTCGACGCCGACGTCACCGGACCTTCAATACCGAAGGCTTTCGGTCTGCACGACCAGGCTGTCGGTACTGAGCTCGGTATTGAACCGGCCATTGCCGGCAACGGCATCAAGGTAATGTCGATAAACCTCATCATCGATGACGAGGAGAAGCCCGTAGTATGGCGCGGACCCGTCATCAGCGGCGTCATAAACCAGTTCTGGACAGACGTAAACTGGGGCAATGTCGACTACATGTTCGTGGATATGCCTCCCGGAACGGGCGATGTACCCCTCACCGTATATCAGTCCCTTCCCGTTGACGGCATTGTTATTGTTGCCACACCTCAGGATCTCGTAAAACTCATAGTCAAGAAGGCCTACAATATGGCCAAGATGATGAACGTGCCGATTCTCGGCGTCGTTGAGAACATGAGCTATGTCGAGTGTCCCGACTGCGGCAAAAAGATTGAGATATTCGGAAAGAGCAAGGCAGAGGAGATAGCCGCTGAACTCGGAGTCCCCGTACTTGCGACACTTCCGGTTGACCCGCACACAGCAGAACTCGTTGACGAGGGCAAGGCCGTAGGCATGGACAAGCCCGGCATAGATGCCGCTTTCGACAAGATTCTCGAGCAGCTTTAAGGAGAACCGATGTTAGAACTTAAAAACCTTTCTTTCAAAGTGGATAATGAGGACGGCTCAGGCTCCCTTCACATAATTGAGGGTCTTAATCTCTCAATTGAAGAGGGTAAGTTCGTCGTAATCACCGGCCCCAACGGCGGCGGCAAGTCCACACTTGCGAAGCTCATCATGGGTATTGAGCAGCCGACAGCCGGTCAGATTATCTACAACGGTCAGGACATTACGAATATGAGTGTCACTGACAGGGCAAAGCTCGGTATAGGATATGCTTTCCAGCAGCCGCCGCGCTTTAAAGGCCTCACTGTAAGAAGCCTGCTTTCTCTTGCCGCAGGCAAGGACCTTCCCGAGGACGAGTGCTGCTCGTATCTCACACGCGTAGGTCTCTGCTCTATGGACTATTTAAACCGCGAGGTCGACTCATCGCTCTCCGGCGGCGAGGTAAAGCGTATAGAGATCGCCACGCTCATGGCGAGAGACTTAAACCTCGCCATCTATGATGAGCCGGAGGCCGGTATCGACCTCTGGAGCTTCACCATGCTCGTTGACACTTTCAAGAGCCTTGCAAAGAACGAGACGAACAGTGTCATCATAATCTCTCACCAGGAGCGCATAATGCAGCTCGCCGACGAGATTATAGTCATCGCAGACGGCAAGGTCATGAGCAGAGGTCCGAAGGACGAGATCTTCCCCAAACTCCTCACGGAGTTTGGCAGCTTCGGCCGTGACTGCACATTCAGAGGGGAGGGCGCGTAATGGATATAAAGGATTTCAATTTCTCCACAAGCCTCACTCCCACTGACCGGTACATGCTCGGTGAGATTGCCGACATGATGGGCACGCCTGACGGCGCTTTCAATATAAGAAAGAACGGACAGGGCCTTGTCCGTGAGTCTTCTCAGAACATTGAGATAAGGCAGAAGACGGACAAGCCGGGTATTGATATCATTATCAAGCCCTACACCAAGGCTGAGAAGGTACACATTCCCGTTATCATCACCGACACAGGTGTGGAGGAAGTCGTCTACAACGACTTCTTTATCGGCGAGGGCGCCGACGTGGACATCGTCGCAGGCTGCGGCATCCACAACTGCGGTGATCAGAACTCGCAGCACGACGGCATTCATGCCTTCCACATCGGCAAGAATGCAAGGGTGAAGTATACCGAGAAACATATCGGAGCGGGAGACGGCAACGGCAAACGCATAATGAACCCCACAACCGTTGTAAACATGGAAGAGGGCTCATACTGTGAGATGGATATGGTCCAGATAAAGGGCGTTGACTCCACTCTCAGAAAGACGGAGGCCAACCTCGGCGCGAACGCGAAAATCTACATCCTTGAGCGTCTTATGACACACGGAAAGCAGGAGGCCAGGACGGAGATGGTCGTCAACTTAAACGGCGAAGGCTCATCCGCCCAGATAATCTCCCGTACCGTAGGTAAGGACGACTCTGTTCAGGTCTTCTTCCCGAACGCAGTCGGCAACAATGCCTGCCACGCTCACGTACAGTGCGACTCCATTATCATGGATAACGCAAAGATAAGCTCTGTACCTGCAATCTCCGCGAACCATCCGGACGCGCAGGTAATCCACGAGGCCGCAATCGGCAAGATCAACTCCGACCAGCTCATTAAACTGGAGACCTTCGGTATGACCGAAGAGGAGGCCGAAGAGGTCATCATCCAGGGCTTCCTGAAATAAGACAGAATAAAAAACAGCTCCTATCCGGCGCTGTTTTTTTGCATCTGTTCGTGTTCTTTTTTCAGTTCCTCGCAGAGCGCTGCGGGCGTCCAGGCCTTGTTCGTTTCCGTCAGGGAGGCCTTAAGCGGCACTTCCACGCCCTCTGCGTGCATGGCCTTTAAGAAGCGGTTTAGCTCTCCGCTCGAGAACGATGAGATGAGCATCATCTCATCCGAAAACTCTGAAGGCCCTTCCGAAGGGGCTATGCCGGCAAAGCCGACCAGTTCACCCAAAGGCTTTGAGTAGTCCTTCGATGCGGGTCTCCTGACCCGCATTTTTGCCTTTGCGCAGACTTTCTCAATCTTTTTATACTTCTCGTCTTCAAAATTGAAGCACAGTACGGTTCCGTTAATTTTCATGGGCTTTCCTCTTTATGAATTCGATTTTCATCAGTTTGTTGAACGGTATGTTAAGCTGCGGGAAGGACAGCAGCAGGGCAAGTACAACGGCGCACAGCAGGAAGAGTATGGGTGCGAGCACCGGGCCTGCACCCGTGCCGTGCATTATGAGGTCGCCGAAGCCCGCGTCCATGAGCAGATAAAGGATCGGCCTGTGGAAGAAGTAGATCGGAAGGGTGGATGCACCTATGTACGAGAGCCTGTTCTTTTTGTTCGGAAGCAGGCATACAACCGCGGCGGACAGGACTGTCGCGCCCGCGTACCAGGCCGCTCTGAGGAATACTCCGAGGCTCGGATTCCAAAGTGTTGAGTAGGGGTGCTGCGCCACCATGAGAGGCCTCATAAGGTAGAGCTGTTCGCGGAAAACGAAGGCACAGACGAAGAGGGCCGCGATAAGCACCGCGGCTGCCGCAGACAGCCGTCTGTCCCTGCTCTTTTCCGCGACCTTTGTCGGGTCAAGATAGAATCCGAGCAGGAAGAACGGATAAAATACGATGATTCTCGAGAGGCAGAAGTCACTGTTTATGAAGTCGAACAGTCCCGCTGCGAGGGCAAGGATGACGGAAACCGGCAGAACCGCCTTTAAAGGGGCTTTTCTGATTATGAATGTGATACAGAGCCAGACCGCCATTGCAAGCATATACCAGGGTATACCGCCCTCATAGAAGGGCCGGAAAGGTCTGCCGTGTCCCGTGAGGAAGATGACGAATTTTAAAAGAAAATAGAGGATTATAAAGGCTATAACCTTGTTGAAGTTCAGCCTGTCATTTTTAAAGGTCGATTTTGAAAACAGGCCCGATACGAAGATGAAGAGCGGCATGTGTACGGAATATATGATTATGAATGCGCTCTGCATGAATTCGTTTGAGCCCGTGTACTGCGTGACAAAATGCCCCATAACCACGAGAATTATGAGGAGGGATTTTACATTGTCCCAAAGGTAGAGTCTCGGTTTTGTCTCAGCCATTTTTTTACTCCGGATAAGTTGTTATGCAACCATTATATACTTTTTTTGTTTTACAAGTCCATATTTTAGGGGCATAATAAATGAGAGGTAATGTTATGGATTATTGTAATCTCTGCCCCAGAAACTGCAGAGTCAA
This sequence comes from Clostridia bacterium, assembly GCA_017451425.1. Lineage (GTDB taxonomy): Bacteria > Bacillota > Clostridia > Oscillospirales > Acutalibacteraceae > UBA1227. The sequence goes on along the minus strand of JAFSPP010000003.1, from coordinate 12,512 downwards.
CCGTGAACTTAAAAATAAAGGCGTATGCGGCGAGACCGATGATATCCGTGTCGCGCGCGCGTCCCTCCATATGTGGGAGGAGCCGCCGATAACGGGCAAAAACGGCTCGGGCACGGTATTCTTTTCGGGGTGCCCTCTGCACTGCTGTTTTTGCCAGAACGGCAATATTTCAGACGGCACGAACGGGCAGGTCGTCACGACGGATGAGCTCTGCAGTATTTTCCTGCACCTGCAGGAAAAGGGCGCAGAAAACATAAATCTCGTGACGCCCACGCACTTCGTGCCCAAAATCCGCGCCGCGCTGATAAAGGCAAAGCAGGAGGGCCTGACAATTCCCGTCGTCTACAACACGAGCGCGTACGAGTCCGTAAACACGGTGAAATACTTAAACGGCCTGGTCGATGTATACCTTCCCGACCTTAAGTACAAAAGCCCGAAACTTTCAAAGAAGTACTCAAATGCGCCCGATTATTTTGAGACCGCAACGAAGGCGATTGCCGAGATGTACCGTCAGGTCGGACAAAATCTCATCGTCCGCCATCTCGTGCTCCCGGGCTGTACAGAGGACTCAAAAGAGGTCATAAAATATCTTTGGGACACCTACGGTGACGGCATAACTTTCAGCATTATGAGCCAGTACACGCCCATGCCCTGCTGTCCTTATCCCGAACTTCAGAGGAAGCTTACGGCGGAGGAGTATAATGAGGTTGTGGACTATGCCGCCGAACTCGGCATAATAAAGGCCTTTATCCAGGAGGGCGAGGCCGCAGACGAGAGCTTTATCCCGGATTTCGAAAACTGGGATCTCGAGACATTTTTAAGAAGCTGAATAATAAGAAAAAGGCCTGCATGACGCAGGCCCTTTCCTTTTTTATATTCATCCTATTTTAGAAAACACGTCCATTGCCTTTGCGTAGTCGGCTTTGACAACTTCAAGCTGTGCCGCCGCGTCAGGGTTGTAGACTCCCGGACGGAGCATCTCACAGAGCAGGGAGGAAGATGCCTGAAGCTCCGTGAGGCTGAAGTTTGCATAGATACCCTTCATTGTGTGGGATGCGCGGAACGCGCCTTCCCAGTCCTGCTTTGCAAAGGCCTCAAGCAGGTTGCCGAATGAGGGGTCGGCGACGAGCTTCGGGAGGAAGCGCGCTACGCGTTCCTCTCCGCCGAGTCTTATGACGACATCGTTGTAGTCAGCGCCTAAAAGGTCATAACATTCTTTTATTGTCATTGAAACGTCGCTCCAGTCTTTTCAGTTCTGCGGGCATAGCCGTAGAGGGATGTCATTACGGGTTCTTCCGCCTCGTAGTCCCAGACGGTACGTCCTTCTATGCGGTAGATTGCTCCGCTCCATTCGACTTCATCCTTGAAGTCGGTGTACTCATATGAGGTGAGGGTCAGGATCTTGTCGAGCGTGAGCGCTACAATCGAGTTGAACCTGTCGTCGAGGAAGCCCGGCTTGAGCGGGTCGACAACCATGCTGCCGCCGTCAACGAGATAAGCGGCACGCTTCGAGAAGGAGAGAACGGAGGTCTCGGCATTGTACTCGAAGAAGACCTCGTTCGTGTTCTCCCAGAAGAACTTGAACTTCTCACGCTCGGTCTCGAGCAGGTGAAGTGAACGGTTTGAGGATGAGAGGTCGGGATTTGAGAAGACCTCATTTGCGATTGTGTTTAGATCGCGCGCGGACTGCTCAAATAGGGCGGCCTCCTTGCCGAGCTCTTCCTTAAGGCTCGGCGCTATCTCCTCGAGGCAATCCATAAGGAGAGGATTGAAATGGCCGCACTCGCCGTTTCTGATCATGTTGAGCGCCTGCTCGTGCGAGTATGCCGCCTTGTAGCAGCGCTCACTGGTGAGCGCGTCATAGACGTCCGCGATAGAGACTACCTGGGCGGCTATCGGAATCCTGTCGCCGGCCAGACCGTCCGGATATCCGCGGCCGTCAAAGCGCTCGTGGTGCCAGCGCGCAATCTCATACGCGTAGCGGATGAGCGGCTCATCCTTGCTGAAAGGTACGGCATTGAGTATTTTCGCACCCTCAAGGGAGTGGGTCTTTATTATTTCAAACTCCTCCGGTGTCAGTTTGCCCGGTTTGTTGAGTATGGCCTCCGGAATGGCAATCTTGCCTATGTCGTGGAGAGAGGAGGCTGTGCAGATTATCGGGACATCGGCCCGCGGAATATTGTAGTTGTTTGTTCTGGAGAGAAGGGCATTGAGAAGTTTCTCGGTTATTGTATTGATGTTCAGGCAGTGGGACGAACTCTCGCCGTTTCTGAACTCAACAATATGGGAGAGAACGGATACGAGCATGCGGCTGTTCTTTGAACGCTCGTAAATCTGGTGTGTTACGAGTTCCTCAAGTCTCTTCTGCTTTGAGTAGAGCATTATTGTGTTCTGGACACGTCTGTAGACCATGTATGAGTCAAACGGCCTGAAGATGAAGTCGGTGGCACCGAGTTTGTAGGCGCGCTCCACCGACTCCGCTCTCTGATCAGCGGAGATGACTATTACGGGGATATTCTGTATCATGTTATTCTTGTTCATGACCTCAAGCACTGACAGGCCGTCCATGACGGGCATTATAAGGTCGAGAATAACCAGAGATACCTCTGTCGCGTGTTGTTCGAGATAGTTGACTGCCTCAAGACCATCACAGGCCTCGGCTATTTCAAAGCGGTCAGCAAGAATATCCGAGAGGATGGAACGGTTGAGCTCCGAGTCGTCGACTATTAGTATTTTGTAATTGTCGCCGATATTGTTCATAAAACCCTTCTATCTTGGAATAATCCAGTTTTTTCACAATTTACATTGTAAGTAATTTCTATAAAAAAGTAAATAGAATTTGTAAAAAAATAGTATATTATATACAAAAATAGTGATATACTATTAACACTGAGGTGGTGAGGCTATGCCCAGAAAAAGAACTACATTGATTGTCATAACAGTCATGATACTGCTTTTTGTGACAATCTGTACCTGGTATTCGTACCACAATATTAAAGAAGCGGTACGTATAGAATCCTATCAGACAATGAATTCCATTGCCGAGGCTCTGGTTGAGCGGGCAAAGAACACCGAGGACTCCGATCTCGGTGCAATTAACCTCTATTACGGAAACGGCGAGGCCTTTATAATCGACAGGTCTTCGCACGAGGTCCTTTATAATTCGAGCGATGTAAAAATCGGCCCTGAACTGAAGAACCTCTTTGACAAAAACACGGTGCCGGAAGGCATGTCCGCAATAAGAATGACAATAGACAGCGAGAGGGAACTCATACTCGCAGCTCCCGAGCGTACCGTCTATAACGCTGTGTACAGGGCACGGCAGGCCTTCGTGCTGCTTATAGCCGTTGAACTCTTTGCCTTTGCCGCATACATCTACCTCGTCTTTGCCAGCGCAAAGCGCAGTGTGGAGAAGACCCTCCTTGAGGAACGTCTCAAGAAGGTTCAGAAAGCGGATGAGGCTAAATCACTCTTCATCTCCAGCATGTCCCACGACCTTCGCATACCCATGAGTTCATCCATAGGCTTTACGGACCTTGCATATGACAATGCCGAGAATCCAGAAAAGACACGCGAGTATCTGAAGAAAGTCAGGTCCTCAAACGAGCATCTCCTGACTCTTGTAAACGATATCATTGACGTTAACCGCATTGAAAACGGCAACATCAGCATAAAGGAGGAGGCGTACAACCTCTACTCCATTGCCGCGGGTATCGATGAGATGGTCCGCCCTGAAATTGAGGCGAAGAAGATTACGTTTGCCACGGACTTCTCCGGAATTATCGACGAGAACGTCTATTGCGACAAGCTGCACATAAAGCAGATTTTCTTTAACATCTTCTCAAATGCCGTCAAGTTCACCGACCCGGGCGGAAACATCAAGTTTGAAATCATACAGTTTAAATGCGATCAGCCCGGTTACGGCCTCTACGAGTTCCGCGTACGCGACTCGGGAATCGGTATCGGTGCCGATTTCATGCCCTATGTCTTCGAACCCTTCACCCGTGAGAACTCGGTCGGCGTGAACAAGACCACCGGAGCGGGTCTCGGACTTACAATCACGAAGCAGATTATAGATATGATGGACGGCTCTATTGCTGTAAAGAGCGAGCCTTTCTCAGGCGCTGAGTTTATAGTAAGGCTCCGCTTCAAACTCGCTTCGACGGGCGCCACGCTCGGCAGCCGCAACAATGACTATGAGGTCTTCACGGATAAGTTCCAGGGCAGGAAGCTGCTTCTTGTCGAGGACAACGGCCTCAATCGTGAGATGGAGAAGGATCTCCTTGAGGAGTGCGGCTTCATCGTAAACGACGTCGATGACGGTACGGTTGCCGTCGCCGTCATGGAACAGGCAAAGGCGGGCGAATATGCCGCCATCATCATGGATGTTCAGATGCCTAACATGGACGGCTATGAGGCGACACGCCTCATCCGCAAGATGGCGGATCCGGCCATCGCCCGCATACCCATAGTCGCCATGACGGCGAACGCCTTCAATGAGGACCGCTTGAAGTCCAGGGAGGCGGGTATGAACGCACACATCACAAAACCCATAGATATGGACAAACTTTTAAAGGTCCTGGACAAACTTATCTGAGGAATACCCCATGCTTGAAATCAAAAATGTAACAAAAACTTTTAACACCCTCAAGGCCGTTGATGACCTGAGCTTTCGGGTTGAGGACGGCGAGATAGTCGGTTTTGTCGGCCCGAACGGCGCCGGCAAGACGACGACCATGAAAATTCTCACCGGAATACTGAAACCCGACAGCGGAGAGGTCAACATCAACGGCTTCGACATGCAGAAGATGCCCATAGAGGCCAAGGAGATAATAGGCTACATCGCCGACAGTCCCGACATGTTCCTCCGTCTCAAGGGCATTGAGTTTTTGAACATAATCGCGGACATCTACAAGGTGCCGACTGACCTTCGCCGTGAGCGCATAGAGACCTTTGCCACGCGCTTCGGCCTCATTGACGCCCTTGACCTGCCGATGCAGAACTACTCCCACGGCATGCGTCAGAAGATGATGGTTACGGCGGCCCTTATCCACAATCCGCCCGTATGGATTCTGGACGAGCCCCTCATCGGTCTCGATCCGAAATCCGCGTATAACTTAAAGGGAATGATGCGCGAGCATGCCGATGCAGGCAACTGCGTACTCTTCTCGACACATGTACTGGAGGTCGCGGAAAAGCTCTGCGACAAGATTATCATCATAAACCGCGGAAAGGATATCTTCTACGGTACAATGGATGAACTCACCTCCATGTACCCGGACAAGGATTTTGAACAGATCTTCCTTGAGATGACGGGTGAGAGCGTATGACGACTTACCTGGCACTCTCCAAGGCGTTCATAAAGTCGCTTCAGATGAGTAAGTCGACTGACAGGCGCACGAGAATCATCCTGAAGTTCATAATCGGACTGGTAGTGCTCTTTGTGTTCATACCGGTCGCGATTTTCTGCGCCATGATGACTTATTCGCTCGTCTCAAACCTCCAGTTCTTCCACATTCAGGACCTGGGCGTTGCGATGATGCTCCACACAATCTGCCTATTTACGCTGTTTTTCGGCTTCAATGTAATCTTCAGCGAATTCTATTTCTCCAGTGACATTGAATACGTAAGACCCTGGCCCGTCAAGGCCTGGCAGCTTGTCGCGGCTAAGTTTTCGGTCTCCTTCTATGTTGATAATATGATGCAGGTTTTCATGGTAGTAGCGAGCCTTGTCGGCTTCTTCTTCGCCATGCAGCCCGGCGTCATGTCGTATGTCGCTTCCGCTATTGCGGTAATCACATTGCCGATTCTGCCGCTCACTTACTGCGGCATAATTGCAATGGTGGTAATGCGCTTTACCAAATCGATCAACAACAAGGAGAGCGTACAGCGCATATCCGTTCTTGTACTCGCGGGCTTTATCCTGTTGTTCGTAATAATGTTCCGTGTGTTTGCGAAAAATGCCGTTGATGCCATCGGCTTTTTCATCACTGAGACGAACAGCCCGTTTGTCGAGTATATGAATCGCATATTCCCGACCATACACTTTATCTCAAAGGCCATAACATACGGCTCGATTCCGGATCTTCTCATCTATATTCTCATCAATGTCGTTGCCGTGGCTTTCATGCTCTTCCTGTCTGAACTTCTCTACTTCAAGGGCTTTGAAAACCTCGTCACGAATATGAAGACGAAAAAGCGCAGTTTTGAAGAACTGATGCAGATTTCCGTTCAGAGCACGCCGTTTCGCGCATATCTCCGCAAGGAACTTCTCATTCTCGTGAGAACGCCTTCCTTCTTTACGAACTGTATTATGCCGAACTTTATCTGGCCGGTATTCGCACTCATCATCTTAAAGATGCAGACGTACGATGTATCAATCACCGCCCTCCGTATCTACAACATGAATGAGCCGAAGATTGTCGGATTCTTCCTCATCATGGGCTCCGTCGTCTTCTCGCTGATCATGACCGCGCTCAATTCCCTGGCGTCAAACGCCATCTCGCGCGAGGGCAAGCACTTCCAGTTCATGAAGTACATCCCCATCCCGTATGAAACCCAGTGGGACATCAAGATCATCGTATCCTGCGTGCTCTCCTTTGTCGGCATCTGGATGTATCTTCTCCCGTTCTGTATTATCATCCATACGAACTTCATCTATATCATCGTCTCGATTCTGCTGAGTATCCTGTCCATAACCTTTGTCTCGTATATGGGCATATACATCGACAGCATTCAGCCGAAACTTGTCTGGGACGACGAACTGTCGGTTCTCCGTGAGAACACGAACGTTGCACTCGTCATGGCGCTGGCGCTCGGAATCGGCATAGCCATAGCCTTTGTCGGCTACTCATTCTATGCCTTCCTCAAGGTGCGCCTTCTTCTCGTCTCGCTCTCGCTCTTTGTCGTGCTCGCGCTTCTGAACCTCTTCGTTCTCTGGCGCACCTCAAAGAATGCCGTCCGACGCATCGCCGAACAGGAAGAGACATAATAACACACAATAATTAAGCCTTGGGGCACTCACCGCCGGAAAACACACCTCGAGTATTTGCAGAGATTTATATTCTCAAGTGTAGGTCGCAAATAATACGGTGGTTTTCGTCGGGGAGTACCCCAAGGCTTTTTATATCCTATATTAGGAGTTGACTTGCCCGGGAAATGGGCATATAATATTTGTGAATAGTTGAATAACTGTTCAAATATTCAAAACTAACGGAAGGGAGGAGAGCTCATGGAAAACCGGTCGGCAGAGGAATTTCAGACACTTGCCGAGCTGTTTAAATTGTTCGGCGACGGCACGAGAATACGAATTCTCACCGCGCTGAAGGACGGCGAAAAGTGCGTACGCGACATAGCGGACGAACTCGGCATGAATGTTTCGGCCATCTCTCATCAGCTCAAATCCCTGAAGGTGGCCAACATGGTCAGGTCACGCAGAGACGGACAGAATATCTACTACGCGCTCAGCGATGACCATGTTGAATCAATAATCAATATCGGACTTGAACATATAAGAGAAGGAAAGGAAAACTGACATGGAGTATTTTAAGAACAAAAAGCCTGAGGCGGACGTCCCGAGAAGCAGTGAGCAGGACGACCAGCTCATGCTCGAGGAAATCCTCGCGAAGAAGGACGATTGGACCTTCTATGAAGAGGATACGGGGGAGGCCGTGAACGAGGAACCGGCCGCCCCGGCAGAAGAGGCCGAAGAAATAATTGAAGAGGCCGCAGAAGAAGTAATCGAGGAGGACGATCTGCTCGACGGCGAGCCGATTCTCCTCGACGACGAAGAGATAGAGGCGGCCGAATGGGCCTTCGATGATGAGGAGCCCGAAGAAGCCGAAGAGGCAGAGGAAGAGGATCCGCTATTCACCGAAGAGGACGAGGACGAGCCCGAAGAAAAAGAGCCTGAAGAAGAGCCCGAAGAGACTGAGGGCGAAGAGAAAAAAGAGAAACCCGCATCCGGAAAGAAGATGCAGGTTATGACTCTTGCCGACATCAGGAAGAAGCGCCGCGACAAAGAGCGTGAGAACCTTCATGAGGAAGACGGCGATGAACATGAGCATCATGAACACGAGCATGATCATCACGGACATATTCACCATGAGGAGACTTTCACGCTTCGCGGAAATGCTCCGGGCATGAACAGCATTAAAATCAAGCTTATGCGCCTCGGCATAGCTCTCGCCATATTCATTGTAGGCTATATTCTTTACAAGGCCGTAAAAGCCACCGTATGGGTCGGTGTTCCTTTCTTTATAATCGCATATATTTTCCTCGGTATAGACATCTGGATGGAGATGTGGAGAGAGAAGTTCAGAGAGGGAATCTTTGATGAGAAACTTCTCATGACAATCGCATCTCTCGCTGCTTTCATAGTGGGCGAGTATCCGGAAGCAGTAATAGTAATGCTCCTTTATCAGCTCGGTGAACTCCTTGAGGATATCGCCGTAGGCAGATCAAAGAAGAACATAAGAGACCTTATGAACATCCGTCCTGATGTCGCATATGTCATCAGAGGCGGCAACACGCTCAAGGTCCACCCTTCCAAGGTCTCCGTAGGTGACCTCATAGTTGTAAGACCGGGAGAGCGCGTGCCGCTTGACGGTAAGGTAGAGCAGGGCAAGGGCTTCGTTGACACCTCCGCCCTGACAGGTGAGTCGGTACCGCGCCGCGTACACGAGGGCGACGAGGTTCTCTCAGGCTACATCTGCAAGGACAGCGTCCTTCACATCAGGGTTGAGAAGTTCTTCGCAGACTCTGCTGCGTCAAGAGTTCTCGACCTCGTGCAGAATGCGGCTCAGAAGAAGGCTCCCGCGGAGCAGTTCATTACAAAGTTTGCACGCTACTACACCCCTGCGGTCATAGTTCTCGCACTTCTCATAGCGATAATCCCGAGTATCATCTTCAAGGTCTGGAAAGTATGGGTATACAGAGCATGTATCCTTCTTGTAATCTCCTGCCCCTGCGCAATTGTAATCTCAGTGCCCATGGCATTCTTCGCGGGTCTGGGTGTCGCTTCAAGAAACGGTATCCTTGTTAAAGGCTCCAACTATCTTGAAGCACTCAACAATGTTGACACAGTCGTATTTGACAAGACAGGTACACTCACAAAGGGTACATTCGCGATCACTCAGGTATCCGCAGCAAACGGTTTCAAGGAAGCACAGCTCCTGACCCTTGCGGCTCATGCCGAGTGTCAGTCAAATCACCCCATAGCCAAGGCCATAATGGACCTCTACTATAAAAACGGCGGCAAGCACATAGCCAGAGAGAAGATCACAAGCTATAAGGAGATTGCCGGGCACGGCATAAGCGTAGTGGTAGGCGACCACCTCATCCTTGCCGGTAACACAAAACTCATGAGTGCCGCGGGCATCAGCATAACCGAGAGCACCGCTATAGGCACAAAGATATATGTCGCAGCTGACAACCAGTATGCGGGATACATTGTAATCGCGGACGAAATCCGTGAGGACGCCCGCGAGGCGATAACGGAACTCAAACTTACGGGTGTTGACCACACCGTAATGCTCACGGGCGACAATGTCGACATAGCGTCGAACGTCGCCAAGTCAGTGGGACTTGAGAAGTACTACGCCGAGCTCCTTCCCGATGAGAAGGTTGAGAAGCTCGAGGAAGTCATGACGGGCGCCCAGGGCATAGGCCTTGTCGCCTTCGTAGGCGACGGCATTAACGACGCGCCCGTACTTGCGAGAGCGGACATCGGCGTCGCCATGGGCGGCATCGGTTCCGACGCCGCAATAGAGGCTGCCGACGTCGTCATCATGGATGACCAGCCGAGCAAACTCGTTGACGCCATCAACATTGCGCGCGACACGAAGATGATTGTCAAAGAGAACATCATCGCGTCACTCGGCGTCAAGGCACTCGTATTCCTGCTCGGTATCGTCGGCGTCGCAAACATGGGCTTCGCAATCTTCGCCGACGTCGGAGTAATGCTCCTTGCAGTCGCAAACGCCATGAGACTTCTCAGAAAATGAGGCAATTTAAAATGAAAAAGATACTGGCCGTAATAATATCGGCAATCATGCTCGTTTCACTCGCGCTCCCGGCCTTCGCCGAGGACGGAGTGACAGAGATAAAGACATATGAGGACCTCCTCAAAATAAAGGACAATCCGACCGGCAGCTACAGACTCGTAAACGACATAGACTGCAAAGGTCAGGACTGGCTGCCGATTGATTTCTCGGGAACCCTCGACGGCAACGGCAAGGCCATAATGAACCTGACAATCACAAAGACGGGTGAGTCCACAAGGACCACAATTGACGGCAACTGGAAGGAATATGACACGCATTTTGCCGGCCTGTTTTGTGTAATGGAAAATGCGACAGTAGCCAACCTGACACTTCTCGGTGTAAATGTCGATGTAGCCCTCGACGACAACACATATGTCGGTACAATCGCAGGCTATATGGCTGACGGCACAATTGAAAGCTGTACTGTTGAAGGCACTGCAAAGCTCACCTCATCCTGCAAGTCCTTCGGCGTAGGCGGTATTCTCGGCTACGGCAAAGGCAGAATCAATTCCTGCACCGCAGATGTCACACTCATCTGTATTGACACTGACAAGGAGTGGAAGGACGAGCAGTTCATGGGCGGCGCGTACGCAAACGGCTATCCTGATGTCACAAACTGCACGATAAACATAAAGGGATATGACTCAGACCATGGCTATGTCCATGACGGCGGTATTGGCGGCATGTACATACTTCCTCACAGTGAGAAGTACGCAGGTCACGTTGACAACAACAAGGTCACCGGTTTCATCAGCTTCTTCGAAGACAACACCAACAGAAGAGCGTACTGTGTGGGCGACATAGGCGAGATCATGAACTGGACTCTCACCAAAAACGGCAATGACATAACGGGCTTTGAGCGCCGTGAGACGAAGGACTACTCAAAGGACCTTCTGCCCAACATGTGTGAGAACGCTGAGTATGACCAAAGTGTAACCGCACCTACAGAGACTGAGTACGGCTACACTACCTACAAGTGCAAGACTTGTGACTACAGCTATAAAGCAGACTACACAAGCCTCAACGTCTACGCTGAGCCCGAAACTGAAACCGAGGAACCGAAAAAGGGCGGGGAAACTCCCGCAGAACATCAAGGCCTTCCGGTAATAGTCAAGGTCATCATTGCGGTAGTCGCATCACTCATACTCATAGTCATAATCCTGAATGTAGTAAACAGAGTCAGAAGAAACATCCGCAGAAAGAAGCGCTATGAGGCGCGTCACGGACACAGATAATATGCTGAAGAAGAATCAGGACATAGAACTCGAAATAGACGGCATGACCGCTGAAGGCTCCGGTGTGGGGCACTTTGACGGTCAGGCCGTCTTTGTACGTAACACTGCAATAGGCGATGTAATCGACTGTCACATAATAAAAGCAAAGCAGAACTATGCCGTAGGCACCGTAAACAAGATAAAAAAAGCATCTCCCGACCGCATTACCCCTGATTGTCCCTCAGCCGGCAAATGCGGCGGTTGTGCATTCAGGCATATCACATACGAAAAAGAGCTCGAAATCAAGGCACAGCGTGTCAGAGACGCTTTTCTGCGCCTTGCCCACCTTGACATTGAAACAGAACCCATAATCGGCGCTGACGAGACAGACTGCTACAGGAACAAAGCACAGTTTCCGGTCTCAAAGGACACAAGAAGCAATGATCCCGTCATCGGCTTCTATGCTTTCAACACCCACCGCATAGTCCCGCAGAAGGACTGTCGTCTTCAGCCGCCCGTTTTCAAGGACATACTGGATATAGTCGAAAACTGGATTAAAGAGAACAATATCTCAATCTACAGCGAAGAGAAAAACAAAGGCCTCCTCCGACACATCTACATCAGAGAAGGCAGAAACACCAAGGAAGTAATGGTCTGTCTCGTCATAAACGGTGACGAGCTGCCATACGCAAACAACCTCATTACAGAACTTAAAAACGGCATACCGAAACTCAAATCGGTAGTGCTTAACATCAACAAGGAAAGCAGCAATGTAATTCTCGGCGATGAAATTAAAGTTCTCGACGGTGACGGTTTCATCACAGACAAAATAAACGATAAAACCTTCCGTATTTCACCGCTCTCGTTCTTCCAGGTCAACACGGCCCAGTGCGAAAAGCTCTACAGCAAGGTAAAAGAGTTCGCAGGGAAAGACAATGACCTTCTCCTCGATCTCTACTGCGGTACCGGCACAATAGGTCTGACTCTCGCAGACACGACCAAAAAGCTCGTCGGAGTTGAAATAGTACCCGGGGCCATAGAGGACGCGAAGAAGAACGCACAGCAAAACAAAATCACCAACGCGGTTTTCTTCTGTGGTGATGCGAAAGATATATCACAGAAACTGAAGGAACAAAACAACAGGCCGGACACCATAGTCGTAGACCCTCCGCGCAAAGGTCTTGATGCGGAGTTGCCCGCAATCATTGCGGACATGGCGCCAAAGCGCCTGGTCTACGTCTCCTGTGACCCCGCT
>JAFSPP010000023.1 GCA_017451425.1 Clostridia bacterium | reverse complement strand
CTCTTGAGGCCTTCAAAGGTATAGAGCTTGGAGACCTTTACGTTCTCAACGGAACCGTCTGCCTTGCAGAGGGCAATCTGCTGATTGCGCTTTATTGTGCCGCGCTCAATACGGCCTATGCCTATGCGGCCGATGTAGTCGTCATAATCGAGGCTCGAGAAGAGCACCTGAAGGGGCTCATCCCTGTCGCCCTTCGGCGCGGGAACCTCCTCGATTATCGACTCGAAAACAGGCCTCATGTCACCGCTTCTGTCACGGGAGTCAAAGGAGGCATAGCCCTCCTTTGCCGATGCGAATACGACCGGGAATTCTATCTGATCCTCGTCGGCGCCCAGCTCAATGAAGAGGTCGATGACTTCGTCCACGACCTCGGCCGGACGGGCGCCCGGACGGTCGACCTTGTTTATGACAACGACGACCTTTTTGCGAAGTCCCAGGGCCTTCTTCAGTACGAACCTGGTCTGGGGCATACAGCCTTCAAATGCATCAACAAGCAGAAGCACTCCGTCGACCATGAGGAGGATACGCTCAACCTCTCCGCCGAAATCGGCGTGGCCCGGAGTGTCTATGATATTGATTTTCGTGTCTCCGTAATGCACGGAGGTATTTTTCGAAAGGATTGTTATGCCGCGTTCACGCTCGAGATCGCCCGAGTCCATTACCCTGTCTTCGACAGTCTCGTGCGACGAGAACGTTCCGCTCTGCTTTAAAAGCTCATCAACCAGCGTAGTCTTGCCGTGGTCAACGTGAGCGATTATCGCTACATTTCTTATGTCTTCTCTGAGTGCCAAATTCCACACCTGTCTTTATATACCACAATAATTACGATTTAGAATTTTAACACTGTAACTTGCAGTTTGCAAGCCTCAATGTTAAAATTGACTTTGCGCAAGTAAAAAAAGTTAATACCTGGGGGCGCTGAATGTTCTTCGGCTGAGATCAGGGCCAGAAAGCCCGTGTCCCTTAGACTTGATCAGGGTAATGCCTGCGTAAGAAAGGAGTTTAACATGAAAACCAACAAAACAAATGTAACTACGTACAAGCTTGTAGTCACTGCGGCAATGCTTGCCCTTGCAACCGTCTTAAACGAGCTGGCCTCATTTGAGTCACCGTTTCTGATGGGCGGCGGCGTAACAGTCTTCAGCCAGGTTCCGATTATCGCTCTCTCGTGGATTTTCGGAGTCCCCTGGGGCCTCTGTTCCGGTTTCGTTTTCTCGGTCATTCAGGCCCTGATAGGAATCAAGAACATAGCCTGTGCCCAGACAATCGGAGGTTACATTATCGCCGCTCTGTTTGACTATATCGTGCCCTACACGATGCTCGGCCTCGCCGGCATCTTCAAAGGCAAGATCAAGAACACCTATGCCGCTCTTACAACGGGATCACTGCTCGTCTGCGTCATCCGTCTGTGCTGCCACATCATCACCGGCGTTACAATCTGGAAGGCATACTGCCCCAAAGACATGACGGTACTCGGCTATTCCGTTGTCTACAATGCAAGTTACATGATTCCCGAAACAATCATCACAATAATCGGTATTCTTGCTCTCGCTAAGTTCTTCTTCCCGAGAGTCGATGAAAACGGTATGATTAAATCCTGAAAGAAAGGATGAGTCCTTTTGGCAGTAGCGAAAGAACATACTCCGGACAATGAACTCGAAAAGCTCATAGAGAGCCTTCCCGGGGAGGAGATTCCGATCGACGTCAACCCTGATGGCGACGACAAGATCCCCCTTGACCCCGAGACCGGCCTCGATCCCGAGCAGCTCGAGTCCGAACTCAATGACTTAAAAGACCTGGTGCAGGGCGAAATCGACAAGATGCTCGAGAAAAACCCCGACGCCGAGTGGACTGATATTGTCAAAGAGGCAAAGGAAGACAAGAAGAACAGGAAAAACAAGGGCAATGTAAAACTCTGCGAAGTCTGCGGCGAGAATGAAGTCGCCGAGGACGAGCAGTACTGCGAGCATTGTCTTGATGTCATGAAGCACTACCCCTTCTCATGGTGGAAGTACCTCATCCCGATACTTGCCGTTGTGCTTATTTTCCTGGCACTGAGCTACTTTGCCATCAATTTCTCCGTCTTCAAGGGAACTGTATCGGCCAACAAGCTCATCAAGGCACATAAACTTGACTCAGCTCTTTCCGCATATGACAAACTCAATGCGGAGATAAAAGTAACCGATGAGAACTTCGGCGGAAAATACCTCAGATACCAGGTGGATCTCTACGAGGAACTCGGTATTGACCACTATGACGACGCCCTGAAGTTTATTGAGAAGTACTTTGAGGGCAGCAAGATAGATCGCTCATACAACAAGGATGTCAAGGCTTTCCGTGACAAGATCAAGTCATATGAAAAGCTCTACGAGAAGTTCAACACCGCCTATAACGGAGCGGCATCTTATGATGACTTCGTAAAAGAATTTGACTCCCTCGTCTCTGTGGCGGACTATGACACTGCGCATATTCTCTACTACAAGTACTATGCCGCAAATGTCATGGGTGAGGATATATCCGTAATGCGCAAGAACGTTGAAGAGATAAAGAAGGTCTCCCCTGAGAGCAAGACCCTCTATCTCCCGCTCCTCGCTGAGATAAGCCTCAACGAAGGCAAGTATGACGACATGGTTAAATATGCCGACGAACTGGCTCAGGTCAACAAAGAGAGCCCGTACGTCGCACTCTACAAATCCATCGCCTACAGGTTCAAAGGTGACCTTGTAAAGGCCGCCAAGGCCTGCAACGACGGCCTTGCCGTAACGCCAGCGAACTCACTCTTAAACTACCAGATGGGTATAATTTCCCTGCTTCAGGGCAAACAGAAGGAGGCCTTCAGCTTCGCCTCGACGGCTTACGAGCAGGCTGACACGGCAAACGCCTATGTATCGGCTGCGAGCCTCTACTCGCTCTGCGCACAGCTTCTCGGCGAGACGGAAGTCAACGAATCCATAATCATGGAAACGTCTCAGTACGGCTATCCGATTTCCGACCAGGTACAGAAAATCATAGACGGTGACCTCACCATAGAGGACGTCTTCCTGAAAGGAAAGGGGGATTTCGCATGGAACTGATAAACTACATTCTGAAAATCCTCACCTTCCCCGGAGCCTTCCTCAAGGCCTTCCTTGAGCAGCTCGCCTGCCGCATGTATGAGGTGCCGATAGAGTTCGGCCGCTACTTCCAGAAGAATGAGCTCTGCGGTCATGTGGAACACCTTCTCGCCCCCAAAAAGGGCAGTTTCGGAATCTGCTTCCTGCCGCATATCATCATGCTCTTCTGCGGACTTGTTTTCACGATTCCCGCGGCACTCAATCTTGTCTATCTCGGCAAGATAAACTACTTCGGCATCATCTTCCTCTATGTCGGAATATCATGCCTCTTAAACCTGTTCCCTCTTATTGAGGACTCACTCAATATGTGGGAGCACCTCTACGGCAAGGAGTCAAAGGCGACGGCAATCTCAAAGATCTGTCTCTTCATACCCACAGTCATCATGCGTGCCGGTTCCTACCTTGAGCACTACTTCGTAACCGTGCTCACAACCGCCGCATTTGTCTGGAGCGTGCCGTATTTATTCACATTGTTCATTAAATAAATAAAAGGAAACACCGCAGGCAGAAATGCCTGCGGTATTTTTTTGCTCCTTTCAATCTTCATTCAACAAAAAGGCAGTAAACTGCAGACAGAAAAAGAGAAAAGAAAGGAGCAAAACCATGAAAAAACATATTGAGGCCACGTGCCTTGCGCTTGTGTTTCTGTTTACTTTCTATGTTGCCGCAGACACGTTTCTGATAAAAGAATCCTATCAGGTGGCGGAAAACAGCGGCAGCAACACGGTCACCGTAAAACAAACAGTTACGAATTCGACAACGACAGATACATCGTACGAAGACGACAACATAAGCATAACGATAAATGAATACTATGAAAATGACACGAAAATTTATGTTGCAGATGTCACCGTTAAAAATACCGATCTTTTAAAGACAGCCTTCGCAGAAGGAAGCTACGGTAAAAACATTACCGAAAAGACTTCTGAAATTGCCGAAAGTGTCGGTGCAATTCTCGCAATCAACGGCGATTACTACGGCGTTCAGGAGAAGGGATATGTCTTGAAGAACGGAGTAATATACAGAAATACAGCCGTTTCAGGCAGAGAGGATCTGGTTATTTATGAGAACGGAAGTTTTGAGATAATAAACGAGAGCGATGTAACGCTCGAGGAACTGAAAGAGCGCGGCGCGTACAATGTCCTGTCCTTCGGACCGGGTCTGGTAACCTGCGGCAATGTGTCCGTAACGACGAACCAGGAAGTCGGACGGGCAATGACGAGCAACCCGCGCACAGCAATCGGAATTATCTCGCAAAACCACTATGTGTTTGTCGTGTCTGACGGCAGAACAGACGAGAGCGAAGGTCTCTCCCTCTATGAGCTTGCGACCTTCATGCAGTCCCTCGGATGTGAAACCGCCTACAATTTAGACGGCGGAGGCTCATCCACTATGTACTTCGCCGGACAGGTTATAAACAACCCCACGACAAACGGCAACCGTATAAGTGAAAGGAGTGTGAGTGACATTGTATACATCGGATATTAAAAGGCAATATGCAAAAATGCTGACAGTCAGCATCTTTGTTTTGGCCTTCGGAGCAGTATATGAGCTCTTCAGCCACGGAGTAATATCCCTCTTTATGATACTGGCCTTTTTGATTCCGCTTGTCTTTGCTGCCGTGCCGTACCTCGCTTTCCATAAATTAAATAAAAACATAAACAGAGTATCCGTTTCGCTTTACAACTCCGCAATATATGTTTTCACGGCCGGCAGCATAATAAAAGGCGCCCTTGAAATATACGGCACGACCAACAGTCTCCTTGCCGTATACCCCATAGCGGGCGCCATACTTACAGCAGCCGCAGGCATAAGCCTGCGGCTGCATTTTTTACCTTTGCAATTATTTGAGTTTGAAGAACTCGAGGAAGGCACGGTATGCCATATAGACGTCAGTCTTTGCGACGAGTTCGAAGGGCGCGTGCATTTAGAGTACGGGTACGCCGAGGTCGACGACATCAATGTCGAGGCCCGCGACGTAGAGTGCGACGGTTCCTACCTTGAGCGCTACTTCGTAACCGTGCTCACAACCGCCGCGTTTGTCTGGGGCGTGCCATACTTGTTCGCACTGTTCATAAGATAGGAAGAAGTTGACAAATATTGTCGTTGCTGTATAATGTAACTGCAAAGGACAATATGCAAAAGACATCCATAGTTCGAAACCCCCGAAGTTGCCGCTTCGGGGGTTTCTTTTTGTCAGACTGTTCATCGCCTGCGACTATCTTCGTCTAACAGTTTGCAAATAATGTACGAATACACATTTGCAAAGACAGCCACAACAAAGGACAATATACTATCCATAGCTCACCTCCTTTCCCATCGCAGGAATGAGGGGCGATGATAAGTGCATTATAAACGGTTATTTCTCAAAAATCTCGATTTAGGTATGAATGGTCGAAAATCGTGTGTGAATGGTATCTTATAGTTGTTCTGACAATATGTATTCTCTTTGCTTTTACTTCATGTAAAAAAAAAGATACAAGTAAATCCGACAATAAAAATGATGCAAATAATACTGCAACTGAATCGCCTACAGAAATAATTGACATTGATTTATCTGACGATAGCGACACTGCAAATGACAGCAATACTGAAGCACCCACAGAGTCTACAACAATAATGGTGCGCCAGATTCAAGATACGGAATACTATCACAAGATGGATTGGTGAAATTATTTAAGACAAATCCAGATTTTAATTGGGGTAAACCTGTAATGAAATCAAGTAATGCAGATTAATTGGAAACCCCAACAAAATATCTGATACTTTTACACTCAAATCTATGTCACCCTAAATAATTAAAGTAATAAAAAAAGGCTCTATGACTTATGTTGTACCCCAACATAAATTATAGAGCCTTCTTTAATTTTATTTATACTTTTTCTTTACAAACTCCGTAAAACGAGGCAGGGTGAATTCCAGGTAACCGTATTGGGATGATTTTATAAGGCCTCTTTTCAGGAGTCGGTCTCTGTATACGGACAATTCGTTTGCTTTAAGTTTTGATCTGTTACGGATATCTTCAATTTTTCCGGTTTCGCTGTTTGCCAGCGCAACGGCAACTTTTCTGTCTTTTTCAGACATTTCACTCCATATTTTGTCATAGACATACTCATTCAGATATGCATCAAAGTCGTAGAGTATATCTTTATATGAGCATTGATTTTTGTAACACAGATAACCGAGGACCTGATATGCATAAGGGTAGCCTTTTACAATATTCGCCATCTCTTTTGCTTCTTCTTCAGATATATCAAAAATGACTCGGTATTGTTTTGCAATGAGGTCGGAATTTAAGGGATCTATTAGCACTTTCGGTGCCCTGTAAAGGAAGGTCAGTGTGTCTTCATTTTGAAGTTCGTAAATCTTTTCATAGAGTCCGGTCATCAACAGAAATACATTATATTGCTTTCGGATGTATATCTGGAATTGGCTTGCAAACTCTCTTACATTCTGATTTGCAACAGTTTCATCGACTGTTACAAGTACCTTGCGGCCTTTTTTTGTCAATTGCGCAAGCATACGGTCCAATGCTACGGCAATGTCCGTTATGGGAGGCGCAGAATCAAGTTCAAGTCCCAGACCCAAAACCGAAAGATTGATTTTTGCCTCTTTAAAAATCTGTGTAAGGTCAAAACGATTGCTGAGTTCGGCAGCCAAGGCCTGAAGCATATTTCTGTCGGGGCTTAGCTCTATTACTATCCAATTTTTTTCCTCTTTTATCCGTGAAGAAATTTCGGTCATCATGACTGTCTTACCGGAACCGCGTACCCCGGTTATCATGCAAACCTGGTATTCCGGGTTCTCCGAAGTAAATCCTTCAACTATTTCATTTACCTGCTTATCGCGATTTATGGCGCTTACGGGTTCTTTTCCGAAAGTAAGTGAAAACGGATTCATATTTTGCTCCTTTTATAACTCTTTATAACTTTGGTTTTGTTTTATAACCTTTTATAACTTCGATTTCATTTTATAACCTTTTATAACTTTTTTCAAGAATCTTTTTACACAAGAAAATGCGGTCACGTTTTGTGACCGCATTTTTATTGATTGTTGTCTTTTATTTGAGTTTGAAGAACTCGAGGAAGGCACGGTAGGCCATATAGACGTCAGTCTTTGCGACGAGTTCGAAGGGAGCGTGCATTGAGAGTACGGGTACGCCGAGGTCGACGACATCAATATCGAGGCCCGCGACGTAGAGTGCGACGGTTCCGCCGCCGCCGACGTCAACCTTGCCGAGCTCACCGATCTGCCATACAACTTTGGCCTTGTCGAGGAATCCGCGGACCTTGCCCATGAATTCGGCCGAGGCGTCCGATGAACCGCCCTTGCCTCCGCGTCCGGTGTACTTCGTGATGACAACGCCCTTGTTGAGGAAGCAGGAATTCTGCTTCTCCATGACGTCTGCGAATGTCGGATCATATCCGGCATTTACGTCTGCGGAGAGACATTCGGATCTGGACATTACATCGCGTCCGTTTGCGCCGAAGCACTCAGCGAGATCCATGATGAAGTACTTGAGATAGTTGGAATCGAGACCCGTGTTGCCGACAGAACCGATTTCCTCTTTATCCGTCAAAACAGTTGCAACTGTGTATGCGGGATTTACTACATCGAATACTGCTTCTGCTGCAGGATAAGCGCAGACGCGGTCGTCATGGCCGTATGCGCCGATCATGCTGCGGTCAAGACCTATGTCGCAGGCCTTGAAAGCGGGTACTACTTCAAGTTCGGCGGAGAGGAAATCCTTCTCCACAACGCCGTACTTCTTGTTGAGTATGTCAAGTACGTTAAGTTTTACGAGATTTGAAGCCTTATCATCCTTGAAGGGACGGCTGCCGATGATGACATTGAGCTCCTCGCCCTTGATGCCCTCGCCGAGAGGTCTCTTCTCCTGCTCACGGCCGAGATGGGGAAGCAGGTCTGAGATGACGAACTTCGGATCGCCCTCATCCTCACCGATATTGATGTCGACCTTTGTGCCGTCAGCCTTTACCATGACGCCGTGAAGTGCGAGCGGGATAGCAACCCACTGATACTTCTTGATACCGCCGTAGTAGTGAGTCTTGAGAAGAGCTATGTCGTCCGACTCATAGAGCGGGTTGGGTTTGAGGTCAAGGCGGGGTGAGTCGATGTGGGCGATGGCGAGCTTAATGCCTTCAGTGATGGGCTTTTTACCAATGACTGCGAGCATTATGGCCTTGCCGCGATTGAGCCTGTAAATCTTGTCGCCGGCCTTGTATGTCTTTGTCTTGTCGAATTCGGTGAAGCCTCTGGCCTCAGCCTCCTCCTTCATAAATGATGCGATTTCACGCTCTGTTCTGGCCGTGTTGAGGAAATCAATATAGCCGTCACAGAACTTGTCTGCTTTCTTAAGCTCGGCGTCGGAAATAATCTTCGACGCATGTTCAGCTTCGTAGTTAAGTTCCTTTGCGCGTTTTTCGCCTTTTGTTTCTGCCATTTCTATCTTCCTTTCAAAAGTCGAGAGTTCCCTCTCCGCTTATTTTAACCTCTATCATACGGGCAACATAGAGAATCTTCTCTTTCAGTTCCTCCTCGTTACCCGTGTTTTCAATTACAAAGTCAGAGTTCTGACGGAAATAGTCGTCAGGAAGCTGTGCCCTGATTCTCTTCCGCGCGGATTCCTCTGTCATCTCATCCCGCTCCATTATGCGTCTGAGCCTCACATCTTCAGGTGCCACGACCGAGATTACGAGGTTGCAGCTTTTGGCGAGACCGGATTCAAAGAGCTGCGGCGCGTCTATGATGACGGCCTCATAGCCGTCCCAGAAAGCGCCCTGCACCTTCTTCTCAATGAGTCTGATTATCTCGGGATGAGTAATTGAGTTTAAAGTGTTGCGCTCAAAATCGCTCCTGAAGGCGCGGTCAGCGAGAAGCTTTCTGTTTAAGGAGCCGTCCTCGTTGATAATGTCGGCACCGAAGGCTTCGGCGAGCTGCGGCAGCAGCGGCGAGCTCCTCTCGGTGGCGATTCTCGCTATGAGGTCGGCGTCTATGACGGCATAGCCGTATTTTTTAAGGCCTTCGGCGACGGTGCTTTTTCCCGCGCCCGTGGTGCCCGTAAGGCCGACTTTAATCGCCTTGCGCACGGCTATACCTCCTCAATCTTAAAGTCCGCGGCGCGGAGAAGGCGGTTCATGACCGCAAGGCCGACGCCCTCGTCGCCGGGACAGCGGACGTAGAGCGTGCTGACGCCTTCGTCGTCACATGCGCGAAGCGCATCAAACAGCTTCGCGGCATGGGCGAGGTCGTCATTCTCCTCACCGAAGTTCTTTGTCTTACATTCTATTTTATCCTCTTCGCCGTCAAAAACAAGGGCAGCGACGCCCTCGCCGGCACGCTCGTTCACGAATTTCGCGAAATTCTCAAGTGTGCCTTTGACTATTATGACGTCGGCCGACGGAGAGTAATGCTTATACTTCATTCCGGGTGATGCAGCCTTCTCGCCCTCTTTTAGTCTGCCGAGAACGGCATCATCAATTACCAGTTCATCACCTATTACCTCTTCAATCTCCTCAGGGGTGATCCTGCCGGGTCTGAGAAGTCTGGGCTTTCTCGCGGCAAGAGTGATGACTGTGGATTCTACGCCCACTTCGCAGGGGCCGCCGTCGACAATCGCGTCTATCTTTCCGTCCATATCTTTTATGACATGGGCAGCGGTTGTCGGTGAAGGCTTGCCGGAGGCATTTGCCGAGGGTGCCGCAAGCGGCACTCCGGCGGCCCTGAT
>JAFSPP010000022.1 GCA_017451425.1 Clostridia bacterium | reverse complement strand
TGGTTTATGAGATAGTCGACAACTCTATCGACGAGGCTCTTGCGGGTTATTGTACCCACATTGAAGTAAATATGCTGCCGGACGACGTTATTGAAGTAATCGATAACGGACGCGGTATTCCGGTAGGTATTAATGAAAAGTATAATAAGTCGTCCGTTGAGGTTGTTCTTACAATCCTTCATGCGGGCGGTAAATTCGGCGGCTCCGGTTATAAGGTATCCGGCGGTCTTCACGGCGTCGGTTCCTCGGTCGTAAACGCTCTTTCCGAGTGGTTTGTGGTTGAGGTACGCCAGGACGGCCATGTTCATGCCATGAGTTTCAAGGTCGGTGATCCCGTTGATTCGCTCAAAGTCATAGGTGACACAGACGAAACCGGTACGACAATCCGTTTTAAGGCCGATCCCGAAATATTCCAGGAGACAACCCGTTACGAATTTGATACCCTCGAAAAGAGACTCCGTGAGCAGGCTTTCCTCAATGCGGGACTTAAGATTACTCTCACCGACCTCCGTGAGAATCCCGAGAGGGAAGAGCCCCAGGTCTACTGCTATGAGGGCGGTATTACCGAATTTGTAAACTTCGTAAACAATAAGCGCGGTTTCACGCCTCTTCATGAGGAGCCCATCTCCTTCAATGCCGTAAAAGGCGACAGGGAAGTTGACATCTCGCTCATGTACAACGACAGTTACAACGAGATTCTTTATTCTTATGCAAACAATGTCCGCACAATCGACGGCGGTACGCACGAGAACGGTTTCAAAACCGCACTGACACGTGTCTTCAACGATTACGGCAAGAAATACAACATACTTAAAGACAATGACAAGAAGCTTTCCGGCGACGATGTCCGTGAAGGCCTTATAGCCGTCATCTCGGTTAAACTTACAGAGGCCGAATTTGAGGGCCAGACAAAGGGCAAACTCGGCAACACCGAGATGACCCCTCTGGTCTCAAAGACGGTCTATGACAAACTCATGGAATACTTTGAGGAGAACCCGGCTGTCGCCCGCGCGATTTTCAACAAGGCACTTGAGGCTTCAAGGGCCCGTGAAGCGGCGAGAAAGGCGCGTGACCTTGCGCGACGCAAGTCCGCGCTGGAAGGCAACTCGCTTCCGGGCAAACTTGCCGACTGTCTTGAAAAGAGCCCTGAAATGACAGAGATTTACCTCGTAGAGGGTGACTCTGCGGGCGGTTCCGCGAAGCTCGGCCGCGAGGTTCGCTACCAGGCAATCCTCCCCATGTGGGGCAAATGCTTAAACGTTGAAAAGGCACGCCTTGACCGTGTAATCGGCAACGACAAACTCACACCTGTCGTATCCGCCCTCGGTACCGGAATAGGTGAGGACTTCGACATAAACAAGCTCCGCTACGACAAGGTCGTCATCATGTCCGATGCCGACGTCGACGGCGCGCACATCCAGACCCTTATGCTGACCTTCTTCTTCCGTTATATGCGCGACCTTATAACCGAAGGACATGTCTACATCGCCTGTCCTCCGCTCTACAAGGTCTCAAAGGGCAAGAAATTTGCCTATGCCTTCTCGGATGAGGAGCGTGACGCGATAATTGCCGAATATGAAGGCAACTGCGACATTCAGCGTTACAAAGGTCTCGGTGAAATGGATCCCGAACAGCTCTGGGAGACAACCATGGATCCGAAGACGCGTATCATGAAGCGCGTCTATCTGGAAGATGCCATGGTGGCAGATGAGACTTTCTCAATTCTGATGGGCGACAAGGTTGAACCCCGTCGTGAATTCATTGAAAAGAACGCCAAGTACGTTCAGAATCTTGACGTGTAAAGGAGGGGAATGAAAAGTGGCTAAAGTTTCAGCAGAGATGCAAAAGCAGAAGGAACAGGAGTTCCGTGACAATCTCGCAAACACCAAGATTGTCCAGTCTGACATAAGCGATGAGATGCGCCGTTCGTTCCTCGACTACTCGATGTCGGTTATCATCTCACGTGCGATTCCGGATGTACGCGACGGTTTAAAGCCCGTACATAGAAGAATAGTATATACGATGCACGAAAACGGCCTCACCCCGGAGAAGGCATATAGAAAGAGCGCCGATACCGTAGGTGCAGTGCTCGGTCGTTATCATCCCCACGGTGACGCATCGGTTTACGATGCAATGGTCCGTCTGGCCCAGGACTTCTCAATGCGCTATACGCTCGTTGACGGTCACGGCAACTTCGGTTCAATCGACGGCGACCCGCCGGCTGCTTACCGTTACACTGAGTCCCGTATGTCAAAACTCTCCGTCAAGATGATGGCGGACATCGACAAGGACACTGTTGATTTCATCCCCAACTACGATGACCGCCTTAAAGAGCCCACCGTTTTACCGGTACGTTTTCCGAACCTTCTTGTCAACGGTTCAATGGGTATCGCTGTAGGTATGGCGACAAATATTCCACCGCATAACCTGAAAGAGGTCATTGACGGCATGTGTGCCGTAATAGACAATCCCGAAATTGAAGTTGCGGAGCTCATGGATCATATTCCCGGTCCGGACTTCCCGACTGCCGGCATTATCATGGGGCGTTCGGGTATCCGCGCGGCATATGCCACGGGACGCGGCAGGATTGTAGTCCGCGCCCGTACCGAAATAGTTGAAAAGGCGAACGGCCGCTATGAGATAAAAGTGACCGAAATCCCTTACGGAGTAAATAAATCACGCCTCATTGAGTCAATTGCCGATCTCGTAAAGGAAAAGAAGGTTGAAGGCATTGCAGATGTTAACGACTACTCCTCAAGACACGGTATTTACATCTCAATCGACATAAAGCGTGACGCAAATCCGAATGTCATTTTAAACCAGCTCTTCCAGTACACCCAGCTTCAGACATCCTTCGGTGTCATCAACCTCTGTATTGTTGACGGCCAGCCGAAGATTCTGACGCTCAAGGAATATCTTTTGGAGTTCATAAACTTCCAGAAGGATATCGTAACCAGAAGAACGAAGTTTGAACTTAAGAAGGCACAGGAGCGGGCCCATATACTTGAAGGTCTGGCCCGCGCTATCGACATTGTCGATGATATCATCGCGACAATCCGCGCCTGCAAGGGCGGTCAGGCAGAAGCCAAGATTGCCCTTATGGAAAAATTTGAGTTTGACGAGCCGCAGGCTGCCGCAATCGTGGCCTTCCGCCTCGGCCAGCTCGCAGGCCTTGAAATTCAGAAAATCATGGATGAACTTGATTCCATCCATGCCAGAATAGCGGAACTCGAGGCAATTCTTGCCGACGAGAATATCCTTATGCAGATTATCAAGGATGAGTCCCGCGAAGTTGCCGATAAATTCGGCGACGAGCGCCGCACTGAAATCTGCAATATCTCGGGCGAGGTCGATATTGAGGACCTCATCCCCGAGGAGGCATGCGTATTCACTCTCACTGAGATGGGTTACATTAAGCGTATGCCCACGACCGAGTACTCCGTACAGCACAGAGGCGGCCGCGGTATATCCGGTATGACCCAGAAGGAAGACGATATTACATCGACCATGTTCACATGCTCGACCCACGACTTCGTCATGTTCTTTACAAATCTCGGACGTACCTACAGGCTTAAGGGCTATGAGGTCCCCGAAGCTTCACGCCAGGCAAAGGGCACCAACATAGTAAATGTTCTTCCGCTCATGCCCGGCGAGCGCGTAACTTCAATGCTTCGAGTACCCGAGGTTGAGGGCGAGGAATACATCTGCATGATGACCAAGAAGGGTATTATCAAGCGTACACCTCTTGTCGCATATAAGAACGTCAGAAAGTCCGGCCTTATCGCTATCAATCTCGATGAGGACGATGAACTCTCATGGGTTCGTCTCACCTCAGGAAATGATGACCTCCTCGTCGCCACGCACGAGGGTATGTCCATCCGTTTCCACGAGACAGACGCCCGCGAGCTCGGCAGAACCGCCCGCGGTGTTAAGTCCATTTCCTTCAAGAAGAACGACGACTTCGTTGTCGGTTTTGATGTAATCAATGAAAACGCGACTGTACTCACCGTTTCCGAGACAGGTTTCGGTCGTCGCTCAGAACCTTCGGATTACAAGGTTCAGAAGCGCGGCGGTTCAGGTCTCTTAAACTACAGAGTGGAGCGTTTCGGCAAGGTTGCCGCCATCCGTATGGTTGAACCTGAGGACGATCTCATCATGATCTCCGCAAACGGCGTTATCATCCGTATCAAGTCCGAGGAAATCAACTGCGTAACCCGTCCGGCAAAGGGCGTTAAGGTAATGCGCATCAAAGAGGACGAGGACAAGGTTATCACTCTTGCGGTAATCCGTGAGGAGTGGGAACGTCAGGAGATAGAGGCTGATTCCAAAGAAGAAGAAGCTGAAGAGGAAACCGCTGCAGAGGCTGAAGAATAATGGAGAGAGAACGGTATCAACCGAAGCACGCAAAAAGCAACGCTAAGGAAACGAAAAAAAGCGTAGATGCTTCAATAAGGCAGAAAACCGGCAAAGCCGGCAGTCATGAAAAAGGTTCTCCGAGGAAGCCTTACACGAAAAAGACTTCCAAAAAGAGAAAAGGCTTCATTGCCAAGTGGAAGCATTATAACAAAAGGCAGAAAATCACTGTCTCAGTTGCCGCATTGCTTCTCCTTATCATCCTTCTTGCGGTGTTCTTCATCTGGTCTAAACTGAACAAGGTCAAGACGAAAGACGACGCACCTATGGGCGAGCAGCAGGAGGAAGTCGATATCGGTCTCATGGAAAATGCAGACGCGCATTCTTTAAACGGCGTCCTGAAATCCTGGGAGACTAACAAGATAAAGAAGATGTCTGACAAGAGTGTCAAAAACATCCTTCTCATAGGTCTTGATCCGATAAGTGGCTGTACCGACACGATGATGCTTATCTCGGTGAACACGAAGACGAAGGTCATAACCATGGCCTCCTTCTACCGCGACAGTTACACATATTATGAGAGCCCGAAAAAGAGCGGATTTCATAAACTCAATGCCGTCCGTGCGATGAGCGGAGATATCGGTTACACCATAAAGACGATTGAAAACGATTACAAGATAGAAATCGATAACTATGCTCTTGTAAATTATGACTCATTCAAGAAGGTAATCGACGCTCTCGGCGGTGTGGATGTAAACGTCACTGCCCGCGAGGCCAAGTTCTTGAATGAGACATGGTGGGACTGGGAACTCAATGGAATTGAGCAGCCCAAGCCTTATGTTGAAGGTATGAACCACCTGGATGGTGAGATGGCACTGATTTTCTGCAGAATCAGAAAACTTGACTCTGACATAAACAGGACCGAGCGGCAGCGCAGGGTTATCACCGGCATTATGAGCAGCATGAAAAATGCCAATGTCACACGCCTAAACAATACGCTCAATGCCGTACTTCCGTATATTACTACGGACATGAGCAAGACGGAAATGGTCGCTCTTGCCGGTAATGCAGTTGCCGGCGGATGGCTCAAATATGAAATCAGACAGACGCCTGTACCTACCGAAAAATTGTGCAGCGCAGGCTGGGCCGGTTCCCAGTGGATCTGGATTTGCGACTATGAGGCCGCGGCACAGGAACTTCAGACCATGCTTTACGGCACAACCAATATTGAACTCAAACCCGATCGTACATCGGCTCTTGATTTCGCATCATAACAGTAAAAGAAAAGCTCCGCTTTTAAAGCGGAGCTTTTTAATGTTATTTATTCCGTTACGTCTTCTTCGCCGTACACTGCGCAATAGTAGCCGAATATTGTATCAAAAGTTGAGATGAGTTTGTCGCGTGTCGCACCTTCACTCATTGTAATTGAATAGTTGGTGCCCGTGCGGGAATCGTACCAGGTGCATGCGCCTACACCTTCGTCCTCGTTGATTCTCATATGGCAGGCGGGTTTATAAACGCCCGAGGAATCGTTTTCGGTATCGTAAGTCCAGGTGTAGTACATGCCGGAGATATCCTGCTCATCGCCCTTTGCGAAACGGTAGCAGTATTCATTGTCAAAGCGTGAGTAATCAACCTGTGCGATTTTTACATCGCCCGCTTCTATTTTGAAGAAATGCACGTCTTCGGAGCCTTCGGGTACCCAGACTGCTGTGCTGAACTCGGAGTTGAATTCCTCCTCGGTCATCTCGGTCATCGGATTCGGAAGACCGGATACATTGCCCGAATCATTTTCCTTGGTGGAAAGTTCATCGGGAGCAGTCCGTTTTTCCGGGACCTCTGTGCAGGCCGCAAAAGCGAAGCAGAAAATCAGGCTCAAGACCAGAGCGATTGATTTTTTCATAATTATCACCTCAGGGAAAATGACGATGAAATCGCAGTAATATTATAAAATCAGACGTTTTTTTCCCGAAGGTCAATTATGAGTTCATCCTTGTGGGGACCGAGCTGAGTGAGCTTTACGCCCGCGGCTTCAAGCATTTTGCGTGAGGCCTTTGCCAGCGGGGTTTCGGCGTATTTGTCCGAAAGATAAATAACTTCCGAAATGCCACACTGGATGATAGCCTTTGCGCACTCGTTGCACGGGAAGAGTGCAACGTAAATCTTGCAGCCGTGCAGGTCGCCGCCCGCGTTGTTTAAGATTGCGTTGAGCTCGGCATGGCAGACATACGGATACTTCGTATCCGTCTCGTGCTCTGCCTCGCGCTCCCACGGAAACGCGTCGTCGTCACAGCCGCACGGCAGACCGTTGTAGCCTACCGACATAATCTTGTTGTTTTGATTTACTATGCAGGCACCTACCTGCGTGTTGGGATCCTTTGACCTCATGGCTGAGAGTTTTGCAACTCCCATGAAGTACTCATCCCAGCTTATGTAGTCATTTCTTTTCGGCATATCAAAACCTCGTTCGTTCAAAATTACCCATCTATTCTATCACAAAAAAGGCTCCGCGAAAAGCGGAGCCTTTTTATTTTTGGTCAGCCGTCGGGGAGAGAGCGGTAGAGGTCAATCATGCGGTCAAAGATAGCGTTGTATTTCGCTGCCGGTACGAACCAGCCTACCCAGAGGGAGTGGTCGCCGCGCTCGGGCGGCATGTTGTACCAGATACCCGGTTTGAAGTCGGTGTTGTAGTCCGCTTCCTCATATACCGTGTTCAGCGGAGCAGACTGACCGACAAGGTTTACAAGACCGTCAGTCTTTCTCCAGTTTATATCACTGCGGACACCGTATTTTGCAAGGCGCTTGAGCATTGCGTTACCCGTAAGCTGTCCGACAAGCCAGCATGGCGGAATCATTGCATGGATATCCGGTACCGGATTGCCGTTTTTGCCGGTTTTCGTTCCGACAGCACGCTGGGCGAAGAAGTAGGTGTTCTTCGGATACTGCAGTGAGGGATTGATGTATTCCTGGATGACTTCAATTTGCATCTCATGGAAAATGGAATCAAAGGTCTTGTTTCTGTCCATTGCTCTTGCGGCTGCGGGATATTTCAGCAGGTTTTTAAGGTAAATGCCGTTGGCATCTTCGCGCAGAGGCATATTGCCCCACTGAGCAGTTGAATAATCGAGGAATTTGGTGAAAGGAGTGTTGCCGAGAAGGGTTATAAATGCCATAAGACCATAGACTGCGACACTCATACCTTTGTTTCCGAAGAAATCCGCAAGGGTGGTTCCGTTGTTTACTCCGGAGAGGGTAGTGACCGTGTGAAGCAGGTCACCGTGGCCGCCGGCGAAGAGCGGCGACAGTTCTTCCGGCGGCGTGCCGTTGCGCTCTTCCTCGGAGCCGAAGGCGAAGAGCGCGGCAACGGTCTTGACAGTCGGGCCACCGAAGGAATGGCCGATAAGGTTTATCTTTTTGTGGGCTTCAGTCTGTCCGAGATCCTTTAAAACACCGGGGAATTCCCTGCCATAACGGGCATGACCATATTTTTCTGAGTGGACCTTTCCGTAGTCAACGCGGCCGCCGAAAATGTATGCCCACAAAATGCAGGCACGGTCCTAGGCACTGTTTATGGGACCGACAGACGGATTGTATGCTTCAATGCCGCGTTCTTTCAGGTGTCTGAAGAAGGTATGGTTGAGCAGTCCGAAGTTCGGAAAGACTTTGTCCATTATGTCTGAATCGCCGTAACCCATAAGGCCGTGAATAAAAACGCAGGGGTAATTGTTTTTATATTCCATTTGAGTTTCTCCTCTCAAAAAAGGCTCCGCAAAATGCGGAGCCTTTGGATTTAAGATCATCTCATTGCTTCTTCAATAGCGACTGCGCAGGCGACTGTTGCGCCTACCATCGGGTTGTTGCCCATACCGATGAGACCCATCATCTCAACGTGTGCGGGAACTGATGAAGAACCGGCAAACTGGGCGTCACCGTGCATACGGCCGAGTGTGTCAGTCATGCCGTAGGAAGCGGGACCTGCTGCCATGTTGTCCGGGTGAAGTGTACGGCCCGTGCCGCCGCCGGAAGCAACTGAGAAGTAGGACTTGCCGTTTTCCATGCACCATTTCTTGTATGTGCCGGCAACGGGATGCTGGAAACGAGTCGGGTTTGTGGAGTTACCGGTGATAGAGACACCGACGTTCTCAAGGCGCATGATAGCAACGCCTTCGGGAACACTGTCAGCACCGTAGCAGCGGACCTTTGCGCGGTCGCCGTCTGAGTAAGCTGTCTCTTCAACAACCTTGACTGTCTCAGTGTAGGGGTCAAACTCGGTCTTGCAGTATGTGAAGCCGTTGATTCTTGAAATAATCATGGCGGCATCTTTGCCGAGACCGTTTAAGATAACCTGAAGGGGCTTGGTACGAACCTTGTTTGCGTTGAGGGCAATCTTGATTGCGCCTTCAGCAGCAGCGAAGGACTCGTGACCGGCAAGGAATGCGAAGCACTCGGTATCCTCTGAGAGGAGCATCTTGCCGAGGTTGCCGTGGCCGAGGCCGACCTTGCGGTTTTCGGCAACTGAACCGGGGATACAGAAACTCTGAAGTCCGATGCCGATAGCGGCAGCGGCATCAGCAGCCTTTGTGCAGCCCTTCTTTATTGCGATTGCCGCACCGACTGTGTATGCCCATACTGCGTTTTCAAAGCAGATCGGCTGTGTCTCGCGGACAATCTTGTCGATGTCGATACCCTTTGAAAGGGTGATTTCTTTGCATTCTTCAATTGAGCTTATGCCATACTCTTTAAGTACGCCGTTGATTTTGTCTACGCGACGCTCATAGCTTTCAAAAAGTGCCATTATGAAAATCCCCCTTCCTTATTCTTTTCTCGGGTCGATGTATTTCGCCGCATCAGCGAAACGACCGTATGTGCCCATAGCTTTTTCGTATGCTTCTGTCGGGGAATCACCCTTCTTGATGAAGTCTGTCATCTTGCCGAGAGATACGAATTCGTAACCGATAATCTGGTTGTCATTGTCAAGAGCGAGTCTTGTAACATAGCCTTCGGCCATTTCAAGGTAGCGGGCACCCTTAAGCTTTGTGCCGTACATTGTACCTACCTGTGAGCGAAGTCCCTTACCGAGGTCCTCAAGGCCTGCGCCTACTGAGAGACCGTCGTCAGAGAATGCTGACTGTGAACGACCGTATACTATCTGGAGGAAGAGCTCTCTCATTGCGGTGTTGATTGCATCGCATACAAGGTCAGTGTTAAGTGCCTCGAGAATGGTTTTGCCGGGAAGAATTTCAGCGGCCATGGCAGCTGAGTGAGTCATACCGGAGCAACCGATTGTCTCTACGAGAGCCTCTTCGATGATTCCTTCTTTGATGTTGAGTGAAAGTTTGCAGGCGCCCTGCTGAGGTGCGCACCAGCCGATACCGTGCGTAAAGCCGGAGATGTCTTTAATCTCGTAGGCTTTTACCCATTTTCCCTCCTCGGGGATGGGGGCAGGTCCGTGGTTGGGACCTTTAGCTACGACGCACATGTTTTCTACTTCAGATGTGTAATTCATGTGTTAAAAACCCCTTTCTGAGTTATTTCATAAAGATTATTACATATAAAAAGGAGTTTGTCAAACATTTGACAAACTCCTGCATATACTTTTTCAGTTCTCAAATTTCATATCGGTTATCTTTTGCTGGATTTCATTTAAGGTCATGAGATAAAGACGTGTTCCCTCATCTATGAACTTCTGGTCGTCCTTGTGTTTGCAGAGCATGGCAAAGACCTTGCCTATGTCTTCCGCGGTATGTTCTCCGCCCTTCCTGACACTCAGGAAATAGAAGGAGAATTCGGGACCGGCCATGATTTCGTCATAGACGGGAAGATTGCTTCTGGACATGACTTCATGGAAAGCATTTGCCGCTATCGCGGAGAGCTGAGGAGAGGGAAGATAGTAGTTGAAAGCGGCCTCAGTAGAGAAGAGCATAAGAGCACAGAGCTGAGGGAATATTTCCGCCGAAAGGAAGATTTCATCACTCAGCTTTGACGATTGGTCCTCATCATAGATGGCAAGAGCCATTTCGACACCGAGCTCTTTGGCTTTGTCTACGTTGCCGTTTTGCCTGTGATGGGCCATGCCTTCAACATAGGACATTACATCGTTTGGCGAGTCGTCCTTTTTCGAAGGGTCAAAGATTTTTACATCACTGTCTTCTGTGTAGGCCACTTGGGTCTCTCCTTTTTATTCTTCTGCGGCTGCCGCCTTTTCGGCTTCCTTGGCCGCCTTCCTGCGTGCGCGCTTCTGTTTTGCCTGGTATGAGAGCAGCGCTGCGAGGTTATCATCCGGCGTCGTATAGTCGCCGAGTTTTATGGGTTTTGCATTGTACATACCGTGGAAATCGGAACCGCCGGTCATAAGCAGGCCGTTCTTTTTGCAGATTTTGATGAGATCTTCAGTCTGCTCCTCCGAATTCTCGGGGTGCCATACTTCAATACCGTCAAGACCTGCTTTAATCAGGTCATCGATGAGGTCGAAGTTGTCGTAGAAACCGGGATGTGCCAGAACAGCAATGCCGCCGGCTTCGTGGATGGCTTCAAGGATATCGAAGGGATCCGGGTATGTAGGTGTTACAAGAATATTGTTCTCGCTCTCCGAAGAGAAGAGTTCATGGTAGAGGTCACCGAATATTTCGGTAGTGTATCCGCATTCCATGAGCGCATGAATAATATGTTGTTTGTAAATGTTTGTTGAACCTGCGGCACATTTTATGACAAGCTCAGATGAGATGGGAAAACGCTGAGAAGCCTTTACCATCATAAGCTGGCTGGCTTTACGTCTTGCGAGGGAACTCTGCTTGCAGAGTCCTTCAAGACGGTCCGGATTTTCGGCCAGATAGCAGAGAAGATGGACGCGTTTTCCGTGTTTTTTGTCATAGGCAGAAAGCTCAACGCC
The DNA here is from genome assembly GCA_017451425.1 of Clostridia bacterium. Lineage (GTDB taxonomy): Bacteria > Bacillota > Clostridia > Oscillospirales > Acutalibacteraceae > UBA1227. Next base: position 705 of record JAFSPP010000022.1, on the reverse strand, counting down.
GGGTATGACGTTGATGCCGTGTCGCTCACCGATAATCTTGCCCCGCACTGTTCCGGCGAGGCAGTCGTGGTCCGTTATAGCAATTGTGTCGACGCCGCTGCGCTGGGCAAGGAGGATGAGGTCCTCAATGCCGAGTGAGCCGTCTGAGAGTCGGGTATGACAATGTAAATCAGCCGACAATTTTAACTCCCCCATTAAAAGACATAAAATGACAATATATACAAAAATATTATATAATATTTTTACATATAAAAGCAAGAAAAATATATTGCATAGTGGTTACAGTTATGCTACACTATTTCGTTATATATAAAAAAACGGACGTTTTTGAGTAAAAAAATAAGCGAATCTTTGACAAAAGGAGATAAATTCCTGCAAAGATTCGCTTTTTCAGCGATATTTATTCAGATTATCAGTAATTGATCTTTGAGATGTCGATTTTTACATTGCGCGGCTTGTTTGCCCAGACAGTAAGTACGATAGCTGCAATTGCTGCGGCAGAAAGAGCGCTGCCTAAAACACCTGCGGTAATTTTCAAAGCTTTCATTGTTTCACCTGCTATACTATTTATAATATACGTATATAATAATCACTTTTGCGGGTTCTTTGCAAGTTTTTTTGAAAAAACGTGAAAAAATGCTTGCATTTGATATGCCCTTGTGTTAATATTCTCTTCGGTTGGTGTTTATGGAGATGAGGGTCCAC
>JAFSPP010000021.1 GCA_017451425.1 Clostridia bacterium | reverse complement strand
CACCGCACAAACCAAATTTTTACTGAACACTTAAAAGTACGTACCTGTGCGATTTAAACCTTTACTACATTTAAATTATAAAACATTTGTTTGTCAAAGTCAACAAAATCCTCCACTCTCTTTTTAACTTCTTACAGCCTGTAAGAAGTTCATTCTTCTGCGCCTCCCTTCACCTGAAAAGCCGTGAATACTATCCAAAACAATCTGCAAAATTATTCTTTCAGCTGACGGCTGTTCTTCAGGTGAAAAGAGAGACATAAATAGAAAAGAAGTGCTCATCCGAGCACTTCTTTTTTTATTCGTCCATCGTACCGGAGCGAAGTCCTTTTTCGTCGACATCAAGTTGCTTAACTCCGATAGGCAGCAGAGCAGACAACACATTTGCCATGAGGCTGTCGTTTGTTTCAGCAGATAAAATTTCCTCTTTCGGCACTTCAATTTTTGCCGTTTCGCCGTAGACACGGACACGGCAGGCAGGGTGGCCGGCGGCTTTGACAATGTCTTCTGCCTTGCCGACTGCGGATATCATCTCTTCGGAGACGAAAGTGTCGTAAGGAAAGCGGGTCAGAAGGCACGGAGAGGATGGTTTGTCGGCGACGGGCAGACCGAGCTCGCGGCCTATTGCCCTTAGCTGTTCCTTTGTAAGTCCTGCCTCGGCGATGGGGCTTCTGACACCTTCCTCTTCAAGGGCTTTAAGCCCGGGACGATACTGTTTCCGGTCGTCTGAATTAGTGCCGTCACAGAGGACTTCGTAGCCCTTCTCGCCTGCTTCCTTTCTGAAGGTACTCATCATGAGTTTCTTGCAGTGGTAGCAGCGGTCCTTTGCGTTGTTGCGAACCTGCGGTATTTCGCGGGCTTTGGCAATATCAAAGGTAAGCGGCAGGACATCAATGCCTGCTCCCCTTGCGACCGCAAGGAGAATGGAACTGTCCACGCCGCCCGAATACGCCAAAGCCATTTTTCCGTCTTTGGTTATGTCTTTAATTGTATTTTCATGTCTTATCAGATTATTGCTTTTCATAGAGTTTCTTCTACAGAGTTGTTTATTGCAGAGTTATTTCTTACAGAGTGGTTTCTTACAAAGTCGAAATGTCCAGTTTGTCGCAATTTGCGAGGAAGGTGCGCGCGTCGGCGAGCAGGTCGGCACAGCCGCCTTCCTTGTCTGTCTCAATGTTTAAAGGCAGAATCGGGTCATGTACGGAGAGACGCAGGAGCATCCAGCCCTCTGCCGACGGTTTGGTCGCGCGCACGCCTTCAAAACTGTCGTTTGCGACCTCGTAATCGTCGTTGCTGCGAAGCCATGAGTCAAACTCCTCAAGGACCTTCTGTCCGTATGCCTTGAAGTCGGGATCGAGAATCTTTACCCTGTACTCCTCAGCCTCGACCGGCTGTTTCAGGTTCTCGATGAGGGACTCGAGTGTTCTGCCCTCACGGCGAAGTTTTGCTGCCGTGATTATTATCTTGGTGACGAGGTAGGCTCCGTCGTCGAGGAAGTAGTTCTCCCTCATGGCGGCATGGCCTGAGGTCTCAATTGCAAGCGGTGAGTTTACGCACTCATCGCGGTTGAGCCTCTTTGCCTCGTTGATTACGTTTTTATAGCCTCTCTTGAAGCGGTGGTGTTTGCCGCCGAGGTCCTCTTCGATAAATTTCTTAAGACCCGCGCTCGTTACCGAGTCGGTGACGATGGTGCCGCCTTCGTTGCCCTCGAGGGCGATGACGGAGGCGAGCGCTATGAGCGCGTTGCGGTTTATCTCCTCGCCCGAGGCGGCCACACAGGCGGCGCGGTCAACATCGGTGTCAAAGATGACGCCGAGGTCTGCGCCGTTGTCCAGGACGGCTTTGGAGATTGAGTCCATGGCAGCCTTGTTTTCCGGATTCGGCACATGGTTCGGGAACCTGCCGTCCGGCTCTAAGAACTGGCTGCCCTCTATGTCCGCGCCGAGCGGGGCTAAAACCTTCTCGGCGTAGAAGCCTCCGACTCCGTTGCCCGCGTCAACGACGATTTTAAAGTCGCGCAGCGGACGTGCGTAGTCGTCGGAGTTGACCTCCTCGCAGATCTTCTCGCGAAGGGTCTTCGCGTAGGTGTTCATATAGTTGGCCTCAGTGCATTCGCCCTTCGGCATATCCTCCGGAAGATCGGGTTTTACATCGTACTGGGCATTTGTCAGTATGGCCTCGATGTCAGAACCCTCCAGACCGCCGCGGCGGGTGAAGAACTTGAGACCGTTCTTATTCCAGGGATGGTGGCTTGCGGTTATCTCGATCGATGCATCGCAGTCAAAGTCCACGGTTGTCATGAACATTGCGGGTGTGGATGAGAGACCGCAGTCCTTTATGTTGATGCCGCAGTCAAGCAGCGGCGGTATGATAATCGACTTTATGTGATCCGCGGAGATACGCGAATCATGTCCTATTGCTACATTGTACAGTTCACCGTAGTTCGGCATGACGTTCTCGTAAAGCCATGCGGCAAAGCCATAGGCGATAGCCTCAAGGGTATCGTCTGAAAGATTGATATACTCACCGGGCACGCCGTTTACTGCCGTGCCGCGTATGTCAGTACCGCTTTTGAGCGGCGCAAAAATCTCGTTTAACATTCTGACTCCTTATGAAATCCCGCTTTTTCGTAGAAGGGAACCTTGTCGTCATCACAGAGCAGATAAACCGTCCTGTCTGCGTACTTGCTGCAGACCGATCTGATCAGCGTGTGAGCGAAATGCATTCCCCTGTACTGCGGTAATGTGGAAATCGCAGAAAGAAATACGCAATGGGGTGTCACAGAGAGCGCAGCTGCGGCGGAGACAAAGGAGTTTGTTCCCGCAGCGTCAGCGCAGGCGAGCAGAAAGATGTCTGCCGTGCCGTGCCTCACCCTGTGGCTCATGTCGACATACCAGTCCTCAAAACGGGCTGCGTCATAATCGTCATGGCACTCAGATATTATATCATAGAAGGCCTTATAATTGCTATTTTCAATACAGTTACAATTGGTTACAGGGAGGGCCTTGCAGTCCCCGCCTCGTTCGAGTTTCATAACGTTTTTACGGCCCTTTTCAAAGTTTGCCGTAAAGTCAGGAACTCCCAGTACAGCGAGGAATTCCTCTATTTCATCCCTGTCCGCTCCCTCACCGGCACAGACTGTCACGGCTCCGTAGAAGCGGGTTATGAACGCAGTGATTTCGTCCGTCTCCTGCACCCAGGCATCCAGGAAGTCATAGCCTGTGCCGTATGCGAGGAACGGACCCAAAGCACGAACGCCGAGACAGTCCGTCTCGGCGAACGCAGTCAGTTTTTCAAGTTCTTCTTTGGTCGTATTTTCAATCAGTCTAATCATCAGTCAAAGTTCTCAATGAACGCCTTGAGGAGGGCATATGTTGCGGTAATGTCCTCCTTCTTCATGACGCATGAGGGCGAATGAAGATAGCGTGTCGGGACGGAGACGGCTATTACGCGTACACCCTCGCCCGTGACTTTTACGGAACGGGAGTCATTGCCGCCGGCAATGAGGGTCTTCGTCTGAGCCTTTATACCGCGCTCCTTTGCGAGGAGCATAGTGTCACTGTAGAGTTCATGGTCGTAGACGGTGCCGCGGTCCATATAGGACACGACGGGACCTTCTCCGAGCACACAGGCGCGCTTCTCGCCTTCTACTCCGTCAATATCGCCCGCCGTTGTCGTCTCAACGACGACACAGACGTCCGGGCGGATTGCGAAGGTCGCGGCGTACGCGCCGATAGCCCCTACCTCCTCCTGCACGTCGAAAGCGAAGTCGACGTCAACGGGAAGGTCGGAGTTTATGAGGTCAAGCATGAAGGCGCAGCCGACACGGTCGTCGAGCGCCCTGCACTTTACGAAACCGTCACCGAACTCGACAAAGTCCGAGTCAAATGTCGCAAAGGAACCGAGCGAAGCGTATTTCTCAGCTTCCTCTTTGGACTTTGCGCCTATGTCGATACACATCTCTGTCATCTTGGGAAGTTTCTTGCGCTCGTCGCCCTCGGTCAGATGTATATGTTTGAGACCGATAACGCCCTTTACACCGCTCTCCAGAACAACTCTGCGTCCGACGAGAACTGCGGGGTCGATTCCGCCTATCTCATTGAACTTAAGCATGCCTTCATCGGTGATGTAGGTGATCATGAGACCGACTTCGTCCATATGGGCGCACATCATGAGCTTATGCGCGGGTGTCTTTGCACCCTTCTTGTGAACTATAAGATTTCCGAGATTGTCGACTTTGTAAGTCACATCGGCGGGAAGTTTTGAGATAATGAGTTCCCTTATCCTGTCCTCTCTGCCTGAGGGGCCATGTACGAGGGAAAGTTCTTTAATAAGTTCAATCATTTTACTTTCTCCTCCACATATTTTGCAATCAGTTTCGCGCAGAGCTCGACATCCTTTGTGTCGATAATCTCAACGGGTGTGTGCATAAACTTTAAAGGCAATGAGACAAGGCCTGTACGTACGCCTTCTCTTGTAACCAGAATATCATCGGCATGAGTGCCGGTAGAGCGGCTCATGACCTCAATCTGATAAGGGATGGAGTTCTCTGAGGCAATTCTCTTTAAGTCCTCAAAAATGCCGTTGTCAAGTGATGGCGAGATACCTATCATAGGTCCCTCGCCTATCTTTCCCGTCTCCTCGTCTTTGCATCCGGGAGTCTTGGCAAAGCTAACATCAACGGCAATTGCCATATCGACATCAGCCTTGAAAGCGGCGCATCCCACGGCATTGCCGGCAACCTCCTCCTGCGCGGAGAAAACTACGGTGAGATTCGGTTTTACACCCTTCTCCTTCAGTATCTCGACTGTACGGAGAAGTATGGCTATGCCTGCCCTGTCGTCAAAAGAGTTTGAGCACACCTCTGTGCCGAGGAGTTCATCAAACTGCGGCACAAAGCATACTCTGTCGCCCTGTGACACAAGGCGTTTCAGTTCATCGTCAGAAAGACCCGTATCTATAGCGAGGTCCTTCGCCTCTTTTACCTTTCCCTCGTCGCCGTCCGCCTGAAGGTGCGGCGGCACTGAGGATATAATTCCGTAGACGGGCTCTTTGCCCATTATAATAACGGGCAAAGCGGACATTACGCGCTCATCCGTGCCGCCGCATCTGTCAAACTTGACAAAGCCGCGCTCGGACAAGGACGTAACTATAAAGCCCACCTGGTCAAGGTGTGCGTCGAGCAGTATTTTCGGGCCGGCACCGTTTATCGTGCCGACCACGTTGCCGCGGCGGTCGACATCCACGCTGTCGACGTACGGCGCCAGCAAATCCTTTGCCACCGCCGCGGCCCCTTTTTCGAGCCCCGACACGCCGCACGGCGCCGTCAGGGCTTTAAGCATTTCAATAAGTTCCATTTATAAAGTCACCAATCAGATAATTTCATATTCTTTTCTCTGCGCAAGAGCTGCTGCGCCGAGTTTTAAAATCGCTATAACAAACAGTGGCATCATTGCAAATCCGGCGGTCTCAGCCACAGGCGCATCTGTGGAAGCAACTGTCTCTGACTCGTCAGAATAAACAAGCGCATAAGTTGAGAACTTGTCTGTCTCAAATGTGAACTTGCCTGTCTTTGCATCAAATGTGCCGTTTATAATCTCGGCCTTGCCACCGTGAACACGTACCATTGCAAAGGTTCTGCCATCAGCGATAAGATCCTTCGGAACATCAATGCTGATCTTCACCTTGCCCTTGGTCTCAGTGATCTTTTCGGGGTTCATCGTACCGACCTGCTTGTAAAGTTCAATGTTGAAGAAGAGAGCCACTGCATTGTCACCCAGGACTGATTTAATTGCATTAAGATCAGCTTCGGGAACCGACCCGGACGCATCTTCACAGTCGAGAATCAGGGATACGCCTTCATCCTTTTCCCAATCTTCAAGATCAATAAGTTTGTCGATATCAGCAGCGTTTTCAATCTTTGCGCCTGATGCGTTGTCAGCAATAAGGATCCACTTTGCGCGAAGTTCGGTGTAGGACCACTTTATTGTATCTTTATCAAAGTCAACCTTGGAGTCCTCGGCAAAGTCCTCATAGAAATACCATCCGCCGAAAACAAAACCATCACGGACAGGGTCTGCAGGTTTCTGAATCTTATCACCATATACAAGATCGGTCGCCAGTTCAACAGGTTCGCTGCCATCCATCTTGTTGTAATAAAGAACTCCGTAGGCAATGTATTCGAAGTCCATATAATCGGTTTCAACACCATCGACATATACGTTTACACGAAGGATTTTGCCTTCATCCTCAGGCTTGAGCGTATAACTCGCTTCGGTCTCGCCTTCGATCGGTTCATATACGCTTGTATATGCGCCGGAATCATCATCGTCATATGTCCTGTTATCATAGAACCACTGATAAGTAATCTCACCGTTTGACTCAGCAGGCTCTGTTTCAACAGTAATTGTACTGCCGATTACATCGCCGTCGTCATAGGTGCAACCTATGGAATCAAACGAAGTAACCACTGTGAGCGTAACGACTGTCATCTCACCGACCTCACGGGTGTAAATAATATACACAGTTGCGGGCTGAAGGTCCTCAAATACGACATATCCGTCTTCATCCGGTGTGAGTGCGGCTTCCCATTCGGGATCTCCCGGAACGGTACCCTTTGCAGCAATAATGTATTCCTGATCTGCAGGGCACTCACCAAGTGCTATCGTAGTCTGATCATAATATACAAGGTTTTCCTCCGCAGAAATTGTTGCTGCGCTTGCAGAAAGCGACAGTGCAGGAACGAGGCTGAGCACCATAGCGAGTGCAAGCAAAGCAGCAAAAGATTTTCTGAATTTCTTCATTTTGCATTCCTCCCGTTTGTAATATAGTTAACAAAACAATTATATAACGCGCGATTTAAGTTATCAACATCGGCAAACAAAAAACAGGTACCTGCAAAACGCAAGTACCTGTCTGGCAGGGATGGCAGGATTTGAACCTACGAGTGACGGAGTCAAAGTCCGTTGCCTTACCACTTGGCGACATCCCCGTATATTAAATAAAGGCGGCTTTATAAAGCCGCCTTTTGCTTT
>JAFSPP010000020.1 GCA_017451425.1 Clostridia bacterium | reverse complement strand
GGATTGGTTTCTTTGAGTTTCTTAATAATTGATTTGGTTTCTTTTCTTTTTGACTTTGCCACCAGAAATGCATATGGCAATTTTGTCATTTTCTTTTATTAGGGATGAGTTTTATAAGTCAAAGATGGTTTATCCGGAGGCTGAGCCGAATGCGGCGCATAAGTATTTTGCGTTACTTGAGGCTTTGGGTAAACATGTGTCGGTTGTGACGCAAAACATTGACGGATTGCATTCGGCGGCAGGTTCTTCGGAGGTGTATGAAATACACGGTTCTGTGCTGCGGAATAACTGTATGTCATGCGGTAAGTTCTATGATGTTGACTATGTTATGTCTGCTTCGGGTGTGCCCAAGTGTTCGTGCGGCGGCACGGTGAAACCGGATGTCGTTTTGTACGAGGAACCGCTTGATGACAGGGTTGTCTCGGGGGCGGTTTCGGCTATTGCGTCGGCAGATACATTGATCATTATAGGTACGTCGCTTGTGGTTTATCCGGCGGCCTCGTATGTCAGGTATTTCAGGGGAAAGAACCTCGTTGTTATTAACCTGGAGCCCACGCAGATGGACAGTATTGCCACTCTTGCAATCTATGATGATGTCGTGAATGTTGTTGCTTCACTGGAAAAATAAACAGGGTATTTGTATTTTCGCACTTTAAAGTGTTGACTTGTCCGCTTTAAAGTGCTAAAATATTGCTACTTTTTAATGTTATTTGTTTTAAAACATTTTGTTTGAGGTGGTAACATGCCTATTTTTGAATACCTTGAGAGGAATGCTTCTGAGTTCGGTTCAGATGTGGCTCTGGTTGAGATTAATCCGAAGTATGAGCCGTCTGCAAGGATGACCTGGAAGAACTACGCTCTTGTTGAGCCGCAGCCGGGTGAGCCGTTTCGCAGGGAACTGACATGGAAGCAGTTTGATGACAAGGCAAATATGTTTGCAAACCTTCTGTTTACACGCGGTGTGCAGAAGGGCGAGAAGGTAGCTATTCTGCTCATGAACTCAATTGAGTGGCTGCCGATATATTTCGGTATTTTAAAGGCGGGTGCCGTTGCGGTGCCGCTGAATTACCGTTACGATGCGTCTGAGATTAAATACTGTCTTGAGAAGTCAGACTCTTCAATGCTCGTCTTCGGTCCTGAGTTTACCGGCCGTATTGAGGAGATTGTCGACAGGATTCCGAAGGTAAGGGAGCTCTTCTATGTCGGAGAGGACTGCCCTTCGTTTGCCGATTCCTATGAGAGGATGATCAAGTTCTGCTCGGCTGAGAAGCCTGAGGTTGATATTACCGATTCGGATGACGGTGTAATTTACTTCTCGTCAGGTACTACCGGTTTCCCGAAGGCTATTCTTCACGCTCACAGGAGCCTCATGCACAGCTGCCAGTGTGAGCAGGCACATCACGGACAGACACGCTCAGATGTTTTTCTGTGTATACCTCCGCTCTACCATACGGGTGCGAAGATGCACTGGTTTGGCTCTCTGATTTCAGGCGGCAAGGCCGTATTGCTGAAAGGCACGACGCCTGAACTCATCATAAAGACGATGTCAGACGAACAGTGCACTATTGTATGGCTTCTCGTGCCGTGGATGCAGGATGTTCTCGACGCGATTGACCGCGGAGAGATTGATCTCGGCAAGTACAAGCTGTCTCAGTGGAGACTTACGCACTCCGGTGCCCAGCCCATACCTCCGGCTTTGATCAAGCGCTGGCTGACTGTCTTCCCGACACATCAGTATGACACAAACTACGGCCTTTCAGAGTCAATTGGTCCGGGCTGTGTCCACCTCGGAGTTGAGAATGTCGCACATGTAGGCGCGCTTGGTAAAGCGGGCTTCGGCTGGGAGATCAAACTCTGTGATGATTCCGGTAATGAGGTGCCCGTCGGTGAAGTGGGCGAGATATGCATTAAGGGCCCGGGTGTCATGAAATGCTATTACAATGACGAGAAGGCTACGGCGGAGACTCTTCGCGGCGAGTGGCTTCTCTCGGGTGATATGGGAATGATGGATGAAGAGGGATTCATCCATATCGTTGACAGAAAGAAGGACGTCATCATCTCCGGCGGTGAGAACCTCTACCCCGTACAGATTGAAAACTTCCTTCGCAAGAATATCGCTATCAAGGACGCGGCCGTCATAGGTACGCCGGACGCAAGGCTCGGAGAGAAGGCCACGGCCGTCATTGAGATTAAAGAGGGATACACTCTGACAGAGGACGAGGTCAACGAGTTCTGTCTTGACCTTCCCCGTTACAAGAGACCGCGTGAGATTATCTTCGCCGATATCCCCAGAAATCCTACGGGTAAAATTGAGAAACCTGTTCTTCGCAAGAGATACTGCGGTACTTCCGTAGTCGCTCACCAGGTTGAGGAGGATTAGTATGTCACAACTTATGCTCGGCAATGCCGCGGTGGCTCTGGGTCTTCGTGACGCAGGCTGCCGGCTGGTGTCTTCCTATCCCGGCACACCCAGTACCGAGATTACGGAGAATGCCGTAAAATACCCCGAAGTTTACTGCGAGTGGGCACCGAATGAAAAGGTTGCGCTTGAGACTGCCGCCGGAGCGGCCTTGGCAGGCGCTCGTGCGTTCTGCGCCCAGAAGCATGTCGGTCTGAATGTCGCCGCTGACCCGCTTTACACCATGTCGTACATCGGTGTAAACGGCGGTCTTGTCATTGCGGTCGCAGACGACCCCGGCATGCACTCGTCGCAGAACGAGCAGGACTCGCGCCACCACGCGGAGGCGTCCAAGGTCCTTATGCTCGAACCCTCAAATTCACAGGAGTGCTACGACTTTACAAAAGTCGCATTCCGTCTTTCGGAGTTCTTTGACACTCCGGTTATACTTCGTCTGACAACAAGGGTTGCGCACTCCACAAGTCTGGTTAATGCACAGTCTGACGGTGACATTCCTCTGAAGGACTATGTCAAGAGTCCGCAGAAGAATGTCATGATGCCGGCCATGGCAAAGGTCCGCCATGAGTTTGTTGAGCAGAGATTTGATTCCGAGGTTGAGTGGGCGGAGACCTGCGCACTCAATACCGTTGAGATGAACTCAACATCAATCGGTGTTATTGCCGCAGGTATCACTTATGAATACGCGAAAGAGGCCCTGGGTGACAAGGCATCCTACCTCAAACTCGGATGCGTTTATCCTCTGCCTTCAAAACTGATTAAGGATTTCGCGGCATCTGTTGATACACTCTATGTCTTAGAGCAGCTTGATCCTGTCATTGAGAGACATTGCAAGGCTTTAGGACTTGAAGTCAGGGGCAAGGAGCTCTTCTCCAAGTGCGGAGAGTACTCACAGTCGATGATCAGGTCCGTTATATTGGACTCTACTGTTCCTTCACTGTCCTCCGATGTTGCAGTGCCCGGCAGACCGCCCGTACTTTGTGCGGGCTGCCCTCACCGAGGACTTTTCAATGCTCTTAAGGGTATCTCCGCAGACATCTTTGTCTCGGGCGATATCGGATGCTATACACTCGGTGCTCTGGCTCCTATTAATATGCTTGATACGTGCATATGCATGGGTGCTTCGGTATCCGCACTGCATGGAAGAAATATTGTAAGACCGGAAGGTGCGCGTCGCGCTGTCGCTGTTTTAGGCGACTCGACCTTCATTCACTCCGGTATTACGGGACTTATCAATGTCGCTTACAATCAGAGCAATACCAAGATTATTGTTCTTGATAACTCGATTACGGGCATGACAGGTCACCAGCAGAACCCGACAACAGGTAAGAGAATCAATGGTGACCCTACAGCGGCAGTTGACCTTGAGGCTTTGGCCAAGGCCTGCGGTATTTCACGCGTGCTTGTTGTTGATCCGTATGATATACCCGCAACTAAGGCTGCTATCTCTGCAGAACTCGAGGTTGATGCTCCTGCGCTTATCATTTCAAGGCGTCCCTGCGTTCTTCTTAAGGAAGTAAAGCACGAGCCTCCGTTTACTGTTGATGCAGAGAAGTGCGTGGGCTGTAAGGCGTGCCTGAAGATAGGCTGCCCGGCTATCTCAATCTCAGACGGCAAGTCCGTAATTGACTTCACACAGTGTGTTGGCTGCGGAATGTGCCTGCCTTATTGTAAGTTTGACGCGATAAAGGAGGGCAAATAATATGACTAAGTCAATTATGATTGTCGGCGTAGGCGGACAGGGAACCCTTCTCGCTTCAAGACTTCTCGGCAATGCCCTCATCAGTCAGGGCCTTGATGTCAAGATTTCCGAGGTGCACGGCATGTCGCAGCGCGGCGGTTCGGTTGTCACCTATGTTAAATACGGCTCGTCGGTTGACTCGCCGATTATAGAAAAGGGCGAGGCAGACATTATCCTCTCCTTTGAGGAACTTGAGGCCGCGCGCTGGCTGCCGTACCTTAAGACCACGGGTAAGATGATTGTTCATACACAGCGCATCGACCCTATGCCGGTCATCACCGGCGCTGCTGAATATCCGTCTGGTATTATTGAGTCGTTACGCTCAGCCGGCGCTGACATTGTTGCCGTCGACGCGCTGTCG
>JAFSPP010000019.1 GCA_017451425.1 Clostridia bacterium | reverse complement strand
CCTGGAGGACGCCAACCTGCGCGCGCTCTTCAACGAGGCGCAGCTGCGCCTCGGCAGGACCATCGGCTACGGTGAACAGTCACAGCTTCTGATGATGCTCGACTACTACGGACTGCCCTGTGAGGTTATTCTGACCGTTGTCGAGTACTGCAGGTCGATCGGCAAGGGCAACATGAACTACATCGCCAAGGTGGCAAAGGATTGGGCAGAGAGGGAGATCAACACCCTTGAGAGGGCTGATGCCTATCTCAAAGAACTCAAGTCGGATGAGCGCCTCTGGAAGAAGTTCGCGGCTATGTTTACGGCAAATGCTCCGAACTACACCGAGAAGCGTTTCGCACTTTTGAAACACTGGCATATTGAGAACAAGCAGTCGCTTCAGCTCATCTACTACGCCTACGAGATTATGACCGAGAAGACGAACAAGATGAGCTTTGAGTATATGAACGCAATTTTGGAGTCCTGGCATGCGGAGAAGATAAAGACACCGCAGGAGGCTATGCAGGCTTCGGCCAAGGGCAGAAAGAGTTCTGCGCCTGTCTCAACGTCTTATGATCTTGAAAAGGAAAAGAAGAGGGCACAGGCTCCCATAGAATACAAGAGAAAGGAGAAGAAAAATGGCTGACGCACTCTCACGCGCAAAGCAGATTATTGACTCAAGACGCCTCGCGGCTGAAGATGCCGCCACGCAGAGACGTCTCGAACTTGAGGCTATTTCTCCTGAACTCAAAGAGGTAAATTACAGAATCTCGAGAGCCGGAATTGAGGCGGTTCGGTCCGCCGGAAATCCCGATGCCTTTTCGAAACTCGCGCAGGCGAGCGTTGAGAACAAGGCCCGCAGAGATGCGATTTTACAGGGTCTCGGGCTGCCTGTTGATGCTCTCGAACCGCACTACACCTGCCCCAGGTGCTCGGACACGGGTGTTTGTGACGGACACTACTGCACCTGCCTTAAGGCTTTGGTGGAGCAGTTTCGTGTTGACAGTCTCTCATCTGTCACTCCGCTTAAGCAGAGCACCTTTGAGGACTTTAAACTGAACTATTACACTGAGCCCGCGCTCTCGCGGATGACTCAGATTTACAATTACTGCAAGGCCTGGGCGGATGACTTCGACCGTTCATCCGGCAGCATACTGCTCTACGGACAGACCGGTCTCGGAAAGACACACCTGTCACTCGCCATTGTAAATGTCGTTTTGGCGAAGGGCTACAATGTCGTCTATACGAGCGCGGGCAACCTCTTCTCCAAACTCGAGAAGGAGAGCTTCGGCCGTCTCCCGGCTGATGAGACGCCCATGGACACGGCCATTTCCTGTGACCTTTTAATCCTGGACGATTTAGGTTCCGAGTTCACAAAACCGTTTGTTGTCTCTGCTCTATACAATATTGTCAATTCCCGTATTCTTGCCGGACTTCCGACGATTATCAATACAAATCTCTCCTATGCGGAGATTGAGGCAAAGTATGATCCCCGTATAGTCTCAAGACTTCTGGGCAGTTACAGAATGCTTGAGTGCTTAGGTTCAGATGTCAGGCAGCTTAAGAAGGACGAATAATTTATGGATATTATCGCAAGAATAACCGATGAGTTTAAACTCAAGAGGTTTCAGGTTGAAAATACGGTAAAACTTATCGATGAAGGGAACACGATTCCCTTCATCGCGCGTTATCGTAAAGAGGCGCACGGCTCCCTGGATGACCAGGTTCTGCGTGCCATTGCCGACAGACTTGAGTATTTACGCAATTTAGATAAAAGGCGTGAGGAGATTTCAAGCTCCATTATCTCTCAGGAGAAGATGACTGAGGAACTGCAGGCCAAGATTGACGCCGCAGTGACCCTGGCTGAACTTGAGGACCTCTACCGCCCGTACAAGCCGAAGCGCAAGACACGCGCCTCCGTTGCGAAGGAGAAGGGCCTGGAGCCGCTGGCTCAGGCAATTTATGCGCAGTCTGCGGGGGATGACCCTTCGGCTTTGGCTGTGGAGTATATTACTGATGAGGTTCCGGATGTTTCTGCTGCCCTTCAGGGCGCTTCGGACATTATCGCTGAGGATATTTCAGACGATGCGGATATACGCAGAAGGCTGCGTAATATATTTTCCGTTTCAGGTATTATCTCCTCCAAGGCCAAGACCGAGGAGGACAGCGTCTACGCCACTTACTATGACTTTTCGGACAGCGTGGACAAGATTGCCGGCCACAAGATACTCGCCATAAACAGGGGCGAGAAAGAGGGCTTCTTAAAGGTCTCCGTCACCATTGACAGACTTAAGGCAATTGAGATTATCGAGAGGACCACGATTAATGGTTCGGGTCCGTGCTCTGACTTTGTCAGGGAAGCGGGCTTCGATGCCTATGACAGGCTTATCTTCCCGTCCGTTGAGAATGAGACACGCTCTATGCTGACGGAGCGTGCTTCAACGGCGGCTATTAAAGTATTCGCGCAGAATCTTCGCCCGCTGCTTATGGCTCCTCCCATAAAGGGTAAGGTCTGCCTGGGTCTCGACCCGGGTTACAGGACAGGCTGCAAGGTGGCCTGTGTTGACGCCACGGGCCGCGTGCTCGACACAGGCGTCATCTATGTCACAAAGAGCGCGGCAGAGAAAGCTGCGGCAGAGCGACTTGTAGTTGCTTTAATAAAGAAGCACAAGGTTGATATTATATCCATAGGCAACGGCACGGCCTCAAAGGAGACCGAGATCTTTGCCGCGGACTTAATTAAGAAACATTCGTTATCTGTTTCATACATGGTTGTCTCAGAGGCGGGAGCTTCGGTTTACTCCGCTTCGCCCCTGGCTGCCGCTGAGTTTCCTCAGTTTGACGTGTCGCTGCGTTCGGCGGTGTCTATTGCCCGCAGACTGCAGGATCCGCTTGCGGAACTCGTAAAGATTGAACCGAAGGCCATAGGTGTGGGACAATACCAGCACGACATGCCGCCCAAGGAGCTTGAGACTGCTCTCGACGGTGTTGTCGAGGACTGCGTAAACTCGGTAGGTGCGGACCTGAACACCGCATCACCTTCGCTCCTGGCCCATATTTCGGGTATCAACTCTACCATAGCGAAGAATATCGTTACATACAGGGAAGAGAACGGTGCGTTCTCCTCCAGGTCTGAACTCAAGAAGGTTCCGAAACTCGGACCCAAGGCATATGAGCAGTGCGCAGGCTTCCTGCGTATTGCAGAGTCGAAGAATGTCCTGGACAACACAGGAGTTCATCCGGAGTCATATGACGCCGCAAAGGCGCTTCTGACGCTCTGCGGCTATGAGTTGTCAGATGTTCGCAGCGGCTCGCTGCCGCTGCTTCATGCTCGGCTTGAAGATTTGGGCTATGCCGAGGTCGCGTCGCGACTCGGCGTCGGCGAGCCCACGCTGCGCGATATTGAAGCCGAGCTCTTAAAGCCCGGCCGCGACCCGCGTGACGAACTGCCTCCGCCCATGCTCCGCTCCGACGTCATGGACCTGTCGGACCTCAAACCCGGCATGGTGCTCAAGGGCACTGTCAGGAACGTAATTGACTTCGGCGCGTTTGTCGACATAGGCGTCCATCAGGACGGCCTTGTACATATAAGCCAGATAGCGGACCGCTACATCAAACATCCTTCTGAAGTGCTCTCGGTTGGCGATGTGGTTTCGGTCAAGGTTTTGGATGTTGACGTTAAGAAACAGAGGATAAGTCTGTCGATGAGAGGAGTACAAAGTGAAGCTTGAAGTAATTGATATCTCCAAGAGCTTCGGTGAGAAGCAGGTCTTAAACGGCATAAACTTCACCGTGTCGAGCGGTGAGGCTCTGGGTCTTTTAGGCCGTAACGGAGCGGGTAAAACCACAACCATCAGAATCATCATGCAGCTCTTCCCGCCGAACTCGGGCGAGGTGCTGCTGGACGGAAAACCGATCGATATCCGTTCGATAAATATAGGCTATATGCCTGAGGAGAGAGGCCTCTACCCGAAGAAGAAGGTCCTTGAGCAGCTCGTGTATTTTGCCGAGCTCAAAGGCGCTTCAAAGGCCGAAGCGGTGGCCAGGGCAGATAAGCTCCTTGAGCGCCTCGACATGACGGAATACAGGGGTGTAAAGCTCGAAACCTTGTCAAAGGGTAATCAGCAGAAAATACAGCTTATTGCCACTCTCATGTGCGACCCGGACATAGTTATTCTGGACGAGCCCTTCTCGGGACTTGACCCGGTCAACGCCATGCTTTTGAAGGACGTTGTCCGCGAGTGTATTGACGAGGGTAAGATAGTCATTTTCTCCTCTCACCAGATGAATTACATTGAGGAGTTCTGCAACCATATCGTCATCATCAATGACGGACAGATTGCGGTCTCCGGAGCAATTACCGACATTAAACACAGCTACACAAAGAACAAGGCCTCAGTCTTCGCTGAGAACAAGGGGGCCGTCGCCGACCTTAAAAAGCTCATCGGCGGTTTCGGTTTCGTGAGCGAAACCGAGGAGATTGCCGATGAGAACACCGCGGGTGTCATTGTCACCCTCGGCGACGGCGGCATTTCCGACCTGATGAAGGCTCTGGCGGACGCGGGCGCGCCCGTCCGCGGCGTGACCGCTTACGAGCCTTCGCTTGCTGAAATCTTTGTTGACTATACGGAGGCGGAATCATGAAACAGTTCTTTACCGTATTCAAATTCGAGCTCATAGGACAGCTCAAAAGCAAGACCTTCATAGTCATAACCGCAATACTCGTTGTCGGCATACTCTTTGCCGTAAACCTCGGCCGCATTGAAAAGGTATTCGGCGGCGAGGACGGTTTCAATTTCGGCAAGGACGAGGACACCGTAATGCTCATAAAGAACGAGAGCGAGTTCAATGACGACGAGCTTCTTGCGACATTTAAGACGATGTTCTCAGACGGCTACAAGGTAAGCCTCACCGACAAGACACAGGACCAGCTTAAGAAGACGGTCAAGTCGGGCGATGCAGACAGCGCCGTTGTCATAAAGGCTCCGCTTGAGTACACGTACATTGTTGACACGGTCGGCATGTACGACGCAGATGAGCAGATTATCAACCAGGCGATGATAACAAGCTACAGATATCTCGCCATGGCGCAGAGCGGAATGTCCGAGGAGGACATAGCCGCAGTCTTGGGTGCAACGGTTGACAGCGATGTAATCGTCACCGGCAAGGACCAGACTCAGTCCTTCCTGTACACTTACATCATCATAATGATTCTTTATATGGTTCTTCTTCTCTACGGCCAGTTTGTCGCAAGCTCGGTCGCAAGCGAGAAGAGCACAAGGTGCATGGAGGTACTCATCACCTCCTCAAAGCCCATGAACCTCATGTTCGGAAAGGTACTCGGTTCAGGCTGCGCTGGCCTCCTCCAGCTCGTGCTCATTCTTGGCACGGCAGTCGTCGGCTTCCGTTTCAATGAGAAATACATCGACAACGAGATGCTCAAGTCACTCTTCGGTGTTCCGACGAGCGTCGCAGTCTACACGGTCGTATTCTTCATACTGGGCTATTTCATATATGCATTCATGTACGGTGCTGCGGGCTCGCTCGTCTCACGTGTTGAGGACCTGAGCACCCTCATCATGCCGGTCACATTCCTCTTCATGGCGGCATTTCTGGCTTCTGTCTTCGGAATGACAGGCGGCTCGGTTGACGGCACGCTCTACACCGTGCTCTCATTCCTGCCCACATTCGCACCTCTCGTCATGCTCGTCAGGGTATGTATGGGAAGTGTACCGACCTGGCAGATTGCAGTCTCAATCGCAATCCAGGCGGTATCCGTCGGAGTACTGGGTGTTTTATGCGCGAGAATCTACCGCGCAGGCGTCCTGCTCTACGGCAACAAGCCGAAACTTGAGGATGTTTTAAAGATACTCAAGCCGGTAAATACCTGATACATTGATTAAAATTACAAGATGTGGTATCATATCTTGTAATTTTCTTTTATAAGAGGTAATTAATTAATGAAGCACACGGATATTATCGAGGTTTTGACCGACAGGGAGTATGTCGGCAAAGAGGTCACGGTATGCGGCTGGGTCCGCACTGCGCGTGACTCAAAGAACATGGCTTTTATCGAACTCAATGATGGCACATGCCTTAAGCATATACAGCTTGTAATTGATAAGGAGACTTTCGCAAAGCCGCTTGCCGAGTTTACGAAACTCGGCTCGTCACTCAAGGTGACGGGCACGGTTGTGCCATCTGCGGTGGCACAGGACGGCGGCGTTGAAATCAACGTCACCGACCTCGCCCTTCTGGGCGCGTGCCCGGAGGACTACCCCCTCCAGAAGAAGCGCACAAGTCTCGATACTTTAAGAACAATGCCTCACCTGCGCGTGAGAACAAATACATTTAACGCGGTATTTCGCGTGCGCTCCGTACTCGCGACTGCAATTCATGAGTACTTTCAGGCGAGACATTACGTCTATGTAAACACGCCCATCATCACCGGCTCCGACTGTGAAGGGGCGGGCGAGATGTTCACCGTGACAACACACAGCTTTGAAGATGCGGCGAATTACAAGTCGGCGGACGAATTCTACGCCGACGACTTCTTCGGCAAGTCCGCAGGCCTCTCGGTCTCGGGCCAGCTCGAGGGCGAAGTCGCCGCAATGGCCTTCGGTAAAATCTACACCTTCGGCCCGTCTTTCCGAGCCGAGAACTCGAACACGACGAAACACGTCGCCGAGTTCTGGCACGTCGAGCCGGAAGTCGCCTTCGCCGAGCTGCCCGACATCATCGAGATCGCCGAGGACATGATCAAGTCCATAACGAAAGCCGTTATGGAGCGCTGTCCCGCCGAACTCGAGTTCTTCGAGAAATTCTTCGAACCGGGCCTCCGTGAAAAACTTCAGCATGTCATAGACAGCGAATTTGAAGTTCTTGATTATACCAAGGCAATAGAAATACTTGAGAGCGCACCCGTCGAGTTCAAGTTCCCGGTATCCTGGGGATGCGACCTGCAGACGGAACACGAGCGCTACATTACGGAGGAGGTGTTCAAAAAACCGGTATTCGTAATCAACTACCCGAAGGAGATCAAGTCGTTCTACATGAAGCAGAATCCCGACGGCAAGACCGTCGCCGCGACCGACCTGCTCGTTCCGGGTATAGGAGAGATTATAGGCTGTTCCGAGCGTGAGGCTGACTACAACAAGCTTCTTGAGGCTATGCGTGTCCGCAACATGAACGAGGACGATTATAAGGACTATATTGATCTGAGAAAGTTCGGCTCTGTACCGCACAGCGGTTTCGGACTCGGTTTCGAGCGTATGCTCATGTACGTCACGGGCGTACAGAATATCAGAGACGTTATTCTCTTCCCGCGCACCGTGGGAAGCATCAGATAAAGAAAGAAGGAAATAAACCATGGCTTTTTGCATTATCACAGACTCTGCTTCAGATGTACCTGAAAGCGTAATTAAGGAATATAACCTTTTCGTTATGCCCACACCTGTCACAATTGACGGCGAGGACCTCCGTGACCGCGTCACAATCTTCCCTGAGGAATTCTACAAAATTCAGCAGGAGGGCGTAAAAGAGATAAAGACATATCATATCTCCCAGCTCATGTTCGAGGAGTACTTCACTCCCTATGCCGAGCGCGGCGATGAAGTTCTCTACATCTGCTTCTCAACAGGTGTTGCCGGCACATTCCAGGCCGCTACACTTGCGAAGGAGGAGGTGCTCGAGAAGTACCCCGACTTCAAGATCACAATTATCGACTCGCACTGCGCTTCCCTTGGTTACGGTCTCGTAACCGAGCGCCTTCTGAAGATGCAGAAAAACGGCGCGCCGAAGGAACTCATCATTGAGGCCGCCCACTTTTTCTGCAACCATATGGTTCACGATGTTACGGTTCAGACCCTCGACTACCTCTATGCCGGCGGCCGTGTAAGCAAGGCCTCCTTCGTAGTCGGCGGTATGCTCGACATCAAGCCCATCATCATGACAGATGAAAACGGCGCGCTCAAAGCGACAGAGAAGGCGCGCGGCTGGAAGAAGGCCCGTGAGCGCGTTCTTGACATAGTAGGTGAGCAGGGCGCCGAACTCGACAAGCAGGTTGTCGGTGTCGTATACGGCACCGAGGTTGAAGACGCCGAGTACGTCGCTTCAGAACTTAAGAAACGTTACAAGGTACGCGATGTCCTCATGGGCCAGGTAGGCTGCGCAATCGGCGCGCACACGGGCCCCGGCATTGTCGGTGTAGTATTCCTTGACGCATTTGATGAAAGATTTGACGCATATCTGAAATAAAAACGGTGAGGTAGCATGGATAAGAAGAAACTCATTGTCATAGCCGTACTTGTCGTCTTTCTGATAGGTCTCGTGGCCTGTGTGAAGGTAAGCTCCGACAAGAAAAAGAGCGCCGGACCCGCGGGACCGACGCCTGAAGATGCGGCAACAACAGACCCCGATGCATGGTGGAAGCGCTATGATCAGGGTCCGGCCGATGCGCCCGAAGACGCCCCTACCAAGACCAATGAGATTTTATGGGAGCCCGTTGAGGGCGCCATAGAATACAATGTCTACCGCTCAAAGACAGAGGGCAGCGGCTATGAACTCATAGCCGTCGTCACCGAGACACATTATGCGGATACCACAGCTGAAAACGGTGTGAAGTACTACTACAGGACCACCGCCGTCATAAAGAATGACAAGGACAAGGAGTCACCGACAGAGGAAGTGACCATTGCTCCCGAAAAGATTGTCACCACAGAGGTGACCGCAGCACCTACCGCGGCTCCGACCAAGGCGCCTACACAGGCACCTACACAGTCGCCCACGCAGGCTCCTACACAGTCGCCTACGCAGGCTCCCACTCAGGCTCCGACACAGCCTCCGACGCAGGCTCCGACAGAACCTCCGACGGAGCCTCCGACAGAGCCGCCTTCAAATCCGGGCAGCAGCACGCGCAGCAATATAATCAACAGGGCGCTCAATTCCTTCAATTCCCATGTCAAGGATGACGGTATTACCACAAGGCAGCTTGCGAATTACTGCGCCCGCACTTTCACGAGTCCCATTACTCCCGTGAGTACCACGACTCTCAAGGGTGTCAGCAGTCAGCCGACAGGATTCACCGAGTGCTACAGGTTCACACCTGACTACAGTATCTTCAACAATGTACGCGCGTTCGGCTATGTAATAAAAGTGGCTGACGGAGTAAACTCCGCGGACTTCGCAAACTCAATCAAGTTCGCCTCACGTGCGAACTTCGGCGGTTTCTCGTACCCGCTCAACTATACTATGACGGCCTGCTACGGCGACTATGTCTTCGTCATGGCCTCATATAACTAAGGAGAAAGCGAATGGATTTTTCCGGTAAATCCGTGCTCGTCGTCGGACTTGCAAGGTCCGGCAGAGCCGCTGTCAAGGTTTTGAAAGAGCTCGGCGCGAAGGTCACGCTCTCGGACCTCAAGGTCCCTGATGAGGACCTTGGCGTGGAGGCCCGTGACCAGAGCCTCGCCGTCGCCGAAGGCGACTACGACCTCGTCGTCAAAAATCCGGGCGTGCACAACGACATACCTTTCATGGAGCGCCTCTATGAGCGCGGAATTCCCGTTATCACGGAAATAGAACTCGCATATCAGGTGGCAAAGCCCCAGCATTTCATAGCAATCACGGGCACGAACGGCAAGACGACGACCTCAACCCTCTGCTATGATATTTTAAACAAGGCATTTCCCGGCAGGGTCCACCTCTGCGGAAACATAGGTATACCTCTCTGCGAGATTGTCATGAATGAGGGGCTTATGGAGAGGGAAGGCGATTTCATCGTCCTCGAAATCTCCAACTACCAGCTCGTAAATATTGACAAATTCCGTCCGGATGCGGCGACGATAATCAATCTCTCCCCCGACCATATTGACGTGCACGGCTCACTTGAGGCCTACTATAAGTCAAAGACGGAAGTCTACCGCAACATGGAGAAGAGCGATGTATTCCTTCTCAACAAGGATGACAAAACCCTCCTCGAGTACACGGAAAAATATCCCGTACCTGCGACGGTACAGACTTTCAGCATAGAAAACGATGACGCGGACAATTTCGTCAGGAACGGAAAAATCTTCATCTGCGGCGAGCCGGTGCTCGATGTCGATAAGATAAAGATTCCCGGCAGGCACAACCTCCAGAATGTGATGGTTGCCGTCTCGCTCGCAAAGACGAAGGGCGTCAGCAATGAGATAATTAGTGATGTAGTGGAACACTTCATGGGAGTGGAACACCGCATTGAATTTGTAAGAGAGATAAACGGAGTCCGCTACTACAACGACTCCAAGGGCACCAATACCGATGCGACAGTCACTGCGCTTAAGGCCTTCGACAGGGGAGTAATCCTCCTTGTCGGCGGCTTTGAAAAGGGCCTTCCCATGGACGATGTGAAGGCCGCGCTCGGCTCTGTCAAAAAGGTGATCGGCTTCGGTGCCTGCGGTCCGCGCCTTGTGCGCGACCTCGTTTCTGACGAGGGAATCGTCGTTGACGATTTACCGCAGGCTGTTGCTGCCGCCGTCAGTGTTGCCGAGCCCGGCGACACCGTACTTCTCTCGCCGACGACAAGCTCCTTTGATCAGTATTCCTGCTTTGAGGAGCGCGGCGAGCACTTCAAAAAAATCGTAAACGAACTTTAGAGGAAAAGATATGGCTGACAACAGATACATAGGTGTTTTTGACTCCGGTATAGGTGGCCTGACAGTCGTCAAGGCCATTGTTGAATCCATGCCCAGAGAGGACATAGTCTACTTCGGTGACACGGCTCACGTGCCCTATGGCACACGTTCGCCCCGCCAGGTAACGGAATATGTTCTCTCAGATGTTGAGTTCATCTACGGCTTCAGACCGAAGGCCATAGTCATAGCCTGCAACACCGCGGACTCGATAGCCCGCGAGAAGATTGAGGAACTCTATGACGTGCCCGTCTTCGGTGTTGTTGAGCCGACCTCGAAGAAGGCCGCGCTGTCGACCGAAAACGGCAAAATCGGTGTCATAGCCACAAATGCCACAATAAACAGCAAGGCATATGAAAAAGCCATAGCAAAGTACAATGCTGACGCCGAGGTCTTCGGTGTCGCATGTCCGCTCCTCGTGCCGCTGGTCGAGAACGGCCGTTTCCACAAGGGCGACATAGTCGTGGAAACGGTTCTCAGAGAATACCTCGACCCGCTCACGGAGAAGGGAATCGACACGCTCATCCTCGGCTGCACTCATTATCCTCTCCTTCAGGATATAATCTCGGAACTTTATCCGGGCCTCAATATCATAAGCTCCTCCGTTGTCCTTGCCGAGACTTTAAAGGAAACCCTGAAAGAGCAAAACAGGACCAACGAAGAGGAGGGAAGTATCAGAAAATACTTCGTCAGCGACGATGCCGACAGTTTCGCCACCCAGGCAAAGATCTTCATGGGTGATGCCTTTGACGGTTCCGTCGAGCACGTAAACCTTGACTGAAAACGGAATAATCTGTCAGGAGGATTTTTATGGATAAGCAGTATGAGCCTTTGTTTACGCCTTGGAAGATAGGCAACTGTGAGATCAAGAACAGAATTGTCATGCCGCCCATGGAGGGCACGAACATCATCAAGTGGGAGATGAACACCTGCTTTAACAAGGATGTTGTCGAGTTCTACCGTGAGCGCAGCGAAGCCGGTGTAGGTCTCTTTATCTGCGGCCTTGTACCGGTCGTTTCAATGGTGGGTCCGAAGTGGATCTATGACCATCCGAACGTATTCAAGCCTGTGAAGCCTTTGATGGACATGGTGCACAAGAACGGCTCGAAGTTCTTCGTACAGCTCACTGCGGGACCCGGACGTGAGACTCCGTTTCCGGGTATGCTTCATCCTTTCATGAACCATAAATCGCTCGAACTTTTAACCAAGCCCATCCTTCACCTCGACTGGTGGAACGTCGGACCCGACAAGGGAACACCGACTTTCTGGGCACCTGAGAAACTCAAGACGAAGGAACTGACCAAGGAGCGTATCGACCAGCTGGTCTACGCCATTGGCCGTACTTCAAAGATGCTTCAGGAGCAGGGCGTTGACGGCATTGAAATCCATGCCGTACACGAGGGATACCTCCTTGACCAGTTCGCCCTGAAATACACAAACCACAGAACAGACGAATACGGCGGATCCCTTGAGAACAGACTCAGATTTGCCTGCGATATAGTTAAGGAAATCAAGAAACAGTGCGGACAGGACTTCCCTGTATCTGTACGCTACAGCGTAGAGAGTAAGACACGCGGCTTCAACGAGGGCGTTCTCCCTGAGGAGACCGACTATGTCGAGGCAGGCCGTGACTTCGAGGAGTCCAAGAAGGCAATAAAGATACTGGAAGAAGCAGGCTACGACATGTTCAACTGCGACAACGGTACCTACGATGCCTGGTACTGGGCTCATCCTCCGGTATATGCTCCGCTCAATATCAACCTCGAGTATGTTGAGAAGATAAAGCCCTATACGACAAAACCCGTTGTATGCGCGGGACGTATGCAGCCCGAGGCGGGCGCGGCTTCAATTGCCGCCGGCAAGATTGACGCCATGGCCGTAGGCCGCCAGATTCTCTGCGACGGCCAGTATGTAAAGAAGATTATGGAGGACAGGATGGATGAAATCCGTCCGTGCATCTCCTGTCATGCGGCATGTCTGCCCTGGGGCTGGACAAACGGCAACGGCTGCGACATCGATCCTCTGGATGTCCATCCCGGCCGCTGTGCGCTTAACCCCCGCACATTCAGAGAGAAGAAATACGAGCCCAAGAAGGCTCTTATCAAGAAAAAGATTGCCGTCATAGGCGGCGGCATCGGCGGTATGGAATTTGCCATGAGGGCCGCCGAGAGAGGTCACAAGGTCGATCTTTATGAAAAGACCGACAGACTCGGCGGTGTGTTTATAGCCGCTGCCGCCCCGGACTTCAAAGAGAAGGATAAGGAACTTCTGAAGTTCTACGAGCGCGAGCTCGAGAAGTCCCCGGTAACGGTTCATATGAATACTGAGATTACTGATATCAAGTCCTTAAAGGCCGATGAGATAGTCATCGCGACAGGCGCGAAACCGCGTACCATCAAGGTCCCCGGCGGAGAGAAAGCCGTCACCGCGACTGACTATCTCTTCCGCAAGGCGGAAGTCGGCGACAAGGTCGTCATCATCGGCGGCGGTCTGACAGGCTGCGAGATAGCGCTCGAGCTCGCGAAGCTCGGCAAGCATCCCATCATCGTTGAACAGATGGAGTACCTCATCAAGGCCAAGTATGTCAACGCTGCCAACACCAACATGCTCCGTGACTATATCAAGTACTACAACATGCCCGTATACCTTGAATCATCAGTCGATGAGATCAAGGACGGCTGTGTAGTCATTAAGGATAAGAAGGGCAAGAAGCAGGAGGTAGCCTGTGACAGTGTCATCACTTCCATAGGTTATATACCCGGCACGCCTCTTGCCGAGAAGGAGTCAAAGCATGTCCATATAATCGGTGACGCGAACACCGTCGGAAACTTAAAGACAGTAATTCTCGCGGCAAACGATCTGGCAATAAAAATCTAATCGCTGACACTAAGTAAGAGCGCTCAAATGAGCGCTCTTTTCTTTGGCTATTATGCGCATAGGAAATGTCCTATTATTTCTGTATAATATAGGTTACAGGTTTATATTTATTATTAAGGACGGCACTTTTATGAGCATGGATTATTCAGACAGACAGGAGAGCAGAGAGGAGCTTCAGGCCCTCGCGTCCTATATGGCAAAACACAATATCTCCCACACGGAGGAACTGAAAGGTCTCGCGGAGAAACTCCTGGAGCAGGGCGACAGAGAGGCCTATGAGAAATTTGCTCTCGCGATAGCAGAGTACGAAAAAGGCAATGCTCTTCTCACAGAGGCACTTAAGATTTTTGAGTAGGTGACAGTATGTGTCTTTCAACAGCATATAAGAATGAAATATCAGAGGCCAATGCCGTAATGGGCAATGTCATGACCGTCGAATGCGAAGACGGCAAGGTAATACTGACTGACCTCATGGGCAGGACCATGACAGTGGAGGGCACGCTGAAGAAAGCCTCCCTGACGGACGGCTTCGTAATTATAAGCGCGGAGTGATTATGGATAACAAGACAACAATTATAGCGCTCTGCGGAAAAGGCGGAGTTGGCAAGACCTCAATCTCAGCCATCATAGTAAAGCTGCTTGCGCAGGCGCATCCGGACAAGAAGATACTCGCCATTGACGCGGACCCGGCCGTAGGCCTGGCGACGGCGCTCGGCGCAGATGTGACGTCGACCGTCGACGACATCAGAAAGTCGTTTGTGACGACGGTCGAGGACGGCAATGCCGGCGCCGCCATCGAACTCCTCGGCGAGGCCAAATATCAGATGATGGACGCGCTCGTCGAGATGGACAATGTGTCCTTCCTTGCTATCGGACGCCCCGAGAGCGCGGGCTGCTACTGCAAGGTAAACGCATACCTCAAAGAGATAATCTCAATGATAGCCTCAAACTTTGACTATATTGTCATAGACGGCGAAGCGGGCATAGAGCAGGTCAACAGAAGAGTCATGGAAAAGGTGACCCACCTGATCTTAGTCTCTGACGCCAGCCGCAAGGGACTCTCGGTAGTACAGACTATCTGCAATGTGGCAAAGGAACTTGTGATGTTCGAGAAAACCGGCGTGATAGTAAACCGCATGCCGGACATGAGCCTGGCGGACACCCTCGACACGGGTGACCTCCCGCTCCTCGCGGTAATACCCGATGACCGCGGCATGTCCTTAAACGACATGAAGGGTGAGAGTGTATTCGCTCTAGATGAAAATTCGGCCATTTTAAAAGGCGTGGAAAAGGCGCTTTTGGAAATAGGAATAAAGTGAGGGAAATTTATGAAAGATTTGAAGCATCTCTACTACTTCGAGCAGCTTCTGGAAGAGGCCGACAACGAACTCATCCGTGAAGCTCAGGAAGCCGGTAGGAAGTGTGTCGGTGCTATCTGCTACCAGACACCTGAAGTGCTCATGGACTTAGACGACGTCTTCACTGTCCGACTGAGAGCTCCCCGTTCGGGCTCTCTTGAAATGAGTACCTACTACATGACGAGCTTTCTCTGCGAGTACTCAAGAGCGATTCTCGAGCGCGCAATCGAGGGCGGTTACAACTTCCTCGATGCCATGATAGTCCCCGACGGATGCACCATGGTAAACCGCTGCGTCGAGAACATGGAGCTCCTTAACACACTGAACAAAGAGGGTGTGTTCTACAAGTATCTTGAAGTACCGATGAAGGCAGACGAGAACGGACTTAACCTCTATGTCTCCGAGTGCAGGACGAAGATTCTCGGCGCACTCAAGGAGCACTTCGGCGCAGACGTCTCGGACGAGGCGTTGAAGAGAGCCGTCGAGCGCTACAACAAGGTATGCCGCCTCATCACCGAGATAGGCAACTACCGCAAGGAGGACAACCCCCGCATCACGGGCTATGAGTTCCATATCATCTGTATGGCAACCTATGTCGCTCCGAAGGACCTCCTCATCGACAAACTCGAGGAGACACTTGAAGAACTCAAGACACGTGAACCCGATGAGAATCCGAAGTACCGCGCAAGAGTCGTTGTTGCCGGTTCGGAGATAGACGATGTAGACCTCATCAAACTTGTTGAGGACTCAGGCGCACTCGTAGTTGCAGACCGTTTCTGCTTCGGTTCACTTCCGGGCAGGGTTGAGATCCCGCTTAACGACAACGAGGATATCCTGACGCAGATCTGCCGTCACTTCCTCTATATGAATCAGTGCCCTCGTCACATGAACCTCGAGAAGGTTCACGGCAGGAAGGAATACATCGCCGACATAGCCAAAGAGTACAAGGCGGACGGTGTCATCTTCGAACAGATGAAGTTCTGCGACCCCTGGGCCTATGAACATGTCACGGGCGCATTCGACCTGCGCGAGAAATACGGATATCCCGTACTCACAATCGACAGACCTTACGCGGTCGGCACATCCGGCCAGCTCCGCACGAGAGTACAGGCCTTCGTCGAGAGTGTTGAAATCAAGAAATTACAGGGAGGCGAGAAGTAATGGGTAAAGCTGTAGGCAGTGAAAAACTCGGTAACCTCTACTCCGGCGGCAAGGTAAGAAAACGCCGTGAATGGAGAGGCCTTAAGGATACTCTCTATGATTATTGGCGCTGGCTCAAGATAATGAAGATGCTCGCAGGCTTCCTTATGCACCCCCACAACCTGAAGGGTATGTTCAGATATCGCTGGATGCTCAACTACATCGCCGTTCCCGCAATGATAGACAAGCACACGGTCGGTCTCCGCGGCAACCATTTAAAGATTGCCCACGAGGAGTATGACCTTGTGGCAAAGGACGTTGCCCAGCTTCTTAACACGGCTTTCAAGGCCGACAAGTACTGCGGTAACGATCAGGAACTTTCAAAGAGAATAGTCGTACTTGATGAGAACGAGATGTTCACCATCATGTGCGGTTTCCCGAACCTCAAGAGCATAAGCTGGGAGACAGCGGCAGTCTACGTCGCGGTACTCCTCCACGGTGACGCGGTAACGCATTATCTCGATGTTCTTCAGGAGATGGGCGTTCCGGGCGACGTATGCCCGATGCCCGCCGCTGAGGCCGGCGTAGTAATCGACGGCGACATGCCCGTATTCGGCGCCTGCGCCATTCAGTGCAACACCACATGCGACGGTTCACTCATGGGTAACGGAATCATGGCCCGCGCCTACGAGCGCGAGGGCATTCCGGTATTCCAGATAGCGGCTCCTCTCCGTCACCTTGAAGAAGGCGTACAGGAGTATGCTGCTCAGGAGATCAGAAACGCAATCCGCTTCATCGAAGAGAACACAGGCCACAAGTGGGACTGGGACAACTACTTCACATGCATGAAGCGTTTCAATGAGGAGACACAGCACCGTGTCAGCTGGATGGAGATGTCCAGGACGGACTTCCCTCAGGTTATCGGTGCGAACCTCGCCCTTTATTCAGAGACTACATACATGGCCATTGCCGGCCGTGTACAGGACTTCCTTGAGGCGGACAGAAGAATCTCGAAACTCGCCAAGGAATCCTTCGAGAGAAAAGAGATACTTGTTCCCGAGTACAGACACCGCGCCATCATCTGGGGTGTTCAGTCACAGTACTACACGGACTTCCTTCCCTGGCTCCAGAACTGCTGGGGTATCCTTCCTCTCGTCGACATGCTCAGCCTTGTCTACTTCGACAAAGTATCTGAGGACGACAAGGAGCAGGCTATCTACGACATAGCGAAACTCTATCAGGAAATGATCATGAGAAACCGCACACACGGCGGCTACGAAGTACTTCTTGACGACCTGTGGCGCTTCTGCGAGTACTACAACGCAGACATGGTTATTCTCTGGGAGCACATAAGCTGTAAGGCTCTCGACGGTATGCACGGCCTCTTCGAGGAGCGCGCCAGGGAGCACGGCATTAAGCTCATCTGGGTAAACCACGACCTCATGGATCCGAGAGTCATCGGCAGACAGGCAATCCGCGACGACGTAAACCGCTATATGCGCTCAGTCATGCAGGAGGAGCCGATTGATCCGTCACTTGAGATACTCGATGACGAGAACGCCTGGTAATTAAGATTTAAGGAGAAACGAATATCATGAAATATTTCGGCGGCTGCGATGTAGGATCAACCTACACAAAGGCTGTTATACTCGATGAAACCGGCAAGATAGTTGCCGATACAACAATCAAGAGCAAGATCAATTCCGAGCAGAGCGCAAAGCTTGCCATGGAAGAGGTATGCGGAAAGGTTCCCGACCTCAAGTCCTCTGAGGACCTCGCTTACCTTATCGGTACCGGTTACGGCCGTAATAAGGTTCCGTTCGCTGATGAGAATATCTCCGAGATCTCATGCCACGCCATGGGCGTTCACGTAACAAATCCCGACGTCAAGGCCATCATCGACATAGGCGGCCAGGACGTAAAGGGTATTGCCGTTGACACTGACGGTACGGTCAAGAACTTTGCCATGAACGACAAGTGCGCGGCCGGTACGGGACGCTTCTACGAGGCAATGGCCCGCTCATTTGAGATGGACCTTCCCACATTCTCGAAGCTCTCGCTCACAGCGAAGAACGTCATTCCCATCACCGCGCAGTGCACGGTATTTGCCGAGTCCGAGGTTATCACACTTGTCGGCGAAGGCAAGCCGATGGACGAGATAGCGGCCGGCATCCAGATGGCTGTCGCAAAGCGCTGCTTCGTCATGGCGAAGAAGGCAGGCGCTACAGACAGCATCACGCTGACCGGCGGTTGTGCAAAGAATGACGGCCTTAAGGCCGCCATCGAGAACGTGCTCAAGATCAAGGTCGTTGAGCTCAAGACTGACCCTCAGCTCATGGGTGCGCTCGGCGCAGCCGAGTTCGCACGCAAGAAGGGCATGGCAAAAGCTTAAAGGAGGAACAGCAATGATTAAAGCATTGATAATTATTCTCATTGTACTTGTCGCTTTATTCCTTTTGACTTTCCTTATGTATTTCTTCAATCTCGATATGAAGCTTCTCGCTGCTCTCGAGCCCAAACTTGCAAAGATTTACGATAAGAGGAAAAGAGACCCTAAGGTATAATGAGACTGTACGACGAATGTCTGACCGGTGTCTCGAAACTAATTGATGAGTACGGCGCGAGGTCCCTCGACATAGGGGAGTCCGCTGTCTGGAAAGATGCCGGCAAGAATCAGATTATATTTCAGAACGATACCGCCTATGAGCTCGGCGGGGGAACCTACCCCGCCGTAAGCAGCATAGCGCTGACCGACAGCGCGGACTTTGTCCCGCGCGACGAGGTCCTGCTCATAGGCGATGACCTGCCTGACATAAAGGGCGATACGCCGTTTGCGCGTATCGCTCTCATCCGGGTGGATGAGGAGTCAATGGGCAGCGGTAATGCACTCTACCAGGCCGTAAGGCAGATAGAATATGCGCGTTACCGTCTAAACCCTGAAGGCTATATGATGCGCATATCTGCCTTCTCGCACCGCGAAGCGGCGCGCGTGAGCAGTGAAGCGCTCACGCACGGCCTGGATTTTGCCAAGGTCGGGCGGCTCTTCATTGAGGAGTATAAGAAGAGGGCACAGGTCGAAGCGGTGAAACTCCTCTTCGTGACCGCCCGGGACTTCCCCTATGAACAGCTCTCTGCTGTAATGGAGAAGTCCGAAAAGATCACGACTGCGCTCGACCATATCATGAAGGATGTCCGCATGGACTGCAGCACCTGCAGTTTAAAGGATGTCTGCGAAGAGGTAGAGGCCCTCTGCAATAAAGATTTCCCTGACAAAAAATAAATTAAAAAAAGAACGCTGAGCTCTCGCTCAGCGTTCTTCTTTTTTGTCTTATACGTCCTTGCCGATAGCCTGACGGAATTCCTTGTACTTCTTGTTGTACTCTTTCTCTTCCTTCGGCTGATAGTGGATGGCAATCTTGAATGCTCTCTTTGCAGCATTGGGAAGGATGTACTTGAACTTGTCGTCTGCCTTGACCATCTTGGAGGCATTCGGATGAGTGCGCTTCAAGTGGATGGCGTCGAATTCGCACTTCGTTGTGCAGACACCGCAGCCGATGCACTGGTTCGGGTCAACTACAGAGGCGCCGCAGCCGAGGCAGCGGGCTGTCTCTATCTTGACCTGCTCTTCGGTGAGCGTCTTATGCGCATCCCTGAAGGACATTGTGTGGTCTATAGAGGAGTCCATGCCGGCTTCCTGACGGTCAGCCTTGTCATACTCGTCAACAACGATGTTGTCCTTGTCGAGTTCGATGAAGTCACGGCGGTTTCTGCCGATTGTCATTGAAGCGTTGTACATATCCTTCTTCGCATATCTGTGAAGAGATTCGGCAGCGCACTTGCCCTGCTCGATAGCGTCGATGACGAACTTAGGTCCTGTGTAAACGTCGCCGCCTACGAAGATGTCTTCCTGAGCGGTCTGGTATGTGAGCTTGTCGGCTACAGGATAGTTGCCGTGCCAGAACTCTACCTTCTCGTCCTTAAGGAGCTCGCCCCACTCGATAGCCTGACCGATAGCATAAACTACGTGGTCAGCCTCAACGGTGATGGTGTCGTTCTCGTCATACTTCGGAGCAAACTTGTGCTCGTCGTCGAAGACGGATACGCACTTCTTGAATACGACAGCCTTGACTTTGCCGTTCTCGTCTTTGAGAACTTCCTTCGGGCCCCAGCCGTTCTGGATGTCAACGTTTTCTTCGAGAGCCTCGGCAACCTCATCGTTTGCTGCGGGCATCTCTTCGCGTGATTCGAGGCTGAACATTGAAACCTTGTCAGCGCCGAAGCGGTGAGCCGTTCTTGCGCAGTCGATTGCGACGTTTCCGCCGCCGATTACTACGACGTTGCCAGGCATCTTCTGATCCTGGTTCTCTGTTGCCTTGTGGAGGAAGTTTACGGCGATGTCAATGCCCTCGGCATCTTCGCCCGGTACGCCTGCAAGGCGTCCGCCCTGGCAGCCGATGGCGATGAAGAATGCCTTGTAGCCTTCTTTACGGAGGTCGTCAAGTGTTACGTCCTTGCCGACATCAACGCCGCATTTAATCTCTACGCCGAGCTCTTTTATAACTTCGATTTCAGCGTCGATAACATCTTTTTCAAGCTTGTATGAAGGGATACCGTATCTCATCATACCGCCCGGTTTCTCGCTCTTCTCGAATACGGTCGGCTTGTAGCCGCGTGTTGCGAGATAGTAAGCGCATGAGAGGCCTGCAGGGCCTGCGCCGATGATAGCGAGTTTCTCGTCCCAGTGGTCATAGCGGTTTGAAGCTACTACTACCGGAGGTACATATCTTGTCTCAGCCTTGAGATCCTGCTCTGCGATGAACTTCTTGACGGCGTCAATTGAAACGGCGCGGTCAATTGTTCCTCTTGTGCAGGCGTCCTCACAGCGCTTGTTGCAGACATGTCCGCAGATAGCCGGGAACGGGTTGTCCTTCTTTATGAGAGCAAGTGCTTCCTGGTACTTGCCCTGGGCCGCCTTCTTGAGGTAACCCTGTACTGCGATGTGTGCAGGGCAGGCTGTCTTACAGGGAGCCGTACCTGTGTCATAGCAGTTGATTCTGTTGTTGTCACGATAGTCTACATCGTACTTCTCTCTGCCCCACTTCTTGAAATCAGGAAGTTCGTGGTGCGGATAAACAACAGGGCCGACCTTTGTGCAGAGCTTCTGGCCGAGTTTTACTGCACCTGCAGGGCAGTACTCAACGCACTTACCGCAAGCTACGCAGTCCTCGGGAGTAACCTCAGCTGTGTAAGCGGAGCGGGAAAGGTTCGGTGTGTTGAAGAGCTGGGAAGTACGGAGAGCGTTACAGATCTGCGGGTTGCAGTTGCAGAGACCGAAGATCTTGTTCTCGCCGTCGATGTTTGTGATCTGATGAACGAAGCCGTTCTCCTCCGCCTTGCGGATGATATTCATGGCCTCTTCATAAGTGATGTCGTGGCCCTTGCCTGTCTCACGGCAGTAGTCGGCGAAGTCGCCGAGGCCTATGCACCAGCCCCAGTCGTCATCGGCACAGCCTTCGCCGATAACGGCGCGGGATGCGCGGCATGAGCAGCGGCCTGCACCGATGTGACCTTCATACTTCTTGAGCCAGTATGAAATCTTCTCGATGTCGATAGCCTCGTTCTCCATCTCGATTGCCTTTTCAACCGGGATGACGTGCATGCCGACACCTGAACCGCCTTCGGGGATCATCTGTGTGATGCCCTCAAGCGGGATGTATGTCATTCTTTCAAAGAATGATGCGACAGCAGGGTGCTCCTCGAGACGGGGATTTCTTCCGTCAGGAGTCTCTTCCATGTTGAAGAGCTCCGCGGAACCCGGAACAAAGAGGGGAAGGACATAGCGTCTCTCGGACGGAGGAGCCGTTCTTCCGTTGTGGTCATAGTGATAGCCGTAGTCGTACTCAAGAAGGCCGATATAGGACATATCATCCAGAGTCTTCTGGAACTTCTCCTTGTCAGCCGGCTTGCACATCTCTATAAGCTGATCGAATGTGTAGTGGTGACGAACCTTCATCTTGAGGGCTATGTCAGCCATCTCGTCGGTTACGATTTCCGCGAGACCCCAGTACTCGGGATCGTCAACAGTAACCTTGCCGAGCTTGTGAGCGGCAACGTCTGTAATCTTCTTGCCGAGTTTCAGAATCTTTTCGCTCGGCTGCTTGTCGCCCATGTGCGGAGGGGTAACTGCGGGGTATCTTTCAACCGCATGTCCTTTAGCCATAAAACTTCTCCTTTTTCACGTATAATATAACTACTAATAATACCTTATATTAGTACACGTCAAACTTAATTCTAATATTTATCGAGCCTCTTTGTCAAACTGAAAAAAAGAACCCCCTCGGGGGGTTCTTTACATTTTTCTGAAAACAGTCCGATTACACCGCGTTTTCACCCTTTTTTATGAGCTAAATTACCAAAAACGGCCCGCAAATTTCTCTTTGCTTTAGCCGTGTAAACCGCTGCAGACAATCAGGCTTTTTCCCAGAGATCGCCCTTGAGTTCATCGGGGAGCAGATCGTATATCGCTTTCGCGGCCTCCTGCGGAGTGACATCCGGATACTCGCCTTTAATCCAGTCCTCATAGAGGTGCGGAATTCCCTGGCAGAGGAATCTGTATCGCATGATCTCAACGGGAGTGAACTCTGTCTTTCCCTTAAGCATCAGTATGAAGATTACCGCGCTGTATGAAGCCTCGGACATATATCTGTGGAAGGAGTTGGGTCCGGTCGAACTGAAGATTTTTATCTTGTTCCGGAAGAACTCCGTGCCTTCGGTCGTCATGAGCAGGAAGAAATCCTCGAAGGTTTTCGTTTTACCGGCGAGCAGGTACTCCTCGAGGAACTTCATGTAATTGTAGTTCATTACATCGTACTTGTCCTTGAAATACCTGTAAAATGTAGCCCTGCCGATTCCCGCTTCGTCTATGATCATCTGAACCGTTATCTTGTCGAAGCCCTTCTTTTCAATCAGGGTGTTGAATGCTACAAGTATATCGTTTTTTGTTCTTTCCGGCATGTCGTAACCTCCGTGGAACACTTTTTTAATATTGTATCATATTAGGACATATTTGTCATTTTATTCTTTATTGAAAATATCATAAGTTGTAAAATTAAAGTTGGTCTGTTATTGGAAAAGGATAATAAAAAAGGAGAGAGACTATGCTTGAAAGAGAACACTTAAATCTTGACGCTGACGACGCGAAGTGTCTGGAAGAGTATTACAAAGAGGTTGAGGGGCAGCCGGTACGTAAGAACCTGCTGCGTATGATCACTCATGTCAACTTCTTGAATCCGCTCCCGACAAAGAATTCCTGGGAGTATATTTTCTGGAACAGAATGCTGACGGACGAGATGGTTGATTTCGTTCTGAAGATGAAACTTCGCCATCCGTACTACATTGACGATCTGGCAAAACTTCAGGGAATGGATGTAGCCGCCTGCGCAAAGCTCGCTGATGAGATGGCTCATATCGGTATCATTGAGTACACCAGCGACAACAACGGCGAGGACATGTTCATTCTTCCCGTATTCGCGCCCGGCTCAATGGAGAGCGTCACCATGTCGGCCGATCTCACAAAGAAGTATCCGGAGACGGCTCCGGGCTTCATCAACTACATCTTGAACCTTCAGAAACTCATCACCGGATTTGCTCCGATGGGTACCGCAATCATGCGCGCAATCCCCGTTGAGAAGGCAATCGAGAACGAGACACGCAAGGTCGATGTTGAGGAGATTCACTACTGGCTCGACAAGAACGAAGGCCATATGGCCGTCGCTTACTGCGAGTGCAGAAGACTCCGCGAGATGATGGGTAAGGCGTCTGCCGACCTGCTTGATGAGTATTGTATCTGCCTCGGAAAATTCGCAGAGCATATCATCCGCACCGGCAAGGGCCGCCGCATTGACCGCAAGGAGGCGGAGGCCATCATCCAGAAGGCTGAGGACCACGGCTGTGTTCATCAGCTCTCAAACATTGATGGTAAGGATGAGAGTATATTCATCTGCAACTGCCATTGGGAGACATGTATGGCTCTCAAGACGTCATGGTATACATCGTCACCGAACCTCTCCGCTTCAAACTATGTCGCATCCGTTGATCCGCAGAACTGCGTCGCGTGCGGCGGCTGCGTAGAGGTATGCCCGCAGAACGCGGTCAAACTCGGCCAGAAACTCTGCCAGAAGAAGCCTGTCTCAATCGCTCAGCACAAGGTTGCGGATGACTTCGTATTCATCCCGCCCAAGTACTGGGAGGGCGACGCGTTCTATACCGAGCGCGACAACGTAATACCCGAAACCGGAACGGCTCCCTGCAAGACGAACTGTCCTGCGCATATTGCCGTTCAGGGCTATCTCAGGATGGCAAACGAGGGCAGATATCAGGAAGCTCTCGAGCTCATAAAGAAAGAGAACCCGTTCCCTGCAGTCTGCGGCCGTATCTGCGCCCGCTTCTGTGAGGACGGCTGTACCCGCGGCGATGTAGACTCACCGGTCGCCATCGACGAGGTCAAGAAATTCATCGCCGACTATGAACTCAACTCCAAGGAGAAGTTCATACCGAAGAAGTATTTCGACCACGGCAAGAAGGTTGCAGTTATAGGCTCCGGCCCCGCAGGTCTCTCCTGCGCATACTACCTCGCAATCTGGGGACACAATGTCACTGTATTTGAGAAGGAGAAGGAACCGGGCGGAATGATGACCTTCGGTATGCCTTCATTCCGACTTGAAAAGGATGTCGTAAATGCTGAAATAGACATCGTCAGACAGCTCGGCGTTGACATTAAATGCGGCATTGAGGTCGGCAAGGACATCACGATTGCCGACCTGCGCAAGGAAGGCTACGAAGGCTTCTATGTCGCAATCGGTGCGCAGGGCGGAAGGAAGCTCGGTATTCCGGGCGAGGAGAATGACGGTGTCATCTCCGGCATAGACTTCCTCCGCGATTCTGCGCTTAAGAAGATCAAGAAGCTTGACGGCACGGTAGTCGTAATCGGCGGCGGCAACGTCGCGGTCGACGTTGCCCGTACGGCAGTCCGCTTCGGCGCCAAGAAGGTCGTCATGTACAGCCTTGAGCAGCGCGGCGAGATGCCGGCTGCCGATGACGAGCTCGCCGAAGCCGAGGCCGAAGGCATCGTAATAAACGGCGGCTGGGGTCCGAAGGAAATCAAGACAAACAAGGACGGTAAGGTCACAAGCATCGTATTCAAGAAGTGCACATCCGTCTTTGACGCAAATCATAAATTTGCTCCCAAGTATGATGAGGAAGACACCAAGACAGTTAAGTGTGACTATGTACTTGCCGCTATCGGTCAGTCCATTGTCTGGGGCGACCTCCTCAAGGGCGAGAATGTGGAACTCAACAGAAACAACACCGCCAAGGCGGACAAGTGGACATATCAGACGGCTCAGCCCGACATCTTTGTCGG
Source organism: Clostridia bacterium (assembly GCA_017451425.1). GTDB lineage: Bacteria > Bacillota > Clostridia > Oscillospirales > Acutalibacteraceae > UBA1227. Next base: position 5,970 of record JAFSPP010000019.1, on the reverse strand, counting down.
AGGCGACGTTTACACAGGCCCCCGCTTTGCTATTGAAGCAATCGCCGCCGGTAAGGAAGCTGCTGAGTCCATCCATAGATATGTATGGAAGCACAGCCTCACAATCGGCCGTGTAAAGAGAGACAACTTCCACATGATAGACAAGGACAACCTTGTCATCAACTGCTACGACCACGCCGTAAGACAGAAACCGGGCACGGAGCCGACCAAGATCAAGTCGTTCTCCGACGAGCGTCTCACATTCACGGAAGAGCAGATGAAGGCTGAGACACAGCGCTGTCTCTCCTGCGGCGCTGCAAAGGTGGATCCGAAAATCTGCATAGGCTGCGGTATTTGTACTACTCGCTGCAAGTTTGACGCTATCCATCTCTCGAGAGAGAAGGACGCCTGGGGCGCAACATACGAGCAGCTCGTACCGTTCGTTCTCAAGGGCATGGGCAACCGTATCGTTGACCTCACGAAGAAAAAGGTCGGTAAAGACTGATGCATGAAATTAGTGCGCTCAACGAGGCCGTAAAGGTCGCGGAGCGGGTCGCAAAAGAGAATAATGTCGACAAGATAAAGATTCTCACACTTGAGGTTGGAGAGCTTACAGGCTTCCTTCCCGTATTCTTTGAAAAGTATTTTTCAATGCTTGTCGAAGAGAATCCGCTGTTTTCAGAGTGTGAGCTTGTCATTGACAATGTAAGGGGCGAGGCGCTCTGTGATGAATGCCATGCGCTTTACAACGTCATGAAAAACGAGGGCAGATGTCCAAAATGCGGTTCCCGCAGCAAGACGATTCTCGGAGGGCAGGACTTCAAAGTCAAAAACATAGGATTTTAAAACAGGACGGGCAACTGAACAGTTGCCCGTTTTCCTATACATAATTTGAAAAAAGATTGCAGAAGGGTATACTTGATTAAAGATACTCAATTTGAAAGGGGGCTGATAAAGAAAAATCTGCGTACGTATGTGTAAAAACGATAACTTTTGTTTTTGGGAACAAGAGGAGGTTAAAGTCATGAAAACCGTTTATTTTGAGAAAGACATACCTCGTATTCTGGCCACCAAGTTTGCTTCACGTTTTTTCAAAAAGTTGTTGCACACAAGTATAAACGCAGTGAAATATGCAAAGGACCTGCCTGATCAGAAACTGCCTGCAGGAGATTGGGTGAGGGTCAGAAACATCGCATGCGGCCTGTGCGGAACGGATGTAAGTTTTTACAGGGCCACAACAGGTACGAACTCCGCTCTTGAGCCGATTCCGGGTTCCAGATACACTTTCCTGGGGCACGAGAATATCGGTGTCGTGACAGAAGTGGGAGAGGACGTAAAGGACTTCGCAATCGGAGACAGGGTAACCATCCGGGCATATATGGCCGGATGTGACACAAAAGGACTTGAGAACAGATGCGAATACTGCCGAAGGGGCGACTACAATTTCTGCGTGAATTACGGAGTTCCTTCTCCGTATCGCAAACTGTTTACCGGAGCGGGATGGAGCGACAGTTTCATCTATCCCGCGCGGGGACTTGCTCATGTCTATGACGGAATTACAGATGAACAGGCCGTGATGATAGAGCCAACGTGCGTGGCTGTTCATGCCGTGCTCAGGGACATTCCCGCCGAAGGGGAGAAGATACTGGTTATGGGTTGCGGCACTATCGGTCTGGGCGTGGTACAGGCAATTAAAATCATTCAGCCCGATTGCAGGGTATGGGTGATGGAGAGAGTAAAGGAAAAACAGGACTTCGCTTTGAAACTCGGAGCGGATTACATACTTTCCGGCAATATATATGAGGCCGCTTCGGAGGAAACCGGCGGCAGCAAGGTATATACCGGCATGAGGAGAAACAAATACTTCTTCGGAGGATTCGACAGGGTGTACGACTGTATCGGCGGGAACTGGGCTAATACTACCGCCGTGCGGATGCTCAAGGCGCGCGGCACCCTCATGAAAGTTGGACATCATATGAGAGCCATCACATACGATGAGACACCTGTCTGGTGGCAGGAGCTCAAAATCATAGGTGTGGATGCGCACGGTATGGAACACTACCAGGGTCGTGATATTTACACATTTGACCTTGTGCAGGAGTGGATCAGGGACGGCAGGTACAGTGTTGACGGCTTCGTCACTCATCACTTCAAACTGGACGACTACATTGACGCACTGGAACTGGCCATGCAAAACCCGCCGGATGTAATTAAGATAGTAATTGATTGTCAATAGTAAAACCCGGGCAGCTGTGAAAACAGCTGCCTTTTATTTTGAAACACTTGCTTTTATCTTCCTTGTTTGACATAATTAATTTGTATACAGGAGGGCAGAATATGGATCTTATACCGAGTTTCCAGGTTGACCACACAAAAATAAAACCGGGTATCTACGAGTCCCGGCTCGACACGATAGGCGATGAATTTGCGACCACTTTCGATATCCGCATGAAATACCCGAATACCGAACCCGTAATTCATCCGAACGCCATGCACACCATAGAGCATATCATAGCTACATTTCTCAGAAACGACGAGGAGTGGAAGGACAGGATAATCTACTGGGGCCCCATGGGCTGCCTTACAGGTTCATACCTGATTGTCAAAGGCCACCCGACGCCGCAGGAGATTTACCCGCTCATGCTCAGGGCCTTCGAATATCTGAAGGACTTTGAGGGTGAAGTGCCCGGTGCCACACCCGTAAACTGCGGCAACTACCTTCTCCACGACCTGCAGATGGCAAAGTGGGAAGGCGCTCAGTACTTAAAACGCCTTAAAGAGGAATCCTGCTTCGAATACCCCGTGACCGAGCGTCTCGAGACAGCGCAGGGAACCTTTTATGATTCGTAAAATGCATTCAGGAGGTATATATTATGAAACTCAGTGCAAGAAATCAGCTTAAAGGTACAGTTACAAAGGTAACAGAGGGTGCCGTAAACGGCATAGTAGAGCTTGATATCGGCGGCGGCAACAAGGTTTCCGCCACAATCTCAATGGCCTCAATTAAGGACCTCGGTCTTGAGCCCGGCAAGAAGGCCTGCGCCATCATCAAGGCCACAGACGTAATTATCGGAGTTCCCGAGGGCGCCGAATTTGCAGAGAACGCTTCAGGCACACCTGTTGCCAACAAGAATGCCCAGATGATTTAAGATTGGTGGGAGAGAGTTGCTTGGATAAGAAAACAAGTAATGTCCCCGCCTGGGAGTTTTCAGAAGGAAACGGGTCTGTTCGGACCCACGCCTAAAAACTCTCCACCGGAGAGTTTTTCTTAACGGCTTTCGAATCCACTCTCTATAACTGAAACGAAAAAAAACAGAGATAACCTGATGGTTATCTCTGTTTTTTGGTGGGAGAGAGTGGATTCGAACCACTGAAGTCGTAGACAACAGATTTACAGTCTGCCCCCTTTGGCCGCTCGGGAACTCTCCCATTTTATGAAACCTGCAACTTGTGTTGCAGGTCTGTTTTTTCTGGAGCTGGTGAACGGACTCGAACCCCTGACCTGCTGATTACAAATCAGCTGCTCTACCAACTGAGCTACACCAGCACATAAAAAGTGCTTGATAAATATAGCATACTTTCAGTTGACCGTCAAGTTATTTTTTAGTATATTAAATCTGTTAAACAAGTATAAAAAGGAGGTGACCGAAGTGGCAAATTACAAGCGCAAAAAAATAAAGCTGAATACGGGCAACAAGGATGCCGCAACCAGGAAAAGACAGCGCCGTTTTGTGGGTGTATTTCTTCTCCTGCTGATTATTGTCGCTTCGGCATCTGCGGTTACATATTTCAGGGAAAAGGCTGAAAACGAGAGAGCGGAATACGCTGAAAGCGACATAACACTGGTCGATGACAGCGACAAGAAGGAGTCCGTCAACATACTGTTTGTACCGGTATCCGCTGACGGCGAAGTGCTGTACCTCTGCGTTTTCGGAATCAATACATCGTCCAGGTCATACACGGTTATGTGTCTGAACACTCCGCCGAACGCGGACTACCAAAAACCGCTTGAGCTTTTGCAGAGCGCCGAGGACACGTACGGCATAAAGCTCGACCGTTACGTCGTCATTACGCGTGACCAGTTCAAGGACTTTATGCAGGTCCTCGGCGGTTACGAGATAAACCTGAAGAACCGTATCGACTATGCCGGAAAGGACTTCACGCTCAACCTCCAGGCGGGCAAGCGCACACTCTACGGCGACCTGTTCTTCAACTATCTCCGCTACACCGGCCTTTCCGGCTCTGAACGTGAGCGCGAGCAGCAGGCGAAGATAATCATCGACTATATCCGCCAGCGTCTGACAAAGGAGACCGTGGACAACGGCGACGAGATTTTCTCGAGACTTGTAAATACCTGCACAACCAACATAAACATAACAGACTTCAACAAGTATCAGTCTGTAATCAAAGCTTCGGTTGAGAAGAAACTGAAGATATCAGTAATAAAATTGGAGAACGATAAATGAAGGTAGTCAAAACCCTGGCCGTCGTACTGGCGGTGGTTTTGCTGGCGGGATTCGTCTGTATCATGTTCCTACCCATTGATACATTTGTGGCGAAGCGCTCCGCCGGCTTTAAGGGTTATGACGTGCCGACTTCCTATACGGACTCAATATATAGGTATTATTATAATAAGCTGGGAGAGAAGGAGCAGGAGGCATACAGGCTGGTGTATGCCGCTTTAAGCGATGACTCGGCCAAGGAGTTTCCGAAGCAGATTGTCATACCCAACCTTTCCGACAAGGAACTTGAGGCGATGTATACCTCCCTCTCATATGACAACCCCGAGCTTTTCTTCCTCGGCAACAAGTGCTCGATGACGAGGATAGGAAGTATCAATTACTTCGTCCCTCAGTATCTCATGAGCCATAAGGATTATGAGAAGAAGTGGTCGCAGGTTACGTCTGCCGCGCAGAAGCTGCTCGGCAGCATTCCGGGCACCGCGACCACGGAATATGCAAAAGAACTTTTCCTGCACGACTACCTCGTGCAGAACTGCGAATATGATGAGTCGTATGACAACGACGTGTATACGATGTACGGCGTTTTGGTAAACGGCCGTGCCAACTGCGAGGGCTACTCGCGCACCATGCAGTATCTGCTTCGTACGCTCGGCATATACAACTATCTCGCAGTCGGCAATGCCGAAGGCGAGAAGGACAGCTTCGCCGGCCACATGTGGAACATAGTAAAGATAGACGGCAACATGTACAACCTGGATGTCACCTGGGATGACTATGCGGTCATGGAACTCGTGGACTTCCCGGACAATTCAGTCAGCCACGTCTACTTCAATATGTCCACTGCTGACATATCGCGCAACCGCACCACGGATGATCAGACGCTCTGGGCCGATTGCGTAATGCCGAGCTACGGCTACTTCAAGAACAAGGGCCTCTACTTCTCCAGCTACAACGCTGTCACAGAGCAGTCCATGAAGGACGCAATCGTCGAGTCCCTCTCGACCGGATACAACAGCGTGGAGTTCGCCTTCAGTGACAGGGCTTCCTACGACAGTGCATTCGATATCCTGGTTACCAGGGGCAGCATGTATAACATCATTCTCTCGGCCAATCGTCAGGTCGCTGCGGGTCTGCGTGTGGACCCCTCATCGGTGCAGTACGCGATGGATGAAAACAACCTCGTTTTACGCTTTTTCTTCCTCCGCTGACGCCCTTTAAAAAAGTTTAAAAAAACTTAAAAATTGTTGTTGACATTGAGCGCTCGATTATGCTAATATATTCGAGCGCTTTTAATTAAGCGCTCTTTTGATGTACCTTGAAAATTAAACAACGACAAACTTAAATGGACCCTGAGATTTCTGTAAAGAAGTTTCAACAGTAATTCGTATAACGAATTGGCGGACATTAAAAAATGTCAGCAAAAAGTAATGAGCTGAAAAGCTTTTCTAAAGATAGTTAGGTTCGGAAATTCCCCGGACTTGATTATACAATTTTTTAGAGAGTTTGATCCTGGCTCAGGACGAACGCT
>JAFSPP010000018.1 GCA_017451425.1 Clostridia bacterium | reverse complement strand
GCCTGTCACAAACCGCTGGGGCAACAGCTCAACTTACTGCCTCTTCAATATTCTCTGGCAGATGGGCTTAAAACCTCAGATCCGGTATTACAAGGAGATAATTGAATACGAGACGGAACTTTGCGAAGAAATGGCAAAAGGTGTCACAATTAACGTTATACGCGACCATGCTCCGAGTGACGAAGAAATAAAGCGTACGCTGGACTACCTTGAAAAGAACATGTCGAAAGACGGCAAGGTGAAGAAAGTCACGGAGTCACTCTTTGCCTGGATACTCTGGAACGTAAACGGAGAATAGGAGAGCTTTATGAAAAACATTCTCAGAAGAACAATTGCCCTAGTGCTCGCTTTGGTTATCGTTTTGTCCTTTGCCGCATGCGCAAAGGCACCGGCAGAGACAAATGAACCGAAAGAGGCGACAATAACCGTAAAGGACATGGCCGGAAACGAAGTCGCAATCCCGGCGGACACGAATAGCAACACCGTTGCGACCACATACGGCGTTGTAACACCGTTTTTCGTAACGCTTAAAATGTCTGACCGTGTTCTTGCAACGACACTGAAGAACAAGGGCTTCCTCCGCAAGGTGGACGAGACAATAATAAACACCGGCGATGTAGGTAACATCTCACTCGATGCCGAAAAGCTTGCCGGATACGCCCCTTCCATACTGCTTTGCAGAAAAACGGAATCGGAAAAGATTGCTATCGGCAAAAAACTCGGAATACCTACTCTCTCCGTTTATATTGAAACAGCAGATCAGGTAATTGAGGCCTACAGGCTTTTGGGTCAGGCCTTCGGATGTGAGGAGCGCGCTGATGAGCTTATAGGCTACATCGAAAACGAGCTCAAGGAAATAGACACACTGGCCGCGGGCATACCCGATGACGCAAGAGTGACCGCAATCTGCATGGGCTCCAAACTCGGACAGGTCGCAGGCGATAACATGCTCCAGACCATGATGATAGAGCGCGCCGGCGGTATCTGTGAGGTCACTGAAGTGGCTGATGATATGATGTGGGTCGATGTAGGTGTCGAGAATATATTCTCAAAGAACCCCGATTTTATCTTTGCCTCAAGTTCCAATCCTCTGGACTACAAAGTCGAGGATCTCTACAATGAAGCAGCCTGGTCGGGAATGAAGGCCGTTCAGAACAAGCAGATGTACTTTATTCCCGCCAAGATGGATTCCTGGGATATGCCCGGACCTGCATTTGTCCTCGGCATTTACTATATGATGCACTGCATGTATCCGGATGTCTGCACATCCGAAAAACTGCAGGAGGAGATTGATAATTTCTACGATTTCTTCTACGGAAAGACATTTGCCGGCGATGAAATCGGTTACAGTGTGGGAGACTGATTATGAGAAATCTGAAAAGAGCGGCTGCTCTGTTACTTGTCCTCGTTATTTGCTTTTCATTCGGAGCATGCGGTAAGCAGGGAACTGTCCAGCCGGACAAGCCGAAGGCAGACACGATTGTCATAACCGATATGATGGGTCGCGAGGTTGAGGTTCCCGCCGACACGAAGAATACGACCGTCGCTTCCACCTACGGTGTCGTAACACCGTTCCTCTCAACCCTTCAGATACCTGACAGAGTGCTGGCGGCAAACTTCAAGAACAAGCAGTTCTTCAGACTCTGTGAGGACCCCATTATCAATACGGGAAATATAGGTACAACGGTAAACCTTGATTCGGAAGCCCTGGCGGCAACAAATCCGGATGTCTATATCTGCAAGATCTCCGACCAGGAGAAGATAGACATCGCCACCCGCCTCGGCATACCGGCTGTCACGCTTTCCGCCGAAATACCGGAGGAAGTGCTGAAGGCCTATGAGATGCTCGGCAAACTTCTCGGATGTGAGGAGCGCGCACAGGCGATAATCGATTATCTCAAGGGCGAACTTGCCGACATTGATGACCTCGCAGCAAAGATTCCCGAGGAGGACAAGGTGACGGCCATATGCATGGGCTCACTGCTCTCGAGGGTCGCGGGTGAGGACATGCTCCAGACCATGATGATTGAACGCGTGGGCGGAAAATCCGTTGTAAAGGGCATTGTCGGTGAAGAGGAGCGCTACTGGGCCGACTGCGGCGTAGAGAAGGTATTTGAACTCGATCCCGACTATATCTTCGTAACAAGTTCTGCCGTGCTGGACTACAGCATGGATGATTTCTATACGGATTCTTCATGGAGCGGCATGATCGCCGTGAAGAACAGGGATGTTTATCAGATTCCGGCGAAGCTGGATTCCTGGGATATGCCGGGCCCGGGATTCATACTCGGCATGTACTATATGATGCACTGCATGTACCCCGATGTCTGCACTGCGGAAATGCTGCAGACAGAGGTGAACGATTACTATAACTTCTTCTACGGAAAGACATTCACGGGTGAGGAGATTGGCTACGAATTCTAAGAAAAATTTCTATGCCGTAGGCTTTGACCTTCTGTTGCTGGCAATCCTTGCCGGCTGTATCGTCATGGCTCTCTGTTCCGGAAAGTACCCGATAACACCGAAAGAGAGCCTGGAAGTTCTCTTCGGTGAAGTCTTCGGTAAGGGAGGCGTCTATTCGGAGATGACGAAGAACGTCGTCATGGGACTTCGTATTCCCCGAATTACGGCCTCCATACTCTGCGGAGTCATGCTCGCAATGTCGGGTGTCGCTTACCAGAGTATTTTCAAGAACCCGCTTATTTCGCCCGACTTCCTCGGTGTATCAAACGGAGCCTGTATAGGCGCCGCCATAGCCATTTTAATGGGACTCGGCGGAATATATCTCTCCGGATTTGCGTTTCTCGGCGGAATTCTGGCCGTGTCAATCACGGTCCTCATTCCGACGATCTTAAAGAGCGAATCCAACATAATGCTCGTGCTCTCCGGCGTAATCGTCGGCGGCGCCATGAGCTCAATACTCGGATTCATAAAATATGTCGCGGATCCCGAGACGGAACTCGCGGCAATCACATACTGGACGATGGGAAGTTTCTCATACGTCACGATGGCCGAGATAAAAAGCGTAATACTCACCATGGTAATCCCCATGCTCATTCTGTTCGGAATGTCATGGTGGCTCGATATTCTCTCCATGGGTGAGTCTGAGGCAAAAAGCCTCGGCGTAAACATAAAGCTCATCAGGAATGTCGCAATTGCCTGCGCGACACTCATGACCGCGAGCTCAGTCTGTATCTCGGGAACAATAGGCTGGATAGGTCTCGTAATACCGCATTTCGCCCGGATGTGTGTGGGACCCAACAACACCAAGCTCATTCCGACCGCAGGTCTTATGGGAGGAATCTTCCTGCTCCTTGTCGACACAATCACAAGGACCATAAGCATGGCGGAGATGCCGGTAAGTATCCTGACCGGACTTATAGGCGCTCCCTTCTATGCGGTACTTCTCTACAGACAGAGGAAGACAATCTCATGATCATCGAGACCGAGAAACTCTGTTTCTCCTACACAAAGGGCGGCAGGCAGATTTTAAAAGATATTGATCTCTCTCTCGGCGAGGGAGAGGTAATGTCCATACTCGGACCGAACGGAGCGGGCAAGTCCACATTACTCAACTGTATTGCGACGCTCCTCATGCCGGACTCCGGCATTGTCAGGCTCTGCGGAAAAGACACAAGGGAGATGAAGCCGAAAGAGGTGGCTTCAATCTTAAGTTATGTTCCGCAGAATCACGTGCCCGCGTTCTCATATACGGTTTTCAATTTCGTGCTGATGGGCCGCGCACCGAAGGTCGGCATGTTCGAGAGACCTAAGGACGAGGACTTTGAGATTGTCGAAAAGACACTTGAGGAAATCGGCCTTTCGGAGCTTAAGGATAAGCCGTATACGGAGATCTCCGGCGGCGAGCGCCAGCAGGCGACAATAGCGAGGGCCATGGTGGCCGAGCCCAAGGCAATTTTATTCGACGAGCCGACGGCACACCTGGACTACGGCAATCAGCTGAAGACTCTGAGGATAATTAAAAGCCTGAAAGAGAAGGGCTATGCGATTATCATCACGACACACAACCCGGATCACGCGATAATGCTCGGCGGCACGACTGCCATTCTTGACAGGGAGGGCAGACTCACCGTCGGCAAATCGGAGGAGATAATAACGGAAGAGAGACTGAGACAGGTCTACGGCACGGAACTCAGTCTTATACACATGGATGAAGTGGACCGCGATGTGTGCGTGCCGCCGAATCTTTAATCGGGAGGAATGAAAATGTTTAAAAGAGCAGTGGCATTGATTCTTGCAGCCTTGCTTGTGCTGTCATTTGCAGCCTGTACAAAACAGGGACCCACAGAAGAAAAAGTGCCTGACGGTTATCATAAAGTCGTTGATAACATGGGCAGAGTGGTAATGGTACCCGACAACGCGCAGAGAATAGCCGCCATGAACGGACCGACTTTTGAGATGTGTCTGTGTCTCGGCGCGGCTGACAGAGTCGTGCTCACAAAGAAACCGCAGACTTCAAACTATCCCGCGGCGCTGCTCGCTTACCCGCGCGTCGCTGAAATTGAAGGCTTCAACAATATCAATCCTTCCGCGATAGTAAACATTGAGGATTACCTCTCAAGAAAAATTGACCTTGTCCTTTATTACAATAATGAAGAAGAGGTCAAGAAATTTGACAATGTAGGTATTGCCGCCGTAGTGCCGATACTCTCAACTTCCCAGATTGACAGCCTTGAATCCTGCCTCGCCATGACAATCGACGAGTACAAGGTCTTCAATTCAAATAACATGAGAGTCACTGCGGATGCGCTCGGCGGAGAATCACTTGAAATATACAAGCAGTGGAAAGAATACACTGACAACATCATCGATCTGCTCTACTCACGCACGAAGGATCTGAAGGACGAAGAGAGACCCACCTGTTACTGGGGCAACACCTGGGGTGAGAACATACTCTCGTCATACTTCATCTCCAACAGGGCATATGAGATCTATCTTGCGGGCGGACGCGTGCTGGGTCCTGTTACCGGCGGCAACTTCCCGGAGATAAACGAGGAGCAGCTCTTTGAGTGGGATCCGGATTATATACTCGTTGACAACCACGGCAACAGCCCGGACCTCGTAAAGAAATCCGTAATGAGCAACCGGAAATACGCGAATCTTACGGCGGTCAAAAATGACCATGTCTACAGAATCCCCGCCGGAGTATTCTTCATGGACAAGGGAAGTACAACGGCCCTTATGGCACTCTGGCTCGGAACGGTTCTTCATCCTGACCTGTTCTCGGACATCTCCATGATTGAAGAGATTCAGAAATACTTTAAGACATTCTACAAGTGTGAGATTACAGATGAGGATACACAGCATATTATTGATGGCTGGTACTTCTCATCCGGAGAAGAGAATTCATGAAACTTGACGGCATAGAAAAGAAAACCTCCCCGTTTGTTTGGGGAATCATGATTGTGCTGCCTTTCCTGTTCTTCTTTGTATCGCTCTTTCTGGGACGATACATGATAGCACCGGGCGATGTAGCGAAGATTCTCCTTGATCAGATACCGGGTGTAAATATAAAACCCACCTGGGAGACCACGGCGGAAACGGTTGTTCTGAGAGTGCGCTTCCCGCGCGCTGTCATGGCTGCCCTGGTCGGAGCCGGACTGTCCATGTCCGGCGCGGCTTTCCAGGGCATGTTCCAGAACCCGCTGGTAAGCCCCTATGTGCTCGGCGTTTCCGCCGGCGCAAGCTTCGGCGCAGCTTTGGGACTTCTCATGTCATGGCCTATCTGGCTTGTTCAGATAGTCGCATTCGTGTTCGGAATCATCGCGGTTGCCATCACCTACTCCATGGCACATCTCTACAAGACGACTCCGATCCTGATGCTCGTCCTCTCAGGTATGGTCGTGTCTGCATTCTTTCAGGCGATGGTCTCGTTCATAAAGTTTGCGGCTGACGATGAGGATAAGCTTCCCGCCATTACCTTCTGGCTCATGGGAAGTATCGGTAAGGTCGGACTTGAGGACCTTGCGCACTCAGCCATACCCATGATCATTGCCATGGCGGTTTTGTATGCAATCCGCTGGAGGCTGAACGTGCTCTCTATGGGCGAGCGCGAGGCTGAATCACTCGGCGTAAATACGGAACGCATAAAGGTAATAGTCATAATTACCACGACTCTTATTTCTTCGATGACGGTTTCGCTCTGCGGAATCATAGGCTGGGTCGGACAGGTCATACCGCATTTCTGCAGAATGATTGTCGGACCGAATCACAAGGCTTTGATTCCCGCGACAATATTTGTCGGCGCGACATACATCATAATAATCGACAACCTCTGCAGACTCGTTTCAATAACCGAGATACCGATCGGCATTCTCACATCAGTTGTCGGCGCACCGGTATTTGCCTACCTTCTTCGTAAGACGAAAGGAGGCTGGACATAATGGCGGACGATGTAATCATCAAGGTCGAAAACGCTTCCTTTTCATACGGAAAGAAACCTGTCTGGGAAGACCTGAATCTAGAGGTCAGACGCGGCGAATGTCTGTCGCTTCTCGGTCCCAACGGATGCGGAAAGACAACGCTCTTAAACTGTATCAGCGGATCGAACTATCTGACTTCCGGCAGCATAAAGATCATGGACAAAGAGGTTTCGGAATATGAGGTGGGCGAGCGCGCAAAGAAGCTCGGCTATGTTTTCCAGGAGCACAGCGCGCCCTTCCCTTACAGCTCGATTGAGGTCGTGCGCATGGGCCGCACGCCGCATCTGGGATTCTTTGAGTCGCCGGACGAGAAGGATACCGAGCTCGCCTACTCCATAATGGAGGAGCTCGGCATCGCGCATCTGGCCGGCGAGAGCTATACCCAGATATCCGGCGGCGAGCGCCAGCTGGTGCTTATAGCACGCACGCTCTGTCAGCAGCCTGACATACTGCTCTTTGATGAACCGACGAGTCATCTGGATTTCAAGAACCAGGCGCTTGTTCTCCGGAACATCAGGAAGCTCTCCGAGAGGGGCATGACGATTATCATGACAAGCCACTTCCCGAATCATGTCTGGCATGTCGGTGACCGTGTGGCCATGATGGGCTATGACGGTATTATTGCAGACGGACCGGTGGATGAAGTTATGACCGAGGAGAATCTCTCGGAGACATACGGAGTTCCCGTTCGCATATTTGAAGGAAAATCCGGGGAGAAACGGACGAAGTTCTGTGACCCCGATCTTGACTAGGAGGTACGAAAATGAAAAGATTGATTGCAGTTTTAATGGCTCTGGTTCTCGTCTTCTCGCTGGCTGCATGCGCGACTACCGCGCCCGCAACAACGGATGTTGATGAACCGCAGACCGAAGGAACGACAACCTGGAAATCAAAGATGGCCAACTTTACATTCAAGGACGGCATAAGGGTTGTCTTCTTCCAGAACTACATAAGACTCAACCAGGACAAGACCGAAGACGGAAAAGTCGTTTTCCCTGATTTCGGCGATGCAATGAATCCCACAACCATGACAATAGCCGGTGTGGATGTCAAAGCATATCCTCTTGACAGACTTCTCAAGATCTGGTCGGCTGCTCCGAAGGCGGATCTCAAAGTTATTGATGAGTCCGGCAAGGAGTACACAATGCCCGCGGCTGATCTCTCAAGCGCTTATGCAGGCGAATATGAGACTGAAGTTGACGGCGTGCCCGCAAACCGCGGTGTCCTGAAAGCGGGATCTCTTGAGGTCAAGGATTTCAAATATATCATCTCTGAGGACGGCAATGCCTTTGCGTTCCTGACAACCGGTGAGGCCGCTGCCGATAAGCCCGTAAAACTTCCTGACCTGCTCTCAGAGCTCGGCTGGCCCGAGGCAACTGAGTATAGAATGGTCTGCTTTGACAACTTCTGGAACTTTATCGATATGGAAGAGACTCCGGCAGACGGCGGTGAGGACGGCGTGGCTGTCTTCGACGGAACAGAGATACGCGCAACGCTCTCAGGTTCGCTCAACTGCAGCATTCCGTTTGAGACAAGAGGCGGTTCCGGAAAGATGAACGACCTGTTCTTCATTGCGATTACGGATATAACGGACACGACCAAATAAGGAGACAATATGAAAAAGATAATTGCTGTTTTACTTGCATTGACATTCCTGCTGTCCTTTGCCGCATGCAGCAAGGTGGCGGTAAAGGATGACGCTGACCGCGGATCCATAGCCGTAAAGCTCAACGGTTCTGATCTTGCCGGAGCTAAGACAATAACGACAGTTGATTTTCAGAAAGCCACCGAGACAAAGACCATAGGTGACACTACCTATTACGGCAAATCCCTCGCTGCGCTTTTCCCCGATGAGATTTCAAAGGTCAATGCCGCGTTTACAAAATCCGATGACGGCTATGCCGCATATTTTGCTGACGCCAAAGACCTCTTTATCGCCACATACAAAGTTGAGGGTGACCAATACATCTCTCTCGCTGACAGAAAAGGCGATGCGGCAAGCTTCACTGCGGTAACGGAGACCGGCAAGGCCAAGGCCGTAACCGAGCTCTATCTCTTCTCTGACGCACAGGACTGGTCCGTACCGGTTAATATAAACGGCGAAGAGAAGACAGTCACAATAGATGACTTTATGGCAATGAAACCTCAGTATATGACACTCGGTCACAAGTACAACGGCGGTGCCGACTACTTTGAGGGCGAGTTCCTTGCCGTTGATTCAAAGACTTTCTGGGAAGCGCTCGGCGTTGAGCTCACAGAGGGTAAGAACGATGAGACGGATGAGGACGGAAAGCCCCTTCCGGTTTACTATGTTCCTGATATGGACCTGAATATAACCGGTTTTGTTCAGTCGAGCAGCAGCGAACTCAAGGAGAAGCTGAACCGTGATTTAAGTCCCAATCCGCTCAAGGAAAAGACCGGATGGCTCGTATACTATTTCGTCATGATTGACGGCAGTGACAGACATGAGATAGAAGGTATCAATCCCATGGACCTTGATCTCTCATGTATCTTCAGCGGCACCGGTGTACGCTGGATGACGACTCCGATAACCCACATAGACATAGTTCCTCACGTTGAGGTTGAGGAATAATTCTGGTTTTTTCCGGGATGCGAGGCCCGTAAAGCATAAACACATTCATAAATGAAAAGGAGAGATTCACTATGAAACTTTCAAAGATTCTCGCACTCGTAATGGCTCTTGTTATGGTAGTTGCATTTGCAGCCTGTGCTAAGGCTCCCGCTGCTCCTGCAACAACAGCTGCTCCTACAGAGGCTCCCACAGAGCCCGCTGCTCCCGAAGGCGCACCTGAGATGAACGACGTTTCCGACAAAATCACTGCCTGGAACGGCGACTTCACATTCAAGGTAAACGACAAAGAGCTCAACAACGAGGCTCTTGCTGACCTTACAAAGTGGAAGGTTAAGGATCTTGAACTCGTAAACTCCAAGGGCACAGCTATGACTGTTTCCTATGCAGGTTACGCAATCAAGGACGTTCTTAAGGCTGCCGGCTGCGAGGACGCTACAAAGCTCACACTCATCTGTGACGACGGTTATGAAGTAGAGTACACAATCACTGCTGAAAACGCTCCTTATACTCTCATCGCTATTGAGAAGGATAAGGAACTCGCTTCTGCAGGCGTATTCTTCGCTCCCTGCCTTGAAGAGACAGCTTCCAACTACGCAAAGAACGTTGTTGAAATCAAAGCTGAGTAATCAGGCATAAGAGTTTATTCAAAGTGAATCAAGGGAGGGTGCTCGCACACCCTCCCACGATTTAAGATTATGAGGTGATTTTCATGGATATTTTTGAAGAGATGGTAAAGGCCGAAAAATCATTCAAGGCTTATGCGATTGTTACCGTTATTAAAAACAGCGGTGCAGGTACCGCTGATGTCGGAAAGAAAATGATTATGTACGCTGACGGCACTGTTGTCGGCACAATAGGCGGCGGACAGTTCGAATTTGAAAGCATGAAAATCGTAAAAGGTATGATTGCAAAGGGCAAAGGTATCGAGATTATTACGGTCTCCGATATTGATCTGCTCGTTGAAGTGTTCGAACCCTGTACGACCGTTGTTGTTGTCGGCGGCGGCAATGTAGGTAACAGTCTTTTAAAGACGGTTAAACTTTTACCTTTTGCAACCATACTTATAGACAGCCGTGATGAAACCGTCATCGGCGAAAGTATCGGACTTGCCGATTACTTTATAAAATGCACTGACTATGAGGAGGCAATTCTCTCGGATGCCGTCCCGGAGGGAGCATATTTCTTCTGCGGCGCATGCACACATGACTACGATGCGCAGGCACTTAAGGGTGCACTGCAGAAGAATCCGGCATATGTCGGAATGGTAGGCAGCCGTCAGAAGGTTGCCGAAATCTTCTCAAAACTAAAAGAACAGGGTGTATCCGATGAGGCGCTTAACAGCGTCTACACACCCATAGGCCTTGATATTGCCGACGGCACTCCCGCGGAGATAGCAATAGCGATTATCGCTGAGATGCTGCTTGTTAAAAATAAGGGAGAGGGCACAAACTGTAAGGACCTCACGACAAAGTTTATGAAAGGCTGCTGAAGGAGGTTGTGACGTGAAGAGAAGAATTGCTTTGTTCCTTTCCGCACTGATGCTGATGCTGATGTTTGCGGGATGCTCTGCTGCGCCTTCAGAGGATCCGGGCGAAGATCCGGGAGTGACGGCAAAGGAAGACGCTGTCTGTCCTCTTGAGTCCGGAGACAATATCCACACAATCGCCTTTGTGTCGGATACGCAGCGATGGAGCGGCAGCACCTTTGATGCGGTGTTTGACAGCATAGTCGCAGATAGCGGCAAATACAATATTGAATATGTCGTCCATACCGGAGACATAATCCAGGAGGGCGGCGACCCCGAGGCCAAATGGGAGGCCGCGAAGGCCGCAATCAGCAAACTCGACGGCAAGATTCCCTACGGTATTCTTGCCGGCAACCATGACCAGGTTGACGGCTCCGATAATCCGTTTGAGGTCTATTCAAAGTATTTCGGAGACGAGTGCTACAGCGGCCGCGACTACGAGGTCGCTTCATATGAAAACTGCCGCGCCCACGCTCAGCTTGTGACGATAGGAAGCACGGATTTCGTATTTGTTTTCATAAGCTACGGCCCCAACGGCGAGTGTATTAAATTTGCGAACGAAGTGTTTGCAAAGTATCCGGACCGCGTGGGAGTCCTCTGCACACATGAGTATCTGACAACTGATCTTGAACTCTCCGACATGGGCGAATATATGCTGAAAAAGATTGTTGAGCAGAGCGAAAACGTAAAGATGGTTCTCTGCGGACATGAGTCCGGGGCGGGCTGCTATACAATCACGACATCTGACGGCCGTCAGGTCGTGCAGATACTGGCAAACTATCAGGACGCAAACAACGAAGGTACCATACTGTATCTTCAGATAAACGAAGAGACCGGCAAACTTGAGGGAATCTCCTATTCACCTGTCACGAATTCCGATGAGGGATACAGGGATTCCGACGCTGACCGTTTTACTGCCGATATTACCTGGTGATTTATGAAGTGTAATTTCTGCGAATGGCGCTGCGAGCTTTCGGAGAAACCCGGAATCTGCGGGCGCTACATTGAACAAGACGGAAGAATTGTTGAACGCGAACCGTTCGACTGGATAGACTTTTATCCTTATACGATAGAGAGCATGCCTTTTTATCATGCTCTGTCAGGAGAATATGTCGTCCAGACGGGCACGGTCTCCTGCAACGCGCGCTGCAGCTACTGTATTAATTCGCACCTGGCGATTGAGGAGAACGAGAAGCGGCTGCTCAAGCACAAGGACGCTGAGCAGCTTGTCAAAATGGTGAAACAGACAGGAAGTGCGGGCGTGGTTTTTGCGCTAAACGAGGTCACATGTTTCCTGCCCTCCGCCATAGCGGTCGCGGATTTGCTGCACGAGGAAGGTCTCTATGCCGGCTGTCTTACAAACGGCTTCCAGACCGAGGAGACCGCAAATCTGCTGGCTGAAAAGATGGATTTCATAAACGTCAGTCTGAAATCCCTGTCGAATGAATTCTATAAGAAGGATCTCGGCCTTCCCGGCGTGGACCCGGTTCTGCGGAATATAAAGATTTTCAACGAAAAGACCCATCTTGAAATAGTGACGCCGCTTGTCCACGAGGTGGTCGATAACGAGATATACGATATAGCGGATTTCATCTGTTCAGTGAATCCGGAAATCGTGTGGCACCTCTTTCGCCTCATGCCCAATCATGAACGCAGTGATGAGCGGGACATGACGCACGAGGAGATGCTGAAAATATATGAGACCGTCATAAAAAAGCTGCCTTTTACCTATCTGGGCAATTTCGCGGGTTCGCTCTGGGTGGACACCTACTGTCCCGACTGCGGCGAACTGATTGTAAAGAGGATATGTACGGGCGCATGGCTCGGAGGCACGGTCTACAGTCTGCTTGAAAAAGGATGCTGCCCCAAGTGCGGCAGGAAGATACCGGGAGTGTACATGGATGCTTGAGATAATGCTTGATGTCAACGGCTGGCAGGGACTCTTCGATTTCACAAACGGAGAGGAACTCCCCATGGAAGGAAAGCCCTACCTTGACCTTGCGAAAAAGATAACGGCGGAACATCCGTATCCGGGCGACCTGAACCCCGACACGGTAAAGTGGACAACGGATACTGCCCTTGACGTCTGCAGGGAGTATGATCCGCAGCTCATGCTGCTCTCATATGCCACAGCGGATATCATGAGAATCAACTCGAAGATTGATGAAACCGAAGCCAAAAGGATTTCGGCTGAAGTCATTTCCGAGGCAATGCGTTTTGCAAAGACGGCAGGATATGAACCGATTATCATCAGCACCGGCAGTCTCAGACCGATAGACAAACTGGTCGTGACGGAGGATATTGAAGGATATTTCCATGTCTCTGCCGATGCCTATCTCGGAGGCGTTTTCGGTGCCACCGAAAAAGACTTTGAGACGGTGAAGAACCTTGAAGGTGTCCGTACGGAGACCCGGCAGGAGTTTATCGATAAATACAATATAACCGGTGATTACGCGCTCGAGCGTATGCCCGACATAGTCCTCTATGCCGATGATGACTATGCTCTCACCAACACGGGAGGCAGGGGCACGACCCTTGAGATGATTCACAGGAAGACGGCGAGCACTAAGATTTTTTCGGAGATACCCGATCTGCCGGACGATATATTTGAGTTCAGAACCTTTGTTGACGGCCTGCTTGCACAGGGCAGAAGAATTGCCGTGATAATAGCTGAGTCAGTTGACGATGAGGATATGCCCGAAGGTTCAAAGGACATAAAACGGATCAGGGACGGTATCTGCTATGCGGAGGGAGTGCCCTTCTACTATGCGCTCTTAAACGGCAAACCGTTTAACGCACCGGACATGCCGTTCATTTTCCACAACCCGTTTCTCAAGAAGTTTTTCAGGGACAGATACCCCTACAGTTACGTAAAAACAGACAGCTATCAGGATCCGATCGGTTTCAACAGGGATTTCAAAACCGCTTCAATGGGCACCCGGTCGGGTATATTCCATTCGGCATGCATGTGTGATTATTCGTTTGAATGCCACTGCAGGGGACTTGCGGAGTCAGGCGTCCTGGCATTCATAAATGGTGATAAACTGGCAAAGGATTAAGAGGTGTGTTTATGAAAAGACTGATATGCTTATTGATAGTTCTCGGCTGTGCTCTGTCATTCTCGGCCTGCGCAAAGCCGGTAGACGGACCGGGCATGGAGAACGATCCGGCAAAGAGCGCGCTGCCTGCGGCTGAACCGGATCTCGATTCCATGTTCGGAGTCGACAAGCACATAACTATTGCAAATATAGATGACTACCTCGGCAGGGAGGACACGGTTTACCGTGACATGCGCATGCTCTATGATCCCGCGGATTACGCGGCCATAGGCGGCGACGCCGATCTGTCGTTTTCGATAAAGGGTTTTAAAGTCGTTCCTTACCCGTTCATCGGCTCTCTGCAGGCGCTGCCGGTTGACGGCGCGTATACGGGAGAGAGCCTCTACACAGTCGTATGGAACGATGACGGAACCATAGCCTCGGCGACGCCGAACTATAAAGAATCCGAAATGGCTTTAAATGAACTCTTCCCGAAGGACAAGAATATTATTCTCACCTGCGGAGGCGGCGGTTACGCCGGT
Source organism: Clostridia bacterium (assembly GCA_017451425.1). GTDB lineage: Bacteria > Bacillota > Clostridia > Oscillospirales > Acutalibacteraceae > UBA1227. The sequence continues at coordinate 16,123 of JAFSPP010000018.1, read as the reverse complement.
ATGATGAGAACCCTTCTCATCTTCCTCGGATGGGACGAGAGCAAGGTTTACAATATAGGCGGAGCCTGGGAATACAAAGGCGACAACAAGTTTGAAATAATCGCATATCCCGAAGATGCGAACGAGGATTCCTTCCTCGCCACATGGCGCGCGGACTATGCCTTCATCCAGTTTGACAAACTCCACCCCGTTGAGGACTGAAATAATGAGACGCAAACTGATTTTTGCAGTTTTCCTTTTCCTTACGGTCTTCCTGCTTTGCGCATGCGGCGGGAAGACTGCGGGAGAGGAGACCGGTAAAGTTGAAAACCCGTATGACATGTTTCACTTTACGCACTATGCGTCGGGCGGAACACCTGAGGAGGAGACTGCGGTCATCCTCTTTGAACAGGCAAATTCGACATTTACATCGTACCAGGTGGCTTTCATCTCCTGTACCTGCCGTGACCCTTCGGTAAACTATTACTCGGTGATGTATATTGAGCTGCTCAATACGAAGGACACTCCCGATGAGGCGAGTATCAGGGCCATAACTTTCAGCGAAGGTAAGGGCCTCTGGGGTGACAGCAATCCCACATACGGTACGACGAACTACACACCGGAATACTTCGATGAGAATTTCGTTCAGCCCCTTGTCGGAAAGACAAAGGCTGACTTTGATGCCTGGGGCGGATATAAAACCCAGGTGGACGGAATAGATATCGATGCAGTGTCATCTGCATCGGTCTCAACCAGCAACATAACATCGTGTATTAAATCTCTCTTTGAGTACCATACGGATAAATACTATGCGGATAAAACCGCGAAATGAGGAGGTAGATTATGAAAAAGAGGAAACTGTTGGTCCTTGCGATCTTCGCCGTAATAGGCCTGTTCGTGCTGACGGCATGCGCGTATGACGCGACGCTTTTTGACGGCGTCGATTTCGCGTCATCGCCCTTTAAGCACATCACGAACGGCGGCAAGGACGGGGAGGACCCGTACAATATAAGCGCCATAACGGGCGCCACTCTGACCATAGAGGGCCCCGGTATGAAGTCATCGGTTCCGCTTTCCACAAAGGAACTCGAGAATCAGAATGACGGTCTGGTACGCGGTGTCTACAAGGACAAGACCGGAAAACATGCCTTTGAGGGTATGGATGTATACTATCTCCTCAATAAGATGTCTGAGGGCGACAGCGGAATCGTACTGACCGATACTGCATACAAGGTTGTCTTCAAGAACGCAAACCGAGAGACGGTTGCAGAGCTGACCTTAAAGGACATTGAAAAGGCTCACAAGGACAAACAGCCTGTCATAATTGCGTACGGTATGGGCTCCGAGGACTGCAAGACGGTTGCTCCGTTTGTATTCTCCGGTGCGAACCCCGGCGAGCACACAATGGGCTTTGTCGAGGTTTTGAACAACGAGGACGGATGTCTCAAACTCGTATACAACACCACAAAGTACGGAAAGAACAACTACAAGACTTTCTCAAACTGTGCCTACCTCTATATTGAGGAGGAGTCCACTCCGGGCTTCAAGCACACGGATGAGGAACTCTTGAACTATGTCATCTCAGTCGGAGGCAAGACGCTCGGCTATGAGCTCGACTTCACCGTCGAACAGCTCGAGGCCCTCGTCTCGACCGACAAGGACGGCAACGTCAAAGAGGGCGGCCTCGGTTATCAGGACTTCTACTCACTCGCGAACAATACCTATTGGTATGTAAATGAGTACCAGGGCCTCGACCTCTATAAATTCCTGCTCTATGCAGGCGTGCCGAGCGCTGCCGACCTGGGCGACAAGGCAGCCAAGACAGATGTAACTTTCTCGGCATCTGACGGCTACACCTCTGCCGAGAAGTTCAATATGGCACAGCTGTCTGACTATAACAATTTCGGATATTATAAGAAAAATTCCGCCGACTTTGACGACGGAACATATAAACCGACAAACGCCGATCTTATTAAGACCGGATATCCCGTAATGCTTGCGTACGGTGTCAATGAGTATCCGTACACGATTAAAAACGGTGGCGAAGGATATGTCTCCGGCATCTCAAACAATGGCGGACCGATGAGAGTCATCTTCGGCAAGACCGAGTACGGCCATGCCAACGGCTCCAACCAGATTCAGTATCTCTCCAACATAGTTGTCGGAGCAAACTTCCTCCTCCAGACTCATACCGGAACAAGGGAAGAGGCTCTTCGGGAATATGCCGACAATGAGATGAGCGTTCTCGTAAAGAACGTTGACGGTTCTGAACTTGCAAATGCGACTTACACCGTCAAGCAGTTTGAGGATGTTCTCTACGGAGAGGACACGACTTCGAACCAGCTCAAGGCCGGCAAGATCAAGGGTCTCTTCGGCGGCGATATCTATGAGGGTGTCAAACTTGAATACTTCCTCTCAGACGTAATCGGAATACCGGGCACAAACGGCACGGTTGTATTCTCGGACGGCAAGAAGGATATTGAAGTTGAACTGACGGATCTCTTTGAGCAGGGCGGATTTGTCGCCTTTGCGAAAAACGGCACACCGCTTGTACCTTCAAAGGACAGCGAGGGCTACATCGCCTCACGTGACCTGAAACCCGTCTCGAACGAGCCTGCGAAGTATAAAGTAGAGAACTTCGGCGGACCGCTCATGCTCGTGCTTCCGGATAAGGAGAACGGCGCGAAGAAGGCCGAGTTCCTTGAGAACATAAAGAGCATTGTCGTAAATGTCGAGCCCGATCAGTACGCTCATCTTGAGGGCGATGCAGCTGCTCTGGCAGAGAATACGATTCTCTTCACCGGTGAAGGCGTAAATGCCGACAAGACCTACACGGTTGCGGATCTTGAGGGAATGCAGAAAGTTGCAAAGACCATCGACTTCGGTAAAGAACGCTTCAGAGGTATCCCGATTTATGACCTTCTCGTCTCCACGGGAATCAGATACAACGCGAACGAGGTAATCTTCACAACCGATGACGGCAAGACCGAGACATTCAAACTCGGCGACCTGCGCGGCGGTGAGGACAAGGTTACTCCGCTCCTCGCCTTCGGTAAGGGCGATGTCGCAAAGGCCGTCAAAGAGGGCACACCTCTCATGGAAAAGGACGGCGGACCGCTCATGCTTGTCACTTCCGACAAGCAGGTAAAGAGCGTCACGAAGATTGAAATCACGACAATCGAGATGAACAGCTGGGATCACACGGCCTCCGATCTCTACACCGGATTCCTTGAGTCCCCGTTCACCGTAGTTGTAAAGACGAGTTCCTCCGAAAAGGCATATGAGTTCACACTTAAAGACCTTGAGGGCATGACAGACCTCGTTGAGCGTACGGATTACTCCGTACTTGACCTCGGCACATGCGAGGGTATCAACCTCTGGGGACTTCTTGAGGCAACTGCAGGCAAGGACTTCGACATATCCAACCCGGTATCCGTTGTCGGATATGCGACGGACAACTACTCGAAGGACTTCCTTGCAATCTTCTCGCTCGAACAGCTCCAGAAGGGTATTGTTGACGCAAACGGACAGCGCAAGCCGATTATAGTCTGCTACGCAATCCAGGGTTATCCGCTCGTTGACACGACGGATGACGAGGGCTACTCAGGCCTTGTTGCCAATGCGGACGGACCCATCCGTTTCATCACCGAGACCAACCAGGGCGCGTCAATTAAGCACGCAAATAAGGTTGTAATTACAATAGGTTAAAGATATGATTGATTTAAATAAGTGGCTCGAGGAGGCCAAGGCGGACCCGTCGGCCGAAAAATGCGGCATGTACCTCACGCACAACGGTGTCGTGAGGTCAACCGCAAAGGCACAGGTCCGCGAAGGCGTGGCCTCAGAGAGCGTGCGCGGCATGGTCTTCTCCTATGACGAGGAGAAGGTAAATGCCGCAATAGAAGAGGCATATAAACTGCCCGGCATATACTATGTGCGGGTATGGCTCGCTTCGGGTGAACTCTCCGTCGGAGACGACATAATGTATGTCCTCATCGGCGGGGACATACGCCCGCATGTAATTGACGGCCTTCAGTTTCTGGTCGGGAAAATAAAGAGTGAATGCGTAAAAGAGACTGAAAAGTTCTGAGGTAACGGTTTTGAAGGACAGTTTCGGAAGAGAAATTGATTATCTGCGAATCTCCGTGACCGACAGGTGCAATCTGCGCTGCGTATACTGCATGCCGGAGGAGGGCGTCGAGCCCATCTCCCACGCGGATGTCCTGTCGTATGAGGAGACGGTAAGGCTGGTCCGCATCTTTGCGGAGCTCGGCATTAAAGACGTGCGCCTTACCGGCGGAGAACCTCTCGTCCGCCGCGGCATAGAAAGTCTCGTCTCCGAGATAAAAGCCATGCCCGGCATAGAGACAGTCTCGATTACGACGAACGGAATTCTTCTGCCCGAAAAGCTTCCCGCACTTATCGAGGGCGGGCTCGACGCCGTAAACATAAGCCTGGACACGCTGGACGCCGGAAAATTCGACAGGATTACAAGACGTACCGGACTGCCCGTGGTTCTGGAGGCGATAGATCTCTGCCTTGATGCGGGGCTGAATACGAAGATAAACGTCGTCGCGATGAAGGGCATCAACGACGACGAATTCGTTTCGCTCGCAGAGCTCGCGAAGGACAGAAACCTTGCGGTCAGGTTCATCGAGTACATGCCGATAGGCAGGAATGACTTTGAAAAATATGTGCCCGGACAGGAAATCAGGGGACAGCTCGAAACGGTGTTCGGTACGATGAAAACGGATACAACATTGCGCGGACACGGTCCCGCAATGTACCTCAGACCTGAAGGCTTTGCGGGCTCAATCGGTTTCATCTCCGCCATGACCTGTGCGTTTTGTGACAAGTGTAACCGCGTGCGCCTGACGGCAGACGGTTTCCTGAAACTCTGCCTTCAGTATGATATTGGAACATCCCTGCGGGATGTCATTCGCGACGGGGCTTTGGACAATGAGATAAAAGATGTTATAATGAAGGCTGTTGAAAAGAAACCGAAGGAGCACACCTTCAACGATTATCTTGATGCAAAGAACATAGAAGAGAAAAGCATGAATAAGATCGGAGGATAATCATGAGCGAAGAAAAAAAGATTATCAAAGCTGCTGTATTGACTTTGTCCGACAAGGGCTCAAGGGGAGAGCGTGAGGACCTTTCCGGTCCCGCCATAAAAGAGTTCATAGAACCCTACGGCTATGAGGTTGTGGATTACAAAATCATACCCGATGATTTGATCTGATAAGAAAAGAGATAAAGAGAATAGCGGATGAGGATGTGGCAAACGTCCTCTTCACCACGGGCGGCACGGGCTTTTCACAGCGCGATGTCACGCCTGAGGCCACGAAGGCGGTCTGCCACCGCGATGTGCCCGGAATACCCGAGGCCATGCGTGCCGCCTCAATGCAGATAACAGACAAGGCAATGCTCTCCAGAGCATATGCCGGCATAAGAAAGAACACTCTGGTAATTAACATGCCGGGTTCACCCAAGGCCGTAAAAGAGAGCCTTGAGGTAATAATCGAGCCTCTGCGCCACGGTATAGAAATACTTATCGGTGACGCATCCGAATGTGCAAGGAAGTAAACCATGTTAACTGTCAAGACTTCAGCAGAAGCTGAAAAAATCATATCCGATACTTTCGGAGCGCTGCGAACCGAAACGGAGGAGGTCTCTCTCCCCGAATCGGCAGGCAGAATATTGGCTGAGGACATTGTCTCAACGGAGGATGTCCCCGGCTTTAATCGTTCGACCGTTGACGGCTATGCGGTGAAGGCGGCCGATACCTTCGGCTGTTCCGACAGCATACCCGCAATTCTGGATTTCAAAGGTGAAGTCCTGATGGGTGTTACACCGGAATTTGAAATTGAGAAGGGTCAATGCGCATATGTGCCCACGGGCGGCGAGCTGCCGAAGGGCGCGGATGCGATGGTCATGCTTGAATTCTCGGAGGACTACGGGGACGGCACACGCGCCCTTTTAAAACCCTCCGCGCCGGGACAGCATGTCACCTTCAAGGGTGATGACGTAAAATGCGGCGCCGGGGTTTTAAAGGCAGGAACCTGCCTGGCAGCCCGCCATATCGGGGTGCTCGCGGCCATGGGTTACTCTTCTGTCCGTGTGTATAAGAAACTCAGGGTTGCGGTACTGTCCACGGGTGATGAGCTTGTGGAGGTATCTGAGCAGCCGGAAGGCGCACAGGTTAGAGACATAAACAGCTATGAACTCTGTGCCGCTCTCGGAACGCTGGGCTGCGAATGCTGCAATTTCGGCATAGTAAGGGATGACCTGCCTCTGCTTGAGAGCAAGGTGAAAGAGGCCGTTAAAAACTTCGATATGGTCATAGTCTCGGGCGGAAGTTCTGTCGGTGTCAAAGACGCCACTTTCAAAGTCTATGACAAACTCGGCGAGGTCCTCTTCCACGGAATTGCCATAAAACCGGGAAAACCCACCATCTGCGCAGACATAGACGGCAAGCCCTGTTTCGGACTTCCGGGACATCCGCTTGCGGCATTTTATATATTCAGTCTCTTTGTCAAACCGCTGGTTCTCACAATGGGCGGAGCGGGCAGAGAGATGGTACTGAGAAAGAGACTGCCCGTCACACTCTCAATTCCGAGTAATCACGGAAGAGAGGAGTGCATGGGAGTGAAAATAGTTGAAAAGGACGGCAGGGAATATGCCGAGCCTGTCTATACGAAATCCGGCCTCATAAGCACACTGTCCCAGATAGACGGATTTATCAGAATCAGCAGGGACTGTGAAGGCATAGGCGGCGGAGAGGAAGTCGAGGTGGAACTGTTTTGAAATATGAGTATCTGACAAATGAAGATCTCGACATAGCGGTGGAGTCTTATATTGCCGTGCTGAAGAGTGAGGGCCTTGCTCCGAAATCGGAGACCATCCCCGTTTTCAGGGCGGCGGGACGCATAACCGCGCACGCGGTCTATGCGCATATCTGCGCGCCTCATTACAACGCATCCGCCATGGACGGAATCGCGCTTATGGCAAATGTCACATTCGGCGCGACAGAGACCACGCCCGTGCGTCTGACGGAGGATCAGTTCATACAGGTTGACACGGGCGACCCGATGCCCGAGGGCACGGACGCTGTTGTCATGATAGAGGATGTCGTAAGAGACGGCGACGATGTATTGCTCTACGGAGCGGCAACACCCTGGCAGCATGTCCGCCAGATAGGCGAGGATGTCTGTGCGGGAGATATGATTCTCCCGTCATATACGGAGATCACTCCGGCGGCACTCGGCGCCATGCTTGCGGGCGGTGTCCTGGAAGTGGACGTTGTGAAGGCTCCGGTCGTCGGTATAATACCGACGGGCGATGAAATCGTGCCGCCCTGTTCCGACCCGAAACCCGGTGACATCATTGAATTCAACTCGACAATTTTCTCGGGTATTCTGGAGAGCTGGGGCGCGGAACCCAGGGTATACCCGATTACAAAGGATATTAAAGAAGAGATTATAAATGCCGTGGAGACGGCCGTCGCGGAGTGCGACGCCGTCATCATAAATGCCGGCTCGTCAGCGGGCAGGGACGACTACTCGTCCCTCGCCGTATCGACAGTCGGCCGCATGCTCTACCACGGCATTGCCATAAAGCCCGGCAAGCCCGCCATTTTAGGCTATTCGCAGAATAAGCCGATACTCGGCGTGCCGGGATATCCCGTCTCGGGAATCATAGTCCTGGAAGAGATTTTAAGACCGGTCATAGAGATTATGACGGGCAGAAATCTTCACAGGCAGACCGTGATAAAGGCCTCACTCGGAAGAGTCATGACATCTCCTTTGAAATACAGGGAATTTGTCAGGGCAAGAGTAGGTATAAATGAAAAGGGCGAGTATATCGCCACTCCCTTAAACCGAGGAGCGGGCGTCGTCACCTCCTTCGTCAAGGCTGACGGAATAATCGACATCCCGCAGGACTGCGAAGGTTATGAGGCGGGCGATATCGTTGACGTAACACTGCTTCGCCCGCAGAACGATATTGATAACACACTGACCATAATCGGCAGCCACGACCCGCTCATAGATGAGATTATAGATGTCCTCAGAATTTCGGACATTGACTCTGTGGTCTCCTCCTCACATGTCGGCTCCATGGGCGCCATCATGGCGATAAAGCGCGGTGAGGCCCAGATGGGCGCCATTCACCTCCTTGATGAGGAGACGGGTGCTTACAATGACAGCTACATCGCCAGGTACTTCCCGAACGGAGGAGTAAAACTCGAAAAAGGTGTAAAGCGCGTCCAGGGAATAATGGTTGCAAAGGGCAATCCCAAGGGCATTAAAGAGTTCAAAGATCTCGCCCGCGAGGGCATTTCATACGTAAACCGTCAGAAGGGTGCGGGCACGCGCATACTCTGTGACTTTCTGCTTAAGGAAAACGGCATGGAACCTTCAGACCTCTACGGTTACGAGCGTGAGGAGTTTACTCACACATCCGTCGCGGCTCAGATTGCCTCGGGCACGGCTGATGCCGGCCTCGGCATCTACTCCGCCGCAAAGACCTACGATCTCGATTTCATCCCGGTCTGTGATGAGGAGTATGACTTCCTCATAGATGAGAAGGCGTACGACAGTGAGAAGGTTCAGAAGTTCCTCTCCGCACTCCGCAGCGACGAGATTAAAGAGAGACTTTCAAGGATGGGAGGCTACGAGACATGGAACTGACCCATATCGATGAAAAAGGCGCCGCACGCATGGTTGACGTCGGCGACAAGGACTATACCCACAGGACGGCAAAAGCCCAGGCGATCGTCACCATGAAGGCCGAGACGCTTGAGCTTATAAAAGAGGGCAATATTAAAAAGGGCGATGTATTCTCCTGCGCCAGAATAGCGGGCATTCAGGCCGCAAAGCGCACTTTCGAACTCATCCCGATGTGCCATCCGCTTCCCCTTGAGAAGATCTCCGTCGATCTTGAGGCGATAAACGACACACAGATAAAAATAATCTCCACCATGTCCTGCACATACAAGACAGGGGTGGAGATGGAAGCTCTGACCGCCGCAAATGTCGCCGCACTTACAATCTATGATATGTGCAAGGCGGTCGACCGCGGTATGGTTATATCCGACTGCTGCCTTCTCTACAAGGACGGCGGCAAGTCCGGAGTTTATGAGAGATAATTATTTGTAGAAAGCGTAGACTGAGCCGGAGGGCCGTACTGTCACGTCGGCCGCCGTCTCGTTCTGAACGATGTATGTGTCCCTGCTCACCGTGGGGATGATATATGCATTGTTCAGAAGATAGTTCTCGCACTCGACGAGGATGTCCGTGAGCTTGTCGGAGTCCTCGGAGCCCAGTGCCGAATTCACGAGCTTGTCGAATTCGGGATTCTGAAGATTAATAATGTTCTTTGCGGAGTCTGAAGTGAAGTTCTTCAGATACTCGCTCGCAAGGAAATCAGAGGTGACTATGGTCGTGTAGGCGATATCATAGTCGCCTTTGTTTATGACCGCGTCGAGTTCCTCCTGGGTGACGAAGGACTCAAAGGTGAGGGTCAGCGCGACGCCGAAGGTCTTCTGCCAGCCCTGTATTATTGTCTTGACGCCGTCGAGGTCACTCTCGAGGCAGACGAGTTTCAGATTGAGTGTGAGGTCGTCCGGAATCTCCTGGGCCTCATTGCGCTCCTTCAGGGCGCGGTAGATTTCGTCTGCCTTTCCGAGGTCGAACTCAGGTCCGCGAAGTACGTTGGCGTTCGCGCGGTAGGAGGTACCGGCCTGGAGGAGGCAGGCGGAAGGGATGACGCCCTCCGCTCTTGAGATACCCTTGCCGACGAGGGCGTCAATATCTGTCGAGTGCGCAAACGCGAGGCGTATGCTGCGGAAGGTGTTCAGTGTCTCGTTTGAACAGTTGAAACAGAAGGCCTTTACGGCATTCTTGTAATGAGAGACCTTGTACTCCGTACCGAGGTCCGTCGTCTCTTCGCGTGAGGCAGTCCTTATGCTGAACTCACGCGGTTTTTCCTCGTCGGGAACGAAGAGGCGGATTGTGTCGGAGAGAGCTCTGTATGAGCCTTTGTAGTCGGGATTTTTCTTTAAGGTTACGGCACCGATATCCTCGTCAAAGAGGCCGAGATAGAAGGGGCCGTTTGAGAGCAGCAGGCTCGTGGAGAGTCCGTATCTGCCTGCGGTCTCGAGGAAGAAGGCCTCTTTGCACGGCATACAGATGGGAAGCGCCAGGGTGGTCAGAAGGCCCTCAAAGGGCTTTTTGAGTTCGATGACGAGTGTCACGTCATCCGTGGCATAGGCGCGGCTTACGGCGTCGAGCATATAGGCATACGGCGAGCCCGTGTTCTTGTCAAGAACACGCATAATGCCGTATGCGAAGTCCTCCGCCGTGACGCGCGTGTCGAGGCTCTTTACGAAGTCCTCGCCGAGGGCTTTTGTCGCGCTCTTCGGGACATACCACTTGGCGTCGTCGCGGAGCGCGAAGGTGTAGGTGAGGCCGTCAGGCGAGACTGTCCAGGCCTGCGCTGCAGCCTTCTGTATGTTGCCCGAGGCGTCAATCCGTACGAGTCCCTCAAAGCAGTTGTTCAATATGGTCTCAAGTTCGAGGCCCTCCGCAATCTGCGGGTCGTAACAGTTCGGCACGTAATTTATGGGAGCACTGATTGCGGTTGACTTGTTTTTGCCGCAGGCAGTGAGAGTTATTAACATTGTGAGGCAAAGTATTATGATTAGTCCGTTTTTCAGGACACGGGGTTGTTGTATAATGGAGTAGACCTCCTTTTTGTTTTTACATATTTTACCATATATGATAGAATAAATCTATCAAAGAAAGGGTGTTTGCATGAATTCGGCACTGATAACAATATTGCTTGTTCTCATAGCAGTTCTGCTCATTGTCTGCATTGTTTTACTGCTTCTAAACCGCAAAAAAATAGGCGAGATAGATCAGATAGACCAGGCGGCCGCCTTCCGTTCCGTGGAGGATAAAATACGCGATGTAGGCCGCGTCACATCCGAGGAATTTCATCGCTCGAGAGTTGAGACTGCGGGCAATAAGGACGCCATAGTAAAACAGATTTCCGAGCTCTCCGAAAAGAGCCTCGAGAGCCAGATGAATCTCGGCGACCGCATAAGCCGTTCCCTCACCGAAATCAGGGAGGGCAATGAGAAGAAACTTGATGAGATGCGCCAGACCGTGGATGAAAAGCTCACAAAGACGCTCACAACGCGCCTTGACAGCTCTTTCAAGACGGTCTCGGAGCAGCTTGAAAACCTCTATAAATCCCTCGGTGAGATGAAGGAACTCTCTGCCGGCGTAACGACGAACGTCTCGAGCCTCAACCGTATCCTTACAAACGTCAAGGCACGCGGTACCTGGGCCGAGGTTCAGCTGGAGGCCATTCTGGACCAGACAATCCCGGGCATGTATGAGAAGAATGTCGCGACAAGGCAGGGCTCACTCGCCCGTGTCGAGTTCGCGGTCAAAATCCCCTCGGGAGAGGACCCCACGAAGTTCGCCTATCTTCCCATAGACAGCAAGTTCCCCATGGAGGACTATGCTCGCCTCTGCGAGGCCGCCGATGCGGCTGATGCCACGGCACTTGAGGCCGCAAGAAAGGCCCTTGAAACCCGTGTAAAGGACGAGGCGAAACAGATCAGCACTTACATCAACGAGCCCGTAACTACGCCATTTGCCATCATGTACCTGGCGACTGAGGGCCTCTATGCTGAGGTCACATCCTCAAAGAACGGTCTTGCCGAGGAAGTGCAGACCAAGTACGGAATAATGGTTGCGGGTCCCACGACTATCACTGCGCTCCTAAACTCCCTCTCCATGGGCTTCCGCGCCATAGCCATCAACGAAAAGGCAAATGAGGTCAGGGAGCTTCTCGCCGTAACCAAGGCGCAGTACGGCAAGTTTGAGGAGATTCTCGCCAAGGCGCAGAGCAAGATTACCGATGCCGGCAAGGTGCTCGGAGAGGCTCAGCACAGAAACGAGATTATCAATAAAAAACTGAAGAAGGTCGATGCCATCGAGATGGGCGAAGCGGAAGCCTATCTGCAGATAGATGACGGCCTTGACGAATAGGAAAAACTTTAAGGCGACGGCTGTGCCCGTCGCCTTTTTTTCTTGATATAGACTTATAATATGTGTATAATTTATCTGTATATTTATAATCCCCGAATCTTTGAGGAGAGTATCTATGGACTATATTGAAATAGTAAAACACATGTCCCTGCGTGAGCAGGCGCGCCTTGTCACAGGCGCGGACTTCTGGCACACCTGGGCGCCGGTAAAGTACGGCATGCCCTCCGTAATGGTGAGCGACGGCCCGAACGGCCTTCGCAAGGAAGTCAAACATAAGACAATCACATCGGTGTGCTTCCCGTCCGCGACTGCGCTCGCAGCCTCCTGGGACCGCGGCGTGCTCGCGCACATAGGCGGAACTCTCGCCGATGACTGCAAGGCGAATCGGGTATCGGTCCTTCTGGGCCCCGGCATAAATATCAAGCGTTCGCCCCTCTGCGGCAGAAACTTCGAATACTACTCCGAGGATCCGGTACTTGCCGGTGAACTCGCAGCTGCATACATCAATGCCGTCCAGGCAAAGGGCGTCGGTACATCGCTCAAGCATTTTGCCGCCAACAGCACAGAGACCCGCCGTATGGTCTCCAACTCGCTCGTTGACGACCGTGCTCTCCGCGAAATCTACCTTCGCGGCTTTGAAATTGCCGTCAAGAAGGCTCAGCCCTGGACGATAATGATGGCATACAACAAACTCAACGGCACATACTGCTCTGAGAACTCATGGCTTATGGAACACGTTCTCCGCGGAGAATGGGGATTCCAGGGCCTCACCGTCTCCGACTGGATGGCGGTCAATGACCGCGTGACGAGCCTTGAGAACGGCCTTGATCTTGAAATGCCGGGTTCCGGCTACGCAAACGTGCGCAAGATAGCCAAGGCCTTCAGAAAAGGCGAGTTTGACGCCGTCAACCTCGAGGTCGCCGCGACGAAGGTCGCCGAACTCGTCAACAAATCCGAGCCTCTGCTCAAGAGCCCTGCGCCGAATCGCAATCTCGACGGCGACCATGAAGTGGCGCGCGTCACGGCTGAGCAGTGCCCGGTCCTCCTCAAGAACAACGGCGTACTTCCCGTCAGACCGGGCGCAACAGTCGCCCTCATCGGTGAGCGCGCCGAAAAGCCTATGTATCAGGGCGCAGGAAGCGCAGGTATCAACTCATATAAAGTCGTAAGCGTAATCGATGCATTTAAGTCAGCGGGCATGGGTTACTACTTCGCAAAGGGTTATGACATCAAGTCTCCGGATGAGCCCGATCAGAAACTTATCAGTGAGGCTGTTGCAGCAGCGAATGCCGCAAATGTTGCACTTGTCTTTGTAAGCTGTGATGAAATTGACGCGGCTGAAGGCACAGACAGACGCAGCATGGGTATACCCGCTGCACAGACCGCCCTCATTGAGGCTGTCTGCAGGACCAATCCGAACACTGCCGTTATACTCACATCAGGCAGCTGTGTCGAGATGCCCTGGGTTGACCTCCCGGCAGCCATACTCCAGACCTACCTCCTCGGTGAGGCTCAGGGTACGGCAATCTATGACATAGTCACCGGTAAGGTTTCCCCGAGCGGAAAACTTCCCGAGACATATCCCGTACGTTTTGAGGACACACCCTGTCCCGAGAACTACCAGACTCAGCCCGACAACAACCTCATCTACAAAGAGAGCATTTATGTCGGCTACCGCTATTTTGAGAAGGCGGGTGTTCCGGTACTCTTCCCGTTCGGACACGGTCTCTCATATTCACACTTTGATTATTCGAATCTCACACTCTCTTCAAAGAACATTACTCCGAACGACAAGCTTCAGCTCACATTCACCATAACCAACAGCGGCGGCTACGGCGCGGCCGAGACGGCGCAGGTATATGTCGGCCTCAAGGATTCCCTGGTCTACAGGGCAAAGAAGGAACTCAAGGAGTTTGCGAAGGTTTACTTAAATCCCGGCCAGAGCCAGACAGTCACAATAGAGCTTGACCGCAGCGCGTTTGAATACTATTCACCGACTCTCAAGGGCTTCGTTGTCGAGGGCGGCACATATGACATATATGTCGGCTCCTCCTCTGCGGACATCCGTCTTACAGCGCAGGTTGATATTGACTCCAGAGAGAACTCGGGCGAAATAGACTACAGAGAGGCAACTCCCAAGTACTGGACAGCTGACATCAAGAACGTCGATGAAGAGGACTTCGTCGATATCTTCGGTGCCTATCCGTCAGATTATGTTTCTTCAAGGAAAGATGACCGCGTAACGCGTGACCAGTGCCTTGATGAGTTTAAAGATACCGAGATGGGCAGGAAACTCCTTCCCAGACTCGAGGAACTGGTTGATATGGTCATAGAGGATCCTGTTCAGTTCGCGGTAGTTTACAACTCACTGATGACCCTGCCTCTCAAGAGAATCACCGCAGTATCACACGGTGCCGTCTCAGACGCCATGATTGACGGTATAGTCCATCTGTTCAACAGCGGATCCGTCTTTGAGATGATCAAGGTCATGGCCTTCGGTATTCCCGACATGCTGATGAATCTTCTTGAGCCGCTGGTACGCGACATAATAGAAAAGAGATCAAGAAGCAAATAGTATAAAAAGAAACCCGCTCCGAACCGGAGCGGGTCTTATTTTTTTCTCAGCCGTCTATCGCGTACGCGGCCTCAAGAGCGAGTTTCATTGTGTTTTCAATCGCCTTTACGTTTATGTTATCTGCGGTGTCCTTCTCCGTTCCGAAATAGGCGGGAAGGCTGTCGCCGAGACTCGTTATTGTGGCACAGGCGTACTTGCTCTTCTTAAAGGCTTTCATAGAGCCGTTCTTCTTTATGTACTTGGGGCTTGTGCTGAGGATTTCAACCCCGGAATTTGTCGAGGCGGCCGCAATGGCATCGGTCACGCGCTTGCCTGAGGAGAGAATGGTGATTGTGTCGGCATTGAAGATTGAATCGATTGAGATGACTGTGGTCTCAAATGTCGCATCCTCGTCAGCGTGGTATTTGCAATATGTTCTGGCGCCCGAGCGGTTTGCGTTCTTTGCGCCTGTGAGAAGGACGCAGAGTTCCGTCTCCTTAAGGCGCAGGTTCATCTCGGACATATAGCGGAGGGCGCCCGCCGCAGTGTAACATCCGACAAGGTTGTCAACAACACCGGGGAAGGATGCGCCGGCGATAACGCTTCTGGAGAGCACAAGGGGAATGAAAGCGAAGAGCGCGAGAGGGAAACTGATATAGGTGAAGAATTTTGAAGCGAAGAAATCAATCTGGTCTTTCAGAACCAGGAATTCAACTACGTCGAACACAAGATAAAGAATAATACCTATGAAAGTTACGGTCTTTAAGATGACGACCGTCTTCGGGCTGATCTTGCGTTTGAAGGGGGCGTCGAGATTCGCCTCCAGGATTACGCGCTTCTTCGTTTCGCCCTCGGGCTTCCTTACGGCGAATATGTTCTGTCCTTCAACATTTTTGGAGGTGCCGCCGAAGGCTCCGAAGAATCCCAGCAGGGAGAGGAAGGCCAGGACAGCCGCGGCTATCAGGAGAATTACGGAATACTCGGGGAAGATGCAGGCGCAGATGCCGGCAGTTGCCGAGAGAATCATAAAGATGAAAATGAGCAGGTTTGAGAGGATGTATGCCGTTTGATCGGCAGTGAACTTGTCCTCGGTGACCGTGTCACAGAACGAGGAGAGGTCCCCTTTCAGAGTGTCGGCGAGAAGTTTCTCGTCCGGTCCGCACGCCTGTCTCTTTGAGTTGCTGTCCGCTGCGAAGTTTTTCGCGGTTCTTGCGGCATAGTTGCAGCACTCGCGAAGTTTGCCTTCGTAACGCTCGCTTGTTTCAGATGCCTTCATGGTGAAAAAACCTCCAAGATCTTAATAACAATAACATTATAGAAACGGACGCGACTTCTGTCAAATGTGAACATCAGGGGCTCTGTTCATTATTTTCGTCATTGTTAACAACAAAAAACAGGGGCATTGTTGAATGATAGTTGTATAAAACGCAGAAAAAGGTTTTTGTGGACACTTTTTGGTTGACTGTCCGAGAACCGCCCTTATATAATAGCCGTGTAAGAACGAGGGAGACGAAAAGCCCCGTTG
>JAFSPP010000017.1 GCA_017451425.1 Clostridia bacterium | reverse complement strand
TCATTAAAGGACATATGTGACACCTCTTTCGAATGTTTTGTAGCAATTACATTCTAGCGGATTTCGTCATATATGTCCTGTTTTTTTTTGCAAAATTAGGCTCTATGACTTATGTTGTACCCCAACATAAATTATAGAGCCTTTTTTCTTTGGTCTATGTTTTCTTTACCAATGTTGCAAGAGAGGTTGCCATGTTATAGAATTGTAATGGTTTAAAAAAGTGAACCATAGTCCGGAGGTGATTTTATGGATGAAAAGATGCTGTTTTCCGAGATCGGAAAGGACTTCGAAATACTGCGTGATTTCTTTGCCGCGATAGGAAACGATACCAGGCAGCACATCATTATGTCCCTTATCGCCGCAGGCCCGAGCGGTATAAGGGTAGGAGACATAACCGTGCAGACCAATCTTTCCAGACCCGCGGTGTCGCATCATCTTAAAATCTTAAAAGATGCAGGCGTGGTTCATCTTCGGGAAGAGGGCACGAAGAATTATTACTACATATGTATTCGTGACCTGATACCCGTTCTGGACAAGGCACATGAGGACCTTCTGGTTCTCGCAGATCTTCTGGAGGAGTAATTATGTACAAGAAAATGTTCGAGCCGGGTAAAATCGGCAATGTAAAAATCAAGAACAGAACCGTTATGACCGCTATGGGCGTCGGTGTCGCAGAGCCTACGGGTATGCCGGGCGAGCGCTGGGCGACCTATTTTGAGGAGCGCGCGAAAGGTGAGGTCGGACTCATCATCACCGAGGTTACGCGCGTAAACAACAACAACGGTGTAGCGACGCCCGGCCAGCTTTCGGTGGCCACCGACGCCGTTATCAAACCTCTCTCAAAAGCGGTTGACCGTATTCACAAGCACGGCACAAAGATATTCGTACAGCTGCATCACCCGGGTCGCCAGAGTATGGCAGCCATTCCCGCCATGTGGCCCTTCGGTATGGCAGCTTCCAAGGTCTTCCCTCCGTTCTGGAAAGTGGCTTTTGCAATGGGCAGCAAAATGAATATGGACCTTGACGCGCTTGACACTCCGCTCATGATTAAGGCTCAGTCATTCCTTCCGGGCCTTTACGCTCCGTCAGATGTTCCCTGCGGACTCGGCGTAAGCTTCGTAAAGAATCAGCCTACACATGAGATGACAAAGAAGCAGATCCACAAGCTTCAGGAGCAGTTCATTGATGGCGCGGTACGCTGTAAGAAGGCAGGCGTTGATGGTGTTGAACTTCATGCCGCCCATGGTTACCTCATTCAGCAGTTCCTCTCTCCCTACACAAACAGGAGAAAGGACGAGTACGGCGGATCTCTTGAAAACCGCATGCGCTTCATCTCTGAGATTATAGAAGGCATCAAGGATAAGTGCGGCAAGGACTATCCGGTAATAGTCAGACTTACCGTAAACGAGTTCTACGATGTTCTTGACATGCCCGACGAGGGTATCAAACTCGAGGAAGGCATTGAGATGGCGAAGCGCCTTGAGAAACTCGGCGTTGATGCCATAGACGTCTCCTGCGCATCCTATGAGACACTTAACCATCTCATTGAGACAATGAGCTTCGAGCAGGGCTGGAGAGCCCCGTTTGTAAAGGCTATCAAGGATGCCGTAAAGATTCCGGTAATCGGTGTAGGCGTTATCCGTGAGCCCGCCTTTGCCGAGAAACTTCTCAAGGACGGCACTCAGGACTTCATCGGTCTCGGCAGACCTCTTATTGCAGATCCTTACTGGGTTAAGAAGGCAAAAGAGGGCAAGGACGACGAGATTCAGCGCTGCATCTGCTGCGTAACCTGCTTCGAGTCCCTTGAGACAAATGCACTTTCAGGTCAGCCCTGTGAGTGCTCAATGAACCCCAGAGCCTGCCGAGAGTTCCTCTATGAGGATATAAAGAAGGGCAAGAAAGGTAAGACAATAGTTGTAGTCGGAGCGGGCCCTGCAGGCCTTACCGCCGCACGTGAGTGCGCGAAGCGCGGCTACAAGACAGTCCTTCTTGAGAAGGCGGCGACAACGGGCGGACAGCTCAACCTCGCCAAGATGCCTCCTCACAAGGACAAGATGAACTGGGCTATTGAGGACCTTACAAAGCAGGCCGAGCTTGCCGGCGTCAAGATCAAGTGCGGTGTTGATGTCACGGAAGAGGTGCTTGCGAAGTATAAACCCTACGGTGTAATCATCGCCACGGGCGGCGTATCTGCCAAGCCTCCTATCCCGGGTTCGGACAAGCCCAACGTATGCACGACAACCGATATCTTAAACGGCACCGTATCCGTAAAGGATAAGAATGTCGCGGTAATCGGTTCCGGTATGACGGGTCTTGAGACCTCTTCACTCCTTGTTGAGTGCGGCAACAAACTCACCGTCGTCGAGATGGCTGACAAGATTGCCCCGGGTCTCTGGTGCCAGCATTACTTCGATGTTGTACCGGGTCTTGAGAAGGCAGGTACCAAGTTCATTACAGGCAGCAAACTTGTTGAGATTACAGACGGTGCCGTAGTACTTGAGGACAAGAAGGGCAAGCGCTGCACTGTTGATGCTGATGCAGTTGTTCTTTCCCTCGGTGTCAAACCCGTCAATAACCTCGAAGAGGCTGCACGCAAGGTAGCGAAGAAGGTAGTCGTTGTCGGCGATGCCAAGAAGCCGGGTAAGATTTACACCGGTACAAAAGAGGCATTCAAGGCAGCTATCACCATCTGATAACAGCAAAAAAAAAGACCGAAGCGAAAGCTTCGGTCTTTTTGTCTTCTGCTTATTCTTCAATTTCGTTGATCATGCACATGAAGTCAACGTAGTAGTTTTTGACGTCAGTGGTCTTCAGGAGACCTCCGATAATTGACATGTGGTCGCCTTCGAAGGTCGGGAAGATCTGGTAGGTTCCCTTTTCGATGTTGTTTCGGTCAAGGGCCTTCTGAGGGGCATTGAACGGGGCCTTTGCGGAGATTGTGTTTACAAGGCCGTCGTTGGGAAGCCACTTCTCATCCACGACAAATCCGCCGGGAGTTGTGTATGTCAGGTTGCCCATGAGTCTGCCGGGTTTTCTGAACATGAAGTCGGTGATGCTGTTGTCAACTACCTGATAGCCTTTGCCGCTGTCCTTTGTTGAGCAGCAGGGGATTGAGAAATAGTAGACGTTCTCAAGCACCTCAATCTTTTCGTTTAAGGTAAGTGCATTGTCAATGAACATATCGTTTGACGCCATGTCCTCAGGTACGCGTGATTCTGAATCGCCTGAGTTGACATCAGCCATCATGCCGTTTAATTTGTCTTCAATTTTCTTTGAGAGACCTGTGGGAGGCTCGGGGTCCTCAGCAGTGCCGGTGTAGTAGGCTGTTGTGCCGTTTGTGGGAGCTGCGAGTGTAGTCATGCTGTAAATCCAGTCGGCCTTGCCGCCTTTGAAGAAGTCGGAGACGCTGTCGCCCGAGGCGGCGATCTCCTCTTCGTTGCCGTTTGCCATTATCTCGGCGAAGAGACGGATTGTGGCGCCGCCGAAGCTGTGACCTACAAGGTTTATCTTGTCGGTTGCGGAGAAGGCGGGGATGAGGGCGCGTCCGGTGAAGTCCTCACCGTAGCGGTCGTGGCCCATGGTCTTTGCATGCGCATCGCCGTAGTCAACTTTTGTGCCGGTCAGCTGAGCGTAGAGCTCGCAGGCGCGGTCCCAGGCACTGTAGTGGGGAGCGACTGAAGCGGCGTAGCAGTGGAATTCCTGCTTGTTCAGGTACTTCATCATGTCGCCGTTCATCATACCCCAGTATGGCATGAACTTATACTGCTTGTCGTAGCTGCCCCAGCCTGAAAGGCCGTGGACGAAGACGTATGTGTAATTTGTGTTCCATTTGCTCTGATCAATGGTCCTGTCTTTTTTAGGTGCGCGTACATAGATGAGTGCAGCTATTACGAGAACAAGGACGAGGCAAATGATTTTGAGTACCAGTTTTTTCATAGGGACTACCTCCATGACTTGATTTTATCATATAGAAAAAAGGGCTACAATATGGTAAAATTAATTGTCATAATCGGAGGCTTTGTATGAGAGTACTTGTAATTGACGGAAACAGCATAGTGAACCGTGCTTTCTACGGTATAAAGCTGCTCACCACAAAGGACGGCAGGTATACCAACGGAATCTACGGTTTTCTGAATATACTCGAAAAGGTTAAGAGTGAGGTTGAGCCGGAAGCGGTTGCCGTCGCTTTTGACCTGAAGGCGCCTACCTTCCGTCATAAGATGTATGACGGCTACAAGGCCAACAGGAAGGGCATGCCGGCGGAGCTTGCCGAGCAGATGCCCGTACTGAAGGAACTTCTGACAGATCTCGGCTATAAGTGTGTTGAGCTGGAGGGCTACGAGGCTGACGATATTCTCGGCACGCTCTCCGCGGCATGCGGTCCCGAAGATGAGTGCTTTATAGCGACGGGCGACCGCGACAGTTTTCAGCTGGTAAAGGACAATGTCACGGTGCTTCTGCCTTCAACTAAGATGGGAAGGACCGTAGTTACGCGCTGTACGCCTGATTATATCAGGGAGACATACGGCGTCACACCGCGTCAGATGATAGACATAAAAGCCATCCAGGGCGACTCCTCAGACTGTATTCCCGGAGTAAAGGGAATAGGAGAGAAGGGAGCGCAGGACCTGATCTCCAGGTTCGGAAGCCTTGATGAGATATATGAAAAACTTCCGGAGCTTGATATAAAACCCGGAGTCAGGCAGAAACTTGAGGCCAACAGGGATATGGCTTATTTAAGCCGTGACCTCGGCACAATCTGTCTCGACGTTCCGATAAGCACCGCGCTTTCGGATTACAAAATCGGTGAGGGCGACCACGCTGCCGCATCAAGGCTGCTGGCCTCTCTTGAGATGTTCAAAATGATTGATGCGCTCGGACTGAGGGACGTATCTGCGTCGGTTGCGGCTTCAGAGGAGCCCGAAAAGGCCGAAATTGAGGAAACTGTAAAGGAAAACTACTTTACAGAAGGTGCAAATCTGTACATTTTCAGTACGGATGAGGCGGTCTACGACGAACTTGCAAATGCCCTCAAAGACCGTAGCATAAAGAAATACGTGGCAGATTCCAAGTCTGTTTACTCCTATGGCTTAAAGCACGGTTTCACCGTTTACGGAGTGGTTTTTGACGCAGCCCTTGCCGCATATATCCTGAACCCTTCGGCAAATGATTATTCTGCCGAGAGACTCCTTATGGAATACTCAGCCGGTTCATTCAAAGTTCTGTGTGACAAACTCGTCGCACAGATAGACAACAATAACCAGGCGGATCTTCTCGCCCTTGAGATTTCACTGGCTGAGGTTTTAGCCTCCATGGAACACATAGGTTTCCTGGTTGACAGGGACGGTCTCCTGGAATTCGGCGAGGTCATCTCCGCCCGTGTGGACGAGATGACGCGCAAAATCTACGATGAATGCGGATTTGAGTTCAACCTGAATTCGCCGAAGCAGCTCGGCGAGGCCCTCTTCGAGAAGATGGGCATACCCGCAAAGAAGAAGACGAAGAGCGGCTATTCAACCGCTGCTGAGGTTTTAGAGGAACTCGCGGACGACTATCCCGTTGTCGCCGACATCCTCGAATACCGCATGGTTGCGAAGCTCAAGTCCACTTACTGCGACGGACTCGTCGCCTGTATAGCAGAGGACGGACGCATTCATTCGACACTTAATCAGACTGAGACACGGACGGGCAGAATCTCCTCGACTGAGCCGAATCTGCAGAATATACCCGTACGTAAGCCTCTGGGCTCCGAACTTCGCAAGTTCTTTATCGCCCGTCCGGGCTATAAACTCATAGATGCCGACTACAGCCAGATTGAACTTCGCGTCCTGGCCCATATGGCGGATGACGCGAATATGATTGCGGCATTTGAGAGCGGTGAGGACATTCACCGCGTAACCGCTTCTCAGGTCTTCAGAGTGCCTCTTGATGAGGTCACGCCTGTTATGCGAAGCAGGGCAAAGGCCGTAAACTTCGGAATAGTGTACGGCATAGGCGCATTCTCGCTGGCCAAGGATATCGGTGTCTCCCGTGTTGAGGCACAGCAGTATATTGACGGTTACCTGAGCAATTTCTCGGGTGTCGACAAGTATATGAAAGAAGTAATAGAGAAGGCGAAGGCGGACGGTTTTGTCAAAACCCTCTATGAGCGCAGACGCTATCTGCCTGAGCTCACTTCGTCGAACCACAACCTGAGAGCCTCCGGCGAGCGCGTCGCCCGCAACATGCCCATCCAGGGCACTGCGGCCGACATCATAAAGCTCGCCATGGTAAAGGTTTACAACCGCCTGCTGGCGGAGGGCCTCGACGCGAAACTCATCATGCAGGTGCATGACGAACTGCTTGTCGAGGCGCGCGAAGACATAGCAGAAGAAGTGTGTGCGATTGTCAAAGAGGAGATGGAGAATGCCTGCTCGCTGAAGGTGAAACTCCTCGCAGACGCTCATATCGGCAATACCTGGTACGAGGCTAAGGGATGAAGATAGAAAGACTGAAACCCGTATATATGGATGCCGTGGTGTCACTTGAGGAGGAGTGTTTTGCGCACCCCTGGACAAGAGACGCCATAGAGGAGTATTACGGCAATCCGAATGCCTGGTTTTTTGTCGCTCTGGAAGATGACAAAGTCGTCGGGTATATCGGCACATATATGGTCATGGACGAGTGCTTCGTGACCAATCTTGCGGTGACCGAAAGTTACAGACAGCGGGGCATAGGCAATGCCCTGGTGCTTGAGGCGACGAGAAACGCGAAGGCGAACGGAGCCTCTTTCATGACCCTTGAGGTCCGCCTCTCAAACGGAACGGCGATCTCAGTTTACAAAAAGAATGAATTCATAAGTGAGGGCGTGCGTCCGGGCTTTTACCGTGATCCGGATGAGGACGCGCTCATTATGACCAGGAGATTCTGATGAAGATTTTGGCGATTGAGAGCTCATGTGACGAGACTGCGACAGCGGTTGTCGAGGACGGAAGGCATGTCCTGTCCTCGGTCATAGCGTCGCAGGTTGAGGAGCATGTGCTGTACGGCGGCGTCGTGCCTGAGATTGCGTCGCGCAGACATACCGAGGCAATCTCACAGATTACGGCGCAGGCCCTCTCTGAAGCGAACTGCACAATGGACGACATAGATGCCGTCGCCGTCACCGCGGCGCCGGGTCTTATCGGCGCGCTCCTTGTCGGGGTAAACTTCGCAAAAGGTCTGTCGCTCAGATACGACAAGCCGCTTGTACCCGTTCATCATCTCCGCTCACATATAGCTTCAAACTACATCACCTCGCCTGACCTGAAACCGCCGTTTCTGGCCCTTGTCGTCTCGGGCGGTCACACCCATCTCGTCGAGGTGAAATCATACACGGAGTACAAGGTCATAGGCTGCACCCGCGACGATGCTGCAGGGGAGTGTATGGACAAGTCCGCGAGAACACTCGGGCTTCCGTATCCGGGAGGAAAGAACCTGGACGCCGCTGCAAAAAACGGCAACCCCGACGCCTTTAAAATGCCGCATCCCCACGTTGAGGGAGCGCCGTACGACTTCAGTTTTTCGGGCCTAAAGACCTTTGTCATAAACACGGTACACAACCGCGAACAGAAAGGTGAGAGCATATCCGTCGAGGACATGGGCGCCTCAGTCATTAAGGCCGTTGTCGACTGCCTTGTCGGCAATACCGAGAAGGCGGCGATTGACTTCGGATATGATAAAATCGTTTTCGCCGGCGGCGTCTCCGCAAACTCCGTTTTACGGTCGAGGATGGCCGCCTGCTGCAGCGAACACGGCTGGCAGCTCTTTATGCCGACGCCTGACCTCTGCAGCGACAACGCCGCCATGGTAGGCGCCCAGGGCTATTACGAATTCATCGCCGGAAACACGGCGGGTCTTGATCTGAACGCGAAAGCGACAATGCCGATAAACGAGGTGTTTTAATGGAAAAGATACTTGTAACGGGCGGTGCAGGCTTCATAGGAAGCAACTTCATATACCACATGCTCGAGGCACATGACGATGTTGAAATAGTCTGCGTTGACTGCCTGTCATACGCGGGCAATCTCGTCACACTCGAACCCCTGCTCGAAAACCCGCGCTTTAAGTTCGTGAAGGCGGATATAACCGACAGGGAGGCGATGTATGCTCTCTTCGAGTCTGAGAATTTCGACATAGTCGTAAACTTTGCAGCTGAGTCCCATGTGGACCGCTCAATCGATTCGCCTGAGGCATTCCTCATGACGAATATCATCGGCACGGGTGTGCTGCTTGACGCTTTCAGGAAATACGGAAACGGAAAGAGATTCCATCAGGTCTCCACGGACGAGGTTTACGGCGACCTGCCTCTTGACAGGCCTGACCTCTTCTTCACCGAGGAGACACCCCTTCACACATCCTCGCCTTATTCGACATCCAAGGCTTCGGCAGACCTGCTCTGCCTCGCCTATTACAGGACATATAAAGTGCCCGTCACAATCTCCCGCTGTTCCAACAACTACGGCAGATACCAGTACCCCGAAAAGCTCATCCCGCTTATGATTTCAAGAGCGCTGAATGATGAGAACGTACCTGTCTACGGCAAGGGAGAGAACGTGCGTGACTGGCTCTTCGTGCTCGACCACTGCAAGGCCATCGACCTCATCATTCACAAGGGAAAAGTCGGTGAGGTATACAACATCGGCGGACACAACGAGCGCGCCAATATCGATGTGGTAAAGACCGTGCTCGCGGCACTCGGAAAACCCGAGAGTCTCATAGAGTTTGTCACGGACAGACCCGGACACGACCTGCGCTATGCTATAGATGCTTCAAAGCTTGAGCGTGAGCTCGGCTGGGTGCCGGAGACAAAGTTTGACGACGGCATTAAAGAGACCGTCAACTGGTACCTTGACAATCAGAAGTGGTGGAAAGACATAATCAGCGGAGACTATGTAAAACTCTCCGAAGAACTGCTCGGCAAAATAAGTTAAGTAAAAGGGAGAACACTTTTATGAAGAAAGGTAAAATTTCCAGAATTGCCATCCTCCAGGGTGTCGGAACGCTTGCGCTTGAGGCGGGCAAAAAAGCCGCATCCTCTCAGTTTGTTCATGACAAGGTTGTGGCGTTCGGTTCCTCGCGGAAAATTGCCGAAGATACCTACCGTGTATCTTCAGACCTTCTCTTTCAGTCATATCTCTTTGTCGGTACGAAGAAGGCTCTTCTCGTTGACACCGGCCTCGGTATCGGCAACCTCGCTGACAAGGTCAGCGAAATAACGGACAAGCCGCTCGAAGTTTACTGTACGCATTCCCATTTCGGTGTTACAGGCGGAGCGGGACAGTTTCACAATGTAAGAATCGGCAAGGACGATTTAAAATCCGCAAGAGTTTACAGTTTCATAACGCGTCATGCCACGGACCTGCTGGGCAGGGGCGGCGCCGGCACCGAAAAAGCGCCGACATTCATCGCTGTCACCGACCGTGAACTGAGGGACGGCATCGATATCGGCGGCCGTACCATAAAACTCATCGCCGCGCCGTCTCATACATACGGCAGTATCTGCTTCCTCGACAAGAAGAACAAGGTCGCCGCAGTCGGCGACGTCATCTCACCTCTCGGTATACAGATTCTGCCTTTTGCCGCGCCGCTCTCTTCCTATGTTGCGGCGCTTGACGGAGTTCTCAGGGAAATCGGGGATGCGAAGATATACTGCTCATATTTCCCGCGCGCACTCAGCAGGGACTACGCGAAGAAGTTCCTGAATATGATGCGTGAGGTTTCAGAGGGAAGCAATCATTCGGGACTTTTTACATTCAGGGGCTCGCTGAAAGACAGAATGATGCTGCTCACTTTCAGTTCAAAGACCTGATCGTTTGTGATATAATGTCGAAGTGGTTTATACGTGCCCGTAGCTCAGTTGGATAGAGCACCAGCCTCCGACGCTGGGTGTCGCCGGTTCGAATCCGGCCGGGCATGCCAATTAAAACTCGACAATTTGTCTCTGATATGTTAAAATTTCACTGTTAAAGAGGTTTACGGAGGTTTTGATATGAAAAGAATCATGAAACGTATGGTTGCGTTGCTTCTCGTGCTTATGATGGCACTTATGCTTACAGGCTGCGCTTCCGCAAATGACGACACCGTAATCGGTAAGATGATTGACTTCTGGCTCAACGGCTGGGACGGCATCTTCACTGAGAAGGCAAGAGCGGTTTATGTCGCTCCGAACCCCAGAGTAAGATCTCACGCGATTCGTGAGAACCACAGAGCGACACAGAGACATACCGTAGGCACAACCTCAAATTACTCAGGCTCTTACGGCACAGGTGTTGCCTCGACTGACGGTCCCGCAGATTAAGAGTTAAAATGAAAGCCCTTGCGGATAATCGCAGGGGCTTTTTTAAAGGAATAAGCTATATGAACAAAGCAATTATAACGCGTGTTGTTGCAGGTATTCTCATGGTTGCAATTACCTGCACTTCTTTTGCTCTTTCAAAGAGATATATGCCGGTAAGTGTCGATCCTCCGGAAAATACGACAAAGGCTGTTGAGACGACTGCGGCCCCCGCTCCTGAAGAGGAGGTCGAGGCGACGACGGTCTTGAGCGATGGCACGGTAGTGCCTGTCGAGAAGAAGGCCGACGGCTCCAAAGAGGAGAAGACGACCGAGACTCCGAAGGTCACAAAGTACACCGGCGGGGCCCTGCCCTACTTCGAGTGGGCCAAGGCTCAGCAGCTCTCGCCGAACTACTTCGGTGAGTCCGTATTTATAGGCGACTCCATAAGCCTCAGACTTCAGATGTACGGCGGACTTCCCGGCGCAACATATATGTGCTACGGAAGCTACGGCACCTGCAATGCTTTAAGCGGCGTCATAAAGGCGAATATCTGGAACAGTATTCCCGCAGGCAAGAAGCGCGTTTACATCATGCTCGGTATGAATGACTTGAACCGTGTCGGTGTAAACGGTGCCGCTTCAAATATGGCTCAGCTGTGCTCGCTCATCGAGCAGAGCAATCCGGGCATACTTATCTACATTCAGTCAATGACCCCCATCATTGCCGCAAAAGACGGCACGAACGGCAGGATTTTAAACAACGCGAACATTAGGCTGTACAACCAGCTTCTTTCCGGTGTAGCTGCATCGCACGGCTGGTATTTTGTCGATGTAGCCTCCGTCATGTACGATGACAAAGGATACCTGAAAGATGAGTACTGCAGCGATCCCGGTTCAATGGGCATGCACTTCTCAAGCGCAGGCTGCGGAGCATGGTGCTGGTACCTTATGAATCACTGCTATGACCCGAGCTGGGCGGTACGCACGCTCACCGTAAACTATGCCATGGCGGACGGTTCAAAGGCCCCTGCGGCGCAGACCGTAGGCAACCTGAAAGCAGGCCAGTCCTATTCGGTGGCGAGTCCGAAGGTCAGAGGTTACACACCCAACCAGGCCACTGTCTCCGGTACAATCGGAACGGAGGACCAGACCATCACCGTAACCTACACCAAAGATAAGACATATAAACTCACTATCAACTATGTCAAGGCGGAGGGCGGAACAGCCGCTGCGACTTACACAAAAGCTGACTTCTTAAAGGGCGACACATATTCCGTACCGAGTCCCAATGTCAGCGGTTACACTCCTGACAGGGCAACCATTTCAGGCACGTTCGGAGCGGCAGATGTAAACATTACCGTCAAGTACACAAAGAATCCGGAACCTCCCACGGAGCCGCCTACAGAGCCTCCGACGGAACCTCCGATAGAGCCGCCTACAGAACCTACAACCGACTAAACAAAAACTCCCGGGCAACTGCCCGGGAGTTCTTTTTTTAAAGTTTGTGGATGAAGAGACCCGAGAGGAGTTTGGGCTCAAACCAGGTGGACTTCGGCGGCATGAGCGCGCCGGCGTCAGCGATGGCGATGAGCTCGTCGAGCGAGGTGGGGAAGAGGGCAAACGCGAGTTTGCAGTCCTCACCGCAGCGGCGCTCGAGTTCGGACAGGCCGCGTATGCCGCCGACAAAGTCGATACGCGGATCGGTTCTCGGATCCTCTATGCCGAGGACCGGAGCTATGAGGCTCTTCTGGAGTATTGAGACATCCAGTGACTCGACAGGATCATCCTCATTGATGACTTCCGGTTTTGCCGTGAGCTTGTACCAGCTTTTGTCCAGGTACATGCCGAATGTGTGGCGTTCTTCCGGTCTGAAGGGAGTCACGCTCAGCGTGGTCTCAATTTCGAAGTTCTCGTTTATCTTTTTCAGAAGATCCTCTTTTGAGAGGCCGTTTGTGTCCTTTATGACGCGGTTGTAGTCAAGAATACGAAGTTCATCTTTCGGGAAGGCGACGGCAAGGAAGAAATTGAATTCCTCATCTCCGTTGTAGCCCGGATTTTTCTCCCTGCGTTTTTGGCCCACTTTAACTGCTGATGCGCAGCGGTGGTGACCGTCGGCGATGTAGAGCGCGTCCACTTCTTTAAACGCTTCCTCCAGTTTATCCGTAAGGCCCGTGTCGTTGTTTACTACCCAGATGCGGTTTTTTACATCGCCCTCGGATTCAAAGTCATATATGGGGAGATTTGTCTTCTTGTAGTTGTCTATTATTTTGTCGACAGTCTCATTGCCCTTGTAGGTGAGGAAGATGGGACCGGTATTTGCGTTGCAGGTGTCGACGTGGCGGATACGGTCCGCCTCCTTGTCGGCTCTCGTGAGCTCGTGTTTCCTGATACTGCCGTTTATGTACTCGTCTATTGAGGCGCAGCCGACAAGTCCTGTCTGCGTGCGGCCCAGCCACGTCTGCTCGTAGATGTAAAAGCAGCTGTGCTTGTCCTGACGCATTATCTCGTCCGTCTCGAGGCTTTTAAGGTTCTGTGCCGCTTTGGCATATACCTCGTCAGAGTAGAGGTCCGTGCCGAGGGGCAGGTCTATCTCCGCTTTATCGACATGCAGGAATGAGTAGGGATTGTCCTTTACTTTTTCGCGGGCCTCATCAGATGTCATGACATCGTACGGGAGTGCCGCGACAAGATGGGCATATGCCGGCATCGGCCTTACTGCCCGGAATGGTCTGAAAACTGACATGTTTGTCTCCTTAGAGTGTGAAGTCCTCCTCCGAGAAATCGGAGAAGATGGGAAGCTGTCTTTTGGGCCTGCGCTTTAAGACGTCATACTTGAATGACTTGCATGATGAATCGGGCAGCATAATGCCGTTTTTAACGCACAGAACGCCCGTCTCGTCAGGGGTCAGGCGACCGTGTCTGCAGTATTCACATGCCGGGGTTATATCGGTATTATAGAGCTTACTCACGACTGCACTTCCTCGCATTTTTAATAGGAAAATTTTAGCATAAATACCCTCCCTTTACAAGTATGGGCGGGCGCGCGCTATAAAGAACATACAAGTAAAAAATGTGAAAATTGTATAAAATGCTCATTAACTTTTTATGTAAAACTGTTATAATTGTTTTGTATATTTAAACAAAGGTGCTTGATATGTCGGAAAAACTGATCCAATTTGATAATTTCGAGAATGTCCTCGGGCTCTTCGGGAGCCTGGACGAGAACATAAGGATTCTCGAGAACGAATACGGAGTCACCGTAATCACCCGCGGAGACACCATAAAGATTACGGGTGATGAGGCTGCCGTGGAGGCCGCCGCGAAGTCGGTGGACGGACTCTTTGCCCTCTTGTCAAAAGGGGAGGAGCTCAATGAGCAGAATGTCCGCTACGTCATAGAGATGACGAAGGGCGGACAGGATGCGGAGCTTAAAAAGCTCATGTCCGACTGTATCTGTATTACCGCGAGCGGCAAGCCGATAAAGGCCAAGACCCTGGGACAGAAACGGTATATTGACGCCATAAACGACAACACTGTCGTATTCGGAATCGGACCGGCGGGTACCGGTAAGACCTACCTCGCCGTCGCCATGGCCGTAAAGGCCTTCAAGGCGAAGGAGGTAAACAGGATAATCCTGACCCGCCCGGCAGTTGAGGCAGGCGAGAGCCTGGGCTTCCTGCCCGGCGACCTTCAGCAGAAGGTCGACCCTTACCTGCGACCTCTCTATGACGCGCTCTTTGAGATGTTCGGAGCCGACGGCTTCCAGAAACAGATGGAGCGCGGAGTCATCGAGGTCGCTCCCCTCGCATACATGCGAGGCAGGACCCTCGATGATAGTTTCATAATACTTGACGAGGCGCAGAACACTACATCGGAACAGATGAAGATGTTCCTGACCCGTCTCGGCAACGGCTCCAAGGCGGTCATCACGGGCGATGTCACCCAGATAGACCTGCCGGGAGGAAAGAAGTCGGGACTCGTTGAGGTCACAAAGATCCTGAAAAACATAGAGGGTATTACAACGGTGAAATTTGACGAGCGTGATGTTGTCAGACACCATCTCGTTCAGGAAATAGTAAAGGCTTACGAACGTTACGCCGAAAAAACGGAGGGAAAACATCGTGGCAAATAAGGTAAAGGTTGTCATCACAAACGATCAGAAGACAATAAAGGTCCCGAAGGGACTTCGTATGCTGATTCGCCGCTGCTGCACAGCGGTTCTCACAATGGAGAATTTTGAGGGCGACGCCGAGGTCTCGGTAACACTCGTGGACAACGAGAAAATCCGTGAACTCAATCGCGAACACAGGAATATCGACAAGGAGACCGATGTGCTCTCTTTCCCCCTCGGGGTAAACGGTGTCTATGACATAAACCTCGACACCGGCGAAGCACAGCTCGGTGACATTGTAATATCACTCGAAAAGGCGGTTGAACAGGCTGAGCGCTACGGACACGGTATCCAGCGCGAGGTCGGCTATCTCACCGTACACTCAATGCTGCACCTTCTCGGATACGATCACGAGAACGGAGGTCTGGAACTTCTCCACATGCGTGAGAAAGAGGAACAGGCCCTGACCGAGCTCGGTCTCAAGAGGGACGGCAGCTACTATATGGGAGACTCATAATGCCGAACACGACAACAGCGTTC
Organism: Clostridia bacterium; assembly: GCA_017451425.1. Taxonomy (GTDB): domain Bacteria; phylum Bacillota; class Clostridia; order Oscillospirales; family Acutalibacteraceae; genus UBA1227. The sequence goes on along the minus strand of JAFSPP010000017.1, from coordinate 33,736 downwards.
ATTGCCATCGTAGGTTGCCCGAACGTAGGCAAATCCTCGCTTCTTAACAAGGTCCTCGGCACGAAGATCGCCATAGTGTCTTCCAAGCCGCAGACTACAAGAACGAAAATAATGGGCGTCCTCACAAGGGGCGCCTGTCAACTTGTATTCACCGATACTCCCGGCTATCACAGGCCGAAGAACAAGCTCGGTGAAAGCATGGTGCGCGCCGTGACGGACAGCATAGGCGGCGTTGACGCATGTCTCTTTGTCGTGGAGGCAGAGGGCGATGTAAAACCCGGCGAAATCGAGCTTATCGGGAAATTCAAAAAGCTTGATATTCCGGTCGTGCTCGCCATAAACAAGATTGACACCCTGCCCGACATGGGGGCATTACCCGAACGCATAAAGACGTTCTCGGAACTCTATGATTTCGAGGCCGTCGTGCCGATTTCGGCCGTCAAAGGCACGGCTGTGGACGAGCTGCTCGACGAGATTGAAAAACTCGCACAGCCGTCCGTACACTATTTCCCGGATGATACGCTGACGGACCAGCCGGAGCGGGTCATTGCAGGGGAGATTATTCGCGAGAAGCTCCTTCGGCTTCTCGACAAGGAGGTCCCGCACGGCGTGGCCGTCAGCATTGAGAAGATGCGTGAGCGGGAGGACTCCGGCATACTTGACATAGAGGCCGTAATCTACTGCGAGCGGGAGACCCACAAGGGCATCATCATCGGAAAGAACGGCTCAATGCTCAAGAAGGTCTCAACCTATGCCCGTCAGGATATGGAAAGATTCTTTGACTGTCATATAAACCTTCAGTGCTGGGTGAAGGTCAAGGAAGGCTGGCGTGACAGGGAGGGCCTCATACATAATTTCGGATTGGATAATGAATAGGTAAAAGAAATGAACAAGCATTTTGCGGCACTTGATTTTGATAAGATACTTGAGCGCCTGGCTGCACAGACTTCGTGCCCGGACGCCCATGATATGGCTATGGAACTCGTGCCGTCCAAGGACCTTGAGTCCGCGAAGATTCTCCTCTCGGAGACGGTGGACGCCTATGTGCTTCTGGCGAAGTTCGGCGGTCCCTCTTTCGGCGGTCTCAAGAACGTAAACGGTCTCATGCATGTTGCGTCGAGCGGCGGTATCCTCTCAATGAAGGACCTCCTCGACTGCGCGTCCACGCTCCGCACCATCCGTGCGATCCGTGACTGGTTCAACCAGTGCGCAAGCGTTGAGACCTGCATCGACAAATACTTCACCGCTCTCATCCCTCATCTGAGTGTTGAGGAGCGTATTTTCTTCTGCATTCTCTCCGAGGAGGAGATGGCGGACGAGGCTTCTCCGGAACTCTCCGACATAAGAAAGTCCCTTCGCAGACAGGAGAATAAAATCAGGGAGCAGCTGGATCATATTGTACATTCGCAGCACTATCAGACTGCCCTTCAGGACGCCATAGTCACAATGCGAAACGGCAGATACGTCGTGCCCGTAAAACGTGAGCACAAGGGCGAAGTCGCCGGTGTCGTACAGGACACCTCAGACAGCGGAGCAACGGTATTCATAGAGCCTATGTCCGTAGTCGAGGCGAACAACGAGATACGTGTTCTTCAGTCTAAGGAGCGCGATGAGATTGAGCGCATTCTCGCCGAACTCTCCGCCATGGTCGGAGATGTCTATGAGGAGACGAAGAAGTCGTACGAGGCCGCCATAGCCTTAAACTTCATCTTTGCCAAGGCGCAGCTCGCGTATGCAATGAAGGCGTCCGAGCCGATTCTCAATGACGAGGGCATAATCGACATCAAGGGTGCAAGACATCCGCTGATTGACCCGAAGACGGTTGTCGCCACCGACATACGTCTCGGCGAGGACTTTGATACACTGGTCATAACCGGACCGAATACGGGCGGTAAGACCGTGTCGATAAAAACGATAGGACTCCTGTCGCTCATGGCGGCATCCGGCCTCATGATACCGGTTGCCGACAACAGCAGGATGGCGATATTCAAAGATGTGTTTGCGGACATAGGAGATGACCAGAGCATAGAGCAGTCGCTCTCTACATTCTCCGCGCACATGACAAATATCGTGGACATAATAAAGAGGGCTGACTCACACAGCCTCTGTCTGATAGACGAGCTCGGAGCGGGTACCGACCCGGTAGAGGGCGCGGCGCTCGCCATCTCGGTTCTCGAGAGGCTCGCTTCACAGGGTGCCAAGGTGGCAGCAACCACTCACTACGCGGAACTTAAGGCGTATGCTCTGCAGACGCCGCGCGTGGAGAACGGCTGCTGCGAATTCAATGTCGACACCCTGTCGCCGACGTACAGACTTCTCATAGGAGCGCCCGGCCGCTCAAATGCCTTCGCCATCTCGGAGCGTCTCGGCATGCCGGAGGCCGTCGTCGGCCGCGCCCGTGAACTGGTCTCCGCGGAGAACTCTCAGTTTGAGGATGTCATAGAGCAGCTCGAATCCTCGCGTATTGCCATGGAGTTCGAGCATGAAAAGGCACTTGAACTCTCGGCTCAGGCTCAGGCCGAAAAGGCCAGGGCCGAGGAACTCCGCGACAGCGTCGAGAAGATGAAAAACGACGAGATAGAAAAGGCCCGTTCCGAGGCCATGAAGATAGTTGAACAGGCGAGGAGAGAGGCCGCGGCCTTCCTCGACGACATAGACAGGCTCAAGAAGGAACGGAAGAATTCCTCAGACCTCTCACAGCTCTCCGCTGATGCGAAGTCAGTCATAAAGCGTCACCAGGGTACGCTCGACGATATTACAAATCCGATTGTGGCTTTGGCGCAGGAAGAGGACTATGTCCTGCCCCGTGACCTCGTCGTGGGCGATACGGTTGTCATTGCCGACCTCGGCACGACCGCAACCGTCACGGCGCTCCCCGACAAGAAGGGAATGGTCGAGGTCACGTCAGGTATCATGAAGAGCAGGACTCCTCTCTCGAATCTGCGCCTTCTCGAAGGACACAAGAAGAAGGAGACGGGCGGCACGCGCAGCGTGAAGCGCACCATGACCTCAAAGTCAGACCTCGCGGTAAAGACCTCAATCGACCTGCGCGGCATGGCATCTGACGAGGCCATACTGGAACTCGACCGCTTCATTGACATGCAGCTGCGTCTCGGTATAGAGGAGTTCACCGTAATACACGGTAAGGGCACGGGTGTACTCAGAAAAGAGGTAGGAAAGTATCTCTCGAAGAACCCCCATGTAAAAGAGCACCGTCTCGGCACCTTCGGTGAAGGCGAGGACGGCGTGACAATAGTTAAGATGAAATAGGAGAAGGAGGCGATCGAAATGCATATAAAGACTGACGGTCTCGTTATCAAAGAGCAGAACGTCAGGGAGTCCGATCGCCTCATCACCGTTCTGACCTCGAAATACGGACTTATCCGGGCTTTCGCCACGGGCGGAAAGACCATAAAGAACAAGAACCTGGCAGGAACCCAGCTGCTCGCGTATTCGGACTTCGTCTTCTACCGCGGCGTTGATTCCTACAATGTCAACTCGGCCGTTGAGAAGGAGGTTTTCTTCGACCTTCGGTCGGACATAGACAACCTGAGCACGGCCTTTTATCTCGCGGAGCTCTTCGGTGAGCTCGCTCCTGAGAACGCTGAGTGCGAAGACCTGCTTAAACTGCTCTTAAACTCGCTTTTCCTTCTCTCTAAGAAAAAGCTGCCGACGCCGCAGATCAGGTCTGTCGCGGAGCTGCGTTCACTCGCGATATCGGGCTACGCCCCGAACCTCATCGCGTGTGAGGAGTGCGGAGCGTTTGAGTCTGACAAGATGTATTTTGACATAAAAAACGGCAGTCTGCTGTGCAGTGACTGCGGCGCGGACACCGCCTTAAGTCCGATTTCGATAAGCACGGTCACCGCCATGCGCCATATAGTCTACAGCGAGCCGAAGAAGATCTTCGACTTCTCGCTCGGGGACGGCGCACAGCGTGAACTGACCGCGGTGACCGAGAATTATGCCCTTGAACACACGGGGCGGCACTTCAAAACCCTTGATTTTTTAAAGAGCCTTCAGGACACCTGACCTGAAGGTTTTCTTGTGTAAAGTTTTTCGCTTTACACAATATGTTGTGTTTGAAAAAGCGGCTCAAATTTTTCGCTTGACAGAGCCGTTTTCTCTTATTATAATTAATGAGCAAAGTGTAAAGAAAACGCCTTTACACAACGGGGAAAAATAAGATAGGGGGCGGTCTTTCAGTGGCAAAAAACTTTGAAGTAATAAGTGTATTGCTCGACTTTTACGGTGACATGCTCACCGAGAAGCAGAGATCTTTCATAGAATACTATTACAATGATGACTTGTCACTTTCGGAAATTGCCGAGAACGAAGGCATAACGCGTCAGGGCGTCAGGGACGCCATCAAGCGCGCCGAAGGACAGCTTTTTGAGATGGAAGAGCGACTTGGTCTCGCAAGGCGTTTTGAGGAAGTCCGTACCGGACTCAATGAGATACTCGACTGCGCCGAACTCATCAATGAAAGCAATATGCGTACAGGCCTCTCAAGAGATATAAACGAGGCTGTCGTCAGAATCAAGCTTATTGCTCAGACTCTTAACAACGAAGAAGTATAAAGGAGTTAGACAATGGCATTCGAAGGCTTGTCCGACAGACTGGAGGCCGCGTTCTCCAGACTGAAGAGCAAGGGCTCTTTGACTGAATCAGATGTCAAGGAAGCCATGCGTGAGGTCCGGCTCGCGCTTTTGGAGGCGGACGTCAGTTACAAAGTTGCTAAGGACTTTACCAATGCAGTGACAGAACGAGCCATAGGCGCCGAGGTCATGAAGAGCCTCACCCCGGCGCAGATGGTCATAAAGATAGTAAACGAAGAGCTTACCGAGCTCATGGGCGGAACCCATACGAGACTCACCATAGCCCAGCATCCTCCGACAATAGTCATGATGTGCGGACTTCAGGGCTCAGGTAAGACAACGCACTGCGCGAAAATCGCGAAGCGCCTGAAGAGTGAAAATCACAGACCTCTTCTTGTCGCGTGCGACGTTTACAGACCTGCGGCTATAAAACAACTCCAGGTACTCGGTGAACAGATTGGTGTCCCGGTCTTTGAAATGGGACAGGACAACCCGGTCACCATCGCGAGCGAAGCGATAAAACTGGCTAAGGATCAGGGTTATGACTACGTCTTCCTTGACACCGCAGGCCGTTTGCATATCGACGAACAGCTCATGGAGGAGCTCCGCAACATAAAGGCGGAAGTTCATCCGCATGAGATTCTGCTTGTTGTCGACGCCATGACCGGTCAGGATGCCGTAAATGTCGCACAGACATTCAACGACGATCTCGGTCTCGACGGACTCGTGCTGACAAAGCTCGACGGTGACACGCGAGGCGGTGCCGCGCTCTCGGCGAGAGCGATTACCGGCAAGCCGATAAAGTTCGTCGGCACCGGCGAGAAGCTCGACGACCTCGACGTCTTCCATCCGGAGCGCATGGCCTCCCGAATTCTCGGAATGGGCGACATGCTCTCCCTCATAGAGAAGGCGGAGAAGGAGTTCGACGAGCAGACCGCAATTGAGCTCGAGAAGAAGCTCAGAAAAAACAAGTTTGATCTTAATGACTTGCTTACAAACCTGCAGCAGGTAAGAAAACTCGGACCGATGCAGGACCTCCTCGGTATGATACCGGGACTGGGCAAGCAGGCAAAAGATATTGAAGTTGACGAAAAACAGTTTGACAGGCTTCAGGCTATTATTCAGTCAATGACGCCGCAGGAGAGGGAGAAACCCGACATCATCAACGGCTCCCGCAAAAAGCGCATAGCCGCCGGATGCGGACAGCAGGTTGAGGACGTCAACAGGCTCCTCGCTCAATATCGGCAGATGCAGAAAATGTTCAAGCAGATGAACAACAAACAGTCCAGAAGGGCCATGAAACGCATGGGCAATATGGCAAACATGCCCGACCTGGACCTCACTAAGTTAAAATAATTCTTTGGAGGAATATTAAAATGGCAGTAAAAATCAGACTCAGAAGAATGGGCGCAAAGAAGGCACCTTTTTATCGCGTAGTAGTAGCAGACTCACGCTTCCCGCGTGACGGCCGCTTCATCGAGGAAATCGGTTACTACGATCCCACAAAGGATCCCGCAGTCATCAAGATTGACGAGGAGAAGGTTGCTCAGTGGATGGCTAACGGTGCACAGCCGACAGACACAGTCCGCGCACTTCTCAAGAAGAGCGGAGCAATAAAATAAACGGAGGTCCCGAAAATGCGTGATTTACTCATTTCCATTGCGCAGGGCCTCGTAGATGATCCTTCCGCGGTAACCGTGGACGTTGACGAACCTAATGAAAACGGTGTAACTGTTTACCATCTCCATGTCGCTCCCGATGACATGGGCAGGGTAATCGGTAAGCAGGGCCGTATCGCAAAGGCCATTCGCACGGTAATGCGCGCATCGGCCAATAAGAACGATGCACATATTGCAGTGGAAATTGACTGATTGATAAAACAAGAGGCAGGCCGAGGATTCTCCGGCTTGCCTTGTTTTACTTAAACGGAGTATTTATGCGTCTCAAATATCTGGAACTCGGTAAAATTGTCAGCACACACGGTGTGCGCGGAGAGCTCCGCGTGCAGTACTGGTGCGACTCGCCCGAGTTCTTCAAGTCCTTTGAAACCGTATATCTGAAAAAAGACGGTCAGGAGCCGAAGAAGGTCCTGGGCGCGCGGCAGCACGGCAACGTAATGCTTCTGACGCTCGAGGGCGTGGACGACCTGGACAAGGCCAACGCCCTTCGCGGCAGGGTAATCTACGTTGAGCGTGACAAGGCGCCGCTTGCGCCCGGCTCATATTTCATAGCCGAGCTCATCGGCTGTGAGGTCCGCGATGCGGACGATGAGACAAAGCTCTACGGCCGTGTGACTGATGTGCTCAACACGGGCGCATCGGATATCTGGCAGATAAAGGACGATGACGGCAAAGAATACCTTCTGCCCTCGGTGCCGAGCGTGGTTGATAAGGTTGATATAGACAACTGTATCGCCCTGGTACGGCCCATGAAGGGCATCTTTGATGAGGGGGAGGAAATACGTGAAGATTGAAATACTGACCCTGTTTCCTGACATGTGTGACTCCGTAATCTCAGAGAGCATTATAGGCAGGGCGAGAGAGGCCGGTCATGTGGAGATTCATTGTACGAATATCCGCGACTACTCAACCGACAAGCACAACCATGTTGATGACACGCCCTACGGCGGCGGCACCGGCATGATAATGCAGGCCCAGCCTATCTATGATGCCTATATGGATCTGACGGACAACGGTAAGACGGATTACCACCTTATCTATATGACTCCTCAGGGAAAGCCCCTGACGCAGGCCCGTGTAAAGGAGCTTGCGCAGTATGACCGCATTGCCATTTTATGCGGCCACTACGAGGGCGTGGACGAGCGCGTTATTGAAGAGCTCGCCCCGGAGGAAATCTCAATAGGCGACTTCGTCGTGACCGGCGGCGAGCTTCCGGCGCTCGTCCTCACGGATGCCGTGTGCCGCATGCTCCCCGGCGTGCTCAGGAATGAGGAGGCCTTTGAGAAGGAGAGCCATTTTGACGGCCTTCTTGAGTATCCCCAGTACACCAGACCGCCCGTCTGGAGGGGCAGGGAAGTGCCTGAAGTACTCCTCTCGGGACACCATGAAAACATAGCGAAATGGCAGAAGGAACAGGCCATTTCGCGCACGAAATCAAAGCGCCAAGACATGTACGAAGTTTTTGTGCAAAATGACAAGAAAAATTAAATGCAAGTGTTTTAAGGTAGAAAAAACTATGAAAAACTACCAAAGATTGACCTGCCGGTATGTCAAAGTTTGACCTCTGTAACGAACTTTTTTTGAATTCGTAGAAATGTGTTTTTTTCGGTTGACGGTAGAAAACCCGTCTAATATAATGTTGTCGAATCAAAAATCAGTTTATTCCAAATTTTTATATGTGAGGGAAAGTCTATGTATGTTAAAGACGTAAAAGTTCAGAATCAGGTAGGTCTTCATGCCCGTCCCGCTACATTCTTCATCCAGAAAGCCAATGAGTTCAAATCATCCATCTGGGTTGAGAAGGACGAGAGAAGAGTTAACGCCAAGAGCCTTCTAGGTGTACTTTCACTTGGTATCATGGGTGGCACTGAAATTCGAATCATGGCCGGTGGCTCTGATGAGGAAGAGGCTGTTGAGGCCCTCGTAGCTCTCGTTGAATCAGGCTTTGCAGAATAATTTAATTTTGTATATCAGGCACACCGCTTAACCTGCGGTGTGCCTTTATTCTTAAAAAGAGAGGAGATGAGGATATGGGCGAAGTCATAAGGAGCAGCAACCCGCGTATAGAGTACCTGCGGGAAAAAGCGAATGCTCTGCCGATGCTCCCGGGCGTCTACATCATGAAGGACGAGAAGGGCGAGATCATCTATATAGGCAAGGCGAAACTGCTGAAGAACAGGGTTTCGCAGTATTTCGGTTCACAGAACAGGCATGCCGAGAAGGTGCGCCGGATGGTGGACAATGTTTACGATTTTGATCACATCCTCGTCGCTTCGGAGTATGAGGCGCTCGTCCTGGAGTGCAGTCTCATAAAGCAGAACAAGCCCAAGTACAATATCCTGCTCAAGGATGACAAGGGCTACAAATACATAAAGATTACGAACGATGAGTGGCCTAAGCTCGAGAAGGCGCTGCAGCGCAGGGACGACGGGGCCACGTACATAGGCCCTTATATAAGCGGCTTTGTGGTAAATGAGTCGCTCGATGCAGCACTCAAGATTTTCAAGCTTCCGCAGTGCTCGAAGACCTTCCCCGTGAAGACAAAGACGCGCCCCTGCTTAAACTACCATATGAACCAGTGCGGAGCGCCCTGCGCGGGCAAGATGAGCAAGGCGGAGTATGACGCCGCCCTGGCCGACGCAGTCGAATTCTTAAAGGGCGGCACGAAGCAGTATCTTGAGCTTCTGGAGCACAAGATGCAGGCCTATTCCGACAACCTGGAGTTTGAGATGGCCGCGAAGACGCGCGACCGCATAAATGCCATAAAGCGCCTCACCGAGAAGCAGAAAGTGGTCTTTTCGGGCGACGAGACGAAGGATGTCTTCTCACTCGCACGCCGCGAGGACGAGATCTGTTTCAACGTGCTCCGCTTTACTGACGGCCGCATGACGGGAAGTGCGAACTATTTCGCCGAACTTGACGAGTCGCTTGAGAATACACGCAGTGAAATCATAGAGAGATTCTATTCCGCACACACCGACATACCGAAACTGGTTGTGCTTGACGGTGAGTGTGAGAATGCCGACCTCCTTGCACAGTGGCTTACAAAGCTTAGGGGCACAAAGGTGGAAATCCTCGTACCTAAGCGCGGCAGACAGCTTGAGGTTGTTTCAATGTCGAAGAACAATGCCTATGAGGCTCTCGCCCAGAAGCGCTCGCGCTCCAAGGCGGATTCGGCAGTTATTGAACTCGGCGAACTCCTCGGACTCACCAAGACTCCCGAGTTTATCGAAAGCTATGACATAAGCCATACTGCGGGAGCAGATGCCGTAGGCGGCATGGTTGTCTTCAAAAACGGTGCCCCGTACAAGGCGGGTTACCGCAAGTTCATACTGAAGGATACAATCCCCGGCGACGACTTGGGCGCCATGCGGGAAGTCCTGACAAGGCGCTTTTCGCACAGGGACGACCCCGATTTTCCGCCACTTCCGGACCTCATCCTTATGGACGGCGGAGAGAACCAGGTAAATGTCGCTTTGGAGGTCATGCAAGGCTTTGGCCTTTACATCCCTGTTTTCGGCATGGTAAAGGACAGCAAGCATAAGACCAGGGCCATAACAAAAGGCGGCGGAGAGATTCAGATAAGCGCGACACGAAAGGTGTTCACGCTGGTCTCCGGAATTCAGGAAGAAGTACATCGCTACGCGATAAGCTTCCACCACAAGAAGCATCAGAAATCCGCAAAGCAGAGTGAGCTCACCTCGATTGAGGGAATCGGTCAGAAGAAGGCCGAGGCACTCTGGCGCGAGTTCAAGACGCTGGACAACATAAAGCGCGCGGATATTGACACTCTCTCGAAGGTAAAGGGTATCTCCGTTAAGGACGCTGTAAATATAAAGAGACACTTTTCGTAGTTTACAAACTTTAAGTTACAATGCTATAATTAATTGTTATTAAAAAGGAGGCGTACTATGAGAATAATCACGGGTTCGGCCCGCGGCATGAAGCTTCGGACCCTCTCGGGACTTGACGTACGCCCGACCACCGACCAGGTGAAGGAGTCTGTCTTCAGTATCATCCAGTTTGAAATTGAGGGAGCACGGGTCCTTGACCTGTTCGCGGGCTCCGGCCAGCTCGGTATCGAAGCTTTGAGCCGCGGCGCTTCGAAGGCGGTTTTCGTGGACTCAAACCGCGAGGCCGTGAAGGTGGTAAAAGAGAATCTTGAACACACGAAACTTGCCGACAGGGCGGCCGTGAGAAACGAGGACAGCCTGCAGTTTCTCAAAGTGACAAAGGATGTCTTCGACATCGCTTTTGTGGACCCGCCTTATGCAAATGAACTCATGGGGAAGGTGCTTGAGGACCTGCCCGCGAAGATGAGCGAAAACGGCATCATCATATGCGAGACCTCGAAAGAGGAGACGCTTCGGGACAGTGCCGGAAGGTTCAGAAAACTGAAAGAATACAAATACGGCAAGACAAAACTTACGGTCTTTCGACCGGCTGAGGAGAGCGAAGATGATTAAGGCAATCTGCCCGGGCAGTTTTGATCCCGTAACAAACGGACATCTGGACATTATCGAACGCGCTTCCGCGCTGTTCGACGAGGTGGTTGTAGTTGCCATGACCAACTACAAGAAGCAGGGCAAATACGCTTTCACCGCAGAGGAACGTGCGAAACTTCTGAAGAAAGTGACAGAGGGCATGCAAAACGTCACTGTGGACACATATGACGGCCTGCTCGCGGACTATTGCAAAGAGCACGGTATAAGTGTTGTCGTAAAAGGTCTTCGCGCACTCTCGGATTTCGACTCGGAATTCCAACAGGCTCTCGGCAACAGGCATTTAAACCCCGATCTTGAGACGGTGTTTATCGCCACACGTGCCGAGAACATGTTCTTAAATTCCAGTCTTGTTCGCCAGATCGGTGAACTCGGAGGAGATATTTCGGACTTTGTCCCCGGCGTTGTGCTTGAGGACATAACCAATCATTTGAGAAAGGACTGATTTTTTGGATTCTATCGAAGAGCTCTTAAACGAGATGGAAGACATTTTGTCTGACGCTCGCGGGAACCCGTTTTCAGGCAAGAGAACAGTTGATGTCGAAGCTTTGAAACTGGTCCTTGAGGATCTCAGAGCCAATGTTCCCGAGGAGATAAAACAGGCGCAGATTCTGGCTTCAGAGCGCAGAGAGATTTTAGACAGGGCGACGAGGGAGGCCGACATGGCCGTATCGGACGCCAAGATTATAAGCAGGGACCTCATAGCTTCCGCTGAGAAGCGTTCGAAGGACATGGAGGCCCAGACAGCGCGCAGGACGGAAGAACTCATGCGCGTGGCACAGGCCAAGGCCCAGCAGGCCGTGGCTGCAGCGAAGGACGAGGCTACAAAAGCCGCGTCCCAGGAAGGCATCGTAAAAGAGGCCGAGGCGCAGGCTGAAATCATACGTGCCGAAGCCGAGAGAACCCTGAGCGACGCCAAGAGGGACGCAGCGCGTATCCTTGAAGAGGCGGAGTACCGCTCAAAGGAAAAACTCACCGCGGCCGAAGAGAAGTCGCGTGACCTCAAACTCAAGGCATCCGCCTATGTCAACGACATCGTAACCGATGCCGAGTACAGAATAGGCAAGAGCTATGCCGAGATAAAAGAACTTCAGAAGACAATGAACTCTGCTTCCAGGAAGTCGAACAAGACCCAGAAGCAGAGAGCTCAGGCGCAGCCTCAGAAGAAAAAGAGGGAATCCGCTTTTGACCCCGAGCCGCGCGTCATACATCACCCGTCGGTAATCGACATACCTCTCGAGGATGAGTACGAGGATTACAGCTCGCCTTTCGCGGACGATCCTCCGCTCCACGAGAAATCAAATTACAACATAGAACTTTGATTACGAATTATGAGACTTGACAGACTTATTTCCTCCCAGGGAAGGTATTCCCGAAACGAAGTGAAAAAGCTGATCAGGGACGGTCTTGTAACGGTAAACGGAGAAAAAGCCGCAACCTCTGACATACAGGTGGATCCTGCCGTGTCAGAGGTTGTTGTAGCAGGGGAACCGTTTATCTACAGGGAGCATATCTACCTCATGCTCAACAAGCCCGAAGGGGTTGTCAGCGCGACTGACGACCGGCTTCACAGGACCGTGCTTGACCTGGTTCCGCCCGAGTTTTCCCGCCCGGGCCTGTTTCCCGCCGGCCGTCTGGACGCTGACACCACAGGCTTTGTGCTCATCACCGACGACGGTGATTTCGCACACCGGATCCTCTCGCCGAAGAACCATGTCGAGAAGACCTACATCGCCGAGCTGGCAGATCCGATAACCGATGAGGATGTCGGAAAACTGGAGGAGGGTATAGTCCTGAAGGACGGCTTTGAGTGCCTTCCGTCAAAAATCAGAGTCCTGGATGATAAAAAAATAGAGATAAAAATCTGTGAGGGAAAATACCACCAGATAAAGCGTATGCTGGCCGCGACAGGGAACAGGGTTTTGGTGCTTAAACGGACCCAAATAGGGGGTCTACCACTAGATATAGACCTTTTACCCGGAAAATGTCGTGAAATTACACAAGAGGAATTGGGTGTAATAACTACCTAAAAACGACCCTTAGTTTTATGCGAAATATACTAACGGGTCGTTTTTTGTTGTGCATTTTTATGAAAAAGGTTGTAAAAAATGTTGCGTATTAACAAATCCTTGTGTATAATGTATAAAGCGTTATTTATTCAATTTGCACAAAGGGGCTCAGTTTATGTCTAACAGATTATTCCAGGGAGTAATTCACCAGATGCGCGACGCCATCGACCGCATCGTGGGCGTGGTTGACGAGACCGGCTCTGTGATTTCCTGCAGCGAACTTGAAAGAATAGGAGAACAGGTAGGAGTCAATGTGGCGGATATCTTCTCGACAAACGAGACCATCTGTCTTGACGGTGTGACATATCTCACCTTCGGCTCACATCTTCGCCATGAGTATGCGGTATTCGTAACAGGGGATGACGACCTCGCTGAGAAATACGCCCGCATTCTCTCGGTATCTCTTTCGAGCATCAAACAGTTCTATGACGAGAAATATGACAGGAGCAACTTCATTAAGAATGTTATCCTCGATAACATCCTTCCGGGCGACATCTTCGTCAAGGCCCGCGAGCTCCGCTTCAACAACGACGCCACCCGCGTAGTCCTTCTCATCAGAATCAAGGGACACGAGGACGCATCGGTATTTGACGTAATTCAGAATCTCTTCCCGGACAAGACGAAGGACTTCGTCATCAATATCAACGAGACCGACATCGCTCTTGTCAAGGAAGTACGTAACAACATAGAACCCAAGGATCTCGAAAAACTCGCTCACTCTATCTGTGATGCTCTTAACACTGAGTTTTACAATAATGCCCTTGTCGGCATAGGCACATCGGTCGTCGGTATCCGCGACCTCTCCCGTTCGCTTAAAGAGGCTCAGGTAGCTCTTGAAGTAGGCAAGGTATTTGACACGGAGAAGAACATCGTAAGTTACGACAATCTCGGTATCGCCCGCCTCATCTATCAGCTTCCCACAACCCTCTGTGAGATGTTCCTCCACGAGGTCTTCAAGCGCGGTTCAATCGAGAACCTCGACCAGGAGACACTCTTCACCATCCAGAAGTTCTTCGAGAACAACCTCAACGTCTCCGAAACTTCCAGAAAACTCTTCGTTCACAGGAACACTCTCGTCTACAGACTTGAGAAAATCAAGAAGTTTACGGGCCTTGATCTGAGAGAGTTTGATGACGCCATCGTCTTCAAAGTAGCCCTCATGGTTAAGAAATATCTCGATTCAAGCCCTACGAAGTTCTAATTAAGCACTAAATCTTGTACCCTGTTTTGTGCAATACCACGAAATTTTGATTTCCGGTTACAAATGGGTTACAAACACATTATTATATGGTATACTAAAGACTGTATAGGTATATTTATGCTTATACAGTCTTTTTAATTATATTTTGAGGAGACCGCAAACGTGATAGAATTCAAAAACGTTTACAAGAAGTATGACAGCGGTACGGAGGCGCTGAAGAACATTAATCTGCGTATTGAGCGCGGAGAGTTCGTCTTCATAGTCGGCGCATCAGGTTCCGGTAAAAGTACATTTCTTAAAACAATAATGCGTGAAGAGGTGCCGACCTCCGGTACCATCATGATAAATAACTATGACCTCACAAGGATGACGGACAAGGAAATCCCTTACTTCCGTCGTACCATGGGCATCGTTTTCCAGGACTTCCGTCTCATTCAGACGATGAACGTATATGACAATGTAGCGTTCGCCATGCGCGTTATAGGCGCGAATGAGAAGGAGATAAAGAAGCGCGTGCCTTACGTGCTCAGCCTTGTAGGCCTTCAGAGCAAGGCGCGCTCCATGCCGAATGAAATCTCCGGCGGTGAGCAGCAGCGCGTGGCCCTCTCCCGTGCGCTCGTCAACAACGCGAACACAATCATCGCGGACGAGCCGACAGGTAACATCGACCCCGAGATGTCGTATGAGATTGTGGAGCTCTTAAACCGCATCAATGAAAACGGCACTACGGTCATCATGGTTACTCACGAGCACGAACTCGTAAAGAAGTTCAACCACAGAATAGTTGTCATCGACCACGGCTCGGTCATCTCAGACACGGGCAGGGGCGGACAGCTCACATATGACGAGACAACAGGCTATAAGACACTTCGTCCTGAGGCTGAGGATGTTCCCGAAGTCACAATAGACGAATTCATAGAGGAAGCAATAGCCGAAGAGGCTGCTTTCGAGGAGCCTGCGGCACCGGATCCGGCAGCGGTTGCCGAACCGGTCGCGGTCCCGATCCCCGAGCCGGTCGCTGCACCCGCTCCCGAACCTGTCGCGGAGCCCGCTTCGGATGTATCACCCGTGGCCGGTCCCGACCAGACAATGTATATTGAGCAGATAGCGGCTCTGGAAGCCGCCGCGAAGATTCGCGAGGCCATGGCCGAGCCGCAGATGGGCGGCCCGCTGCAGGCGGCCTCCGATGCGCTCTCACCGGAGGAACAGATAAACGTCTTTGCCAGCATTGACGGTGTTGATTACTCCAAGTACTTTGAAAATTCAGAGGATGAGGAGGATGATGACTGATGGCTAAAACGAAACATAAGGCGTCCTTTAACCTGGGCTATCTCACCAAAGAGGGCGTACGCAATGTCCGCTCCAACAAGCTCATGTCACTGGCTTCAATAGCCGTTCTGACTTCCTGCCTTGTTCTCATAGGCGTGGCTGTAATGCTGTTCATTAACATAGATGCCATGCTTGAAAACGTTGAGGACCAGAACGTCATCATGGTTTACCTGAATGACGGTCTGAACGAGGATCAGATAAACAAGGCCGGCCAGGACATCAGAATGATCCCGAACGTAGGCGCGGCCGACTTTGTCTCAAAGGAAGAGGCATATAAAGCTCAGCTCGAGCAGATGGGCGAGGACGCTCTCCTTCTTGAGGGTCTCGACACAAACCCGATGCCCGATGCATACAAGGTCACACTCTCCGAACTCTCGGACTACGACAATGTCCTGAAGATGCTCGGCACGGTTGAAAACGTACTCAGCGTACGCGGCAACAGTGACCTCGCGGGGCAGGTGAGAGAGGTGCGCACGGGCGTTACCTACATCGCCCTCGGCATAATCGTGCTCCTGCTCGCGGTAAGCCTTTTCATAATCGCAAACACCGTTCGTGTAACAATGTATAACAGAAGACTCGAGATAAGCATCATGAAGGCAGTAGGTGCGACAAACTGGTTTGTCCGCTGGCCCTTCATCATCGAGGGTATCTTAATCGGCATACTCGCCGGTATCGTTTCCCTCGGACTTGTTTTCGGTCTTTACCAACTCGCAGTTAAATCATTCGGTTCGATCTTTTCCCTTTTCGGAACGGCGACCATCTCGTTCCTTCCGTATGCACTGCCGATGCTCGGCGCCTTCATAGTTATAGGCGTGGGAGCGGGCGTATTCGGAAGTATCTTCTCGATGGGCCGTTACCTTAAGGAACACGGAGGCTCAGTGGTATCAAATGACAATGAGTAAGAGAATCATATGCCTTATACTTGCGCTTATCTTCTGTTTTGCGCTGGCGGCTCCCGCTTTTGCTGCGGACCCCGTTGCGGAGGATGACCCCCGTATCATAGAGATGAAGAGCAAAATAGAGGGCTTAAAGCGTGAGGCCGCAGAAGCCAAGCAGAAGCGACAGGATCTGGAAGGACAGATAAACGAGGCACGGGCATCTGCGATGGAAGTCCAGTCCCAGGTCAATGCCCTCCAGGCAGAAATAAACGCCTACCAGGCGGAGATAAACGCACTCAACACTCAGATAGGTCTCATTCAGCAGCAACTCGACGAGAACGAGGAGGCGATGGAGGATCAGAAACTCCAGATTGAGGCCACGCGTGAGCTGCTGGGTCAGCGTCTTCGTGCCATGTACATGGCCGGAAACGTATCCACAATAGAAATAGTTTTTGAGGCTGACAGCTTCGAAAATCTCTTAAACCGAATAGAACTTGTCACGCGTATAACCAAGCATGACCAGAAGATAATAACCGACCTTAAAAACGACATTAAGGAACTCGAGGCCCTTCAGGTAAAACTTGAGGAGGACAGAATTGAACTCCAGGCGTCCAAGGATGAGGTAGTTGCCTCCCAGGCTGAAATCAAGGAGGCCAAGAAGTCGGTCGATGCAAAACTCGCCGTACTCGAAGCCTACCTTGCGAAACTCAATCGTGAGGACGCGCAGCTTAAAGAGATAGAGGCTCAGGCAGAGGCTCAGAAGGCAGCATATGCCGCTACCATTTATAATATGATTCACGGTTCCACATCAGAAGGCGACGGTACCGCAAGTCTCATCTGCCCGGTACCTTACGGAAGCGCTTATGTATCTTCGCCTTACGGTCCCAGAACGCTCGGTTCCAAGACCTCATTCCACTATGGTCTCGACATCTCAATGCCGGGCGCCATGGATATGGATAAACGAATTGTCGCTGCGGGAGCGGGCACGGTCCTCATCTCCAGCAACGGCTGTTCACACAACTATAAGAAGTACAGCAGCTGCGGCTGCAACGGCGGTTACGGCAACTACTGCGTAATCGACCACGGCAACGGTGTTATAGCATTCTATGCCCACCTTACAACATCATATGTCTCAGCGGGACAGGTTGTAAACCAGGGCGACACAATCGGCATCATGGGCTGTACCGGTTATTCTACCGGTGCGCATCTCCACTTCGAGATAAGAACAAACCTCTCAGGTGCGAGAAGTGCCACAAATGTCAACCCCGCAAACTATATTCACGTACCTTAACCTCTACGGACAGGAGATTAAACTTTCATGAGTAAGAAAATTCCGGTAGGAACTGCCCTCGCCATACTTTTCGTCGTCATGGCCGCCACAATAGCCATAACAATGAAAATATCGATGGGCGTTTACAACCACCTTATCAGCGACCTCTCTGAGCGCTCTGCGATGTATGACGGTATCGCAGAAGTTGACAAGCTCACACGCGAGAAGTTCAACGGCACCATAGACTCCGAAAACGTCTACTCGGGCCTTGCCGCGGGCTTCGTCAACGGTCTCGGTGACCCGGCCTCATTCTATCTGACGCCGGCGGAGTACGAGGTCTACAACAACAAACTCCTCGGTAAGATGAGCGGAACCGGTCTGACCGCCGCCTACAATACCGAGACCAATCAGCTTCTTGTCACCTCCGTTGCGAAGAACTCGCCCGCGGAGGCCTCCGGCATTGCCGTCGGCGATGTCATCACCAAGATTGCCGACATCGACGTGGACTTTGAGAACTACGCCGAACTCGCGTCAAACCTTGAGGGACAGAAGCTCTCAAATGTCAACGTAACATATTCCCATGAGGGCAAATCAAATACCGTAAACCTCGTCATGGGTTACAGTCTCCAATCCGTAACATACAGAAACGTAGGTACCATAGGTATCATTTCAATCACAGGTTTCTATGAGAATGCCATCAATCAGTTCAAGGATGCCATCAAGGCTCTCACTGAGGCAGGCTGCAAGTCTCTCATAATAGATGTAAGAAACTGCGATGAAGGTACCATAGAATACGCGACGAAGGTACTCGATATTCTCGTACCCGTCGCGACAGAGGGCACGGCCGCCATGGCGACTGTTGTCAACGCTGAAGGAAAGACAATAAAGACTTTCCCTTCAGATTCCGAAAGTGTCTCAATGCCCATGCTCGTGCTTGTAAACGGCGGTACGAAGGGCCCTGCAGAGCTCTTTGCCTGCGACCTTCGTGACTTCGGTAAGGCACAGCTTATAGGCACCAAGACAAAGGGTGTCTGCACAATGCAGCAGCTCTTCCGCCTCTCAAACGGCGGTGCAGTAGTACTCACGGTTGCCAATGTTCTTCCTTACACAAGTGAAGGAATCAACGGCACCGGCGTCGCTCCTGATTACATCGTAAAACTCACGGCTGAGCAGACTGCGCAGATCGGCATCATGTCTGACGCCGACGATCCGCAGATGCAGCAGGCCTTCACCCTCCTCGCCGGAGACTCCGCCGAAGGTGCCGATGGCTACGAAGGTTAAAGAAAAGCATTATTGATTTAAAACGCGCATTAATATATTATTAAGTTGAATATAACCTTTTCCGAAGGAGGAATGGGCATGAAATACGGAAAGAGATTGCTGGCTGTCATGATGGTTCTCGTCATGGTACTCACAATCGTTCCTCTGACGATGTTTGCTTTTGCGCTTGATGGCAACGGCACATCTGCAGAACCATATCAGATAAAGACCTATGCCGAACTCAAGGCTCTCCTTGAAGGTCTGGGCGGCGACGGCTATCCGGCTGACGCGTATTACAGACTTGAGAACGACATAGATCCGCTTCATGACTGGGTCTTTGCGAGTGCTGATAACAAAAAAAAGGCAGCAGAAGACCTCGGCATGAGCCCGATTGTCACACCTGCGACCTACGCTGGGGCAACAGAGGCCGAGAGAACAAATGACACGCCTATCTATTCCAAGGAAGGCGATGTATATACCCTTTACGAAGGTGCCAGGGATGCTGATACAATCCCTGATATTACCCTTTATTGGGTAAGGACTTCAGAAGAGACAAGCACAGATGCTCCTCTGACAGAAGAGCAGTTTGCTGCTCTCACATCTGCCCAGAGGAAGACCATCCTCCAGAATAACAGCGATGTAATTCCGTCAATCACACCCAAGAACACCGAATTCTACGGTACGTTTGACGGTAACAATAAGACCATCAAAGGCCTTCAGATTCACGTAAACGCAACTCAGGCTGCGATGTTCTTCTCCCTTGATGTAAAGAAGGACGATGACGGAAACGTCTTAAGCACCGGTACCGTAAAGAATCTTACGGTTGACGATACTTCTTTGATAGGACTTGTTTCGGCAAATACCGCCGTAGCCGTTTCGGCAGGTACGGTTGCTTCAACAAATACCGGTATCATTCAGAATGTAACTTCAAATGCGACAATAAACGTAATGGTTAAACTGCCTGTTCTCTTCGTATACGCGGGCGGTATTGCGGGCAGGAATGACAGTGCCGAAAAGGGCGCAGAGATAACCGACTGTACATTCGGCGGCACGCTGAACTTTATTGTTGCCGACGCGACGTTTTCCGGAACACCGAATTATGCTTCCATAGATTCCACTTCCATTTCTCTCGGAGGTATTGCCGGCAGTTCCGAGTCGGCAATTACCGGTACGTTCAGCGGCAGTGTCAACACGAATTTCATCGGCGGCACAAATGAGCAGCTCAATGAGAATTATGCCGGTGATACAGTTTATGCCGGTGATGAGAATCACGACATAACACCTCCTGTCACTGAGGCTGACAAAAAAGTCGGCTCCAAGGATGCCGACACCTACTTCGGTACGCAAGGAACCATCACAAAGGGTGAGCCGAATGACGATGGTTATCAGCTCATTAAACAGACCCTTGACGGTAAGGATACTTTCTACATCAGACAGATTGTTTGTGCACATGCTGCTGCAGATGTAGTTTCCTACCCGGCAAAGGCCGCAACCTGCACGGAGGATGGTAACAATGCTTACTGGCACTGCAATGCCTGCAATAAGGATTTCACGGCAGATCCCACCGGTAACCCGACCGCTGCTCCTGCAGATTTCAACAAAGATATTAAACTTTCGAAAACAGGTCACAAATACGGTGACTGGCAGCAGGAAGAGAACAACAATACTCAGCACAAGCGTATTTGTGAACATGATTCTTCACATGTTGAGTATCAGAACCATAAGTTTAAAGATGTTGTAACTCCCGCTACAACAGAGGCCCAGGGTTACACCACACATACATGTACCGTTTGCGGTTACAGTTTCGTTGACAGCTACACACCTGTTCTTGCTCCTTCGGTTGAACCCAAGAGCGGCAGCGGCTACTCAAAGGACAGCACGGGCGGTTATCTTATAACGGCTCTTCCCGCAAGCAAGAGCGGTATTACGATTGCTCAGCTCACAGCTTCACTTGAGCCCGGCACTTACACGGTAAGAAATGCCGGCGGAACAGCGATTTCAAGCACGGGTACAATCGTCAGAACCGGATACACCGTAGAGGTAACCGGTAATCCTGATTCAAAGGTTATAATTGCCGTTCGCGGTGATGTAAATAAGGACGGAAAGGTTTCTTCCCTTGACTATGTAAAGGTTAAGAATCACATTCTGAAGAAGGCCGATCTCAGCGGTGATACAGCTGCATTTTATGCTGCTGATGCGAACGGCGACGGAAAGGTTTCCGCTCTTGACTACGTAAAGATTAAGAACTTAATTCTTAAAGGCTGATAAGGACGGTGGAGCAAATGAAGAAAGTATTATCTGTTTTAACTGCGGTTGCTCTTCTGCTTTGCGTTTTCTCAATTAACGCATTTGCAGCAGGAGGTATGGCCGTATCAACAGGCTCTATGAGCCTTAAGCCCGGCGACAATGCATCGTTCACGGTGTCAGCATCCAACGCCGCAGGCGCATTCAGTGTTTCATCTTCCAACAGCAATGTAGCCACTGCGTCGGTCAGCGGTGAAAACTTCCTCGATAACAGCTCGGCTACAATCAACGTTTCTGCAAAGAGCGCCGGTACAGCTGTTATTACCATCCGTGCGACCGATATGGCCACATATGATGAAGAGGATATCTCCGGCCAGACAAGGACAGTAACAATTACTGTTGCAGCTCCTGCAACCACAACCACGACTAAGCAGTCAAGCGGTGGTTCAGGCAATACGACAACAACCAAGGCTGCTGAAAAGACAACCAAGGACGGCGAGACGACAACCAAGGCGCCCGAAAAGGCAGGACCTGAGCTTTCCGATATTACAATTTTTGCAGACAAGCAGGTTCCGCTGATTCTTACGGCAGGAACAACTGAGTATGACGTAGTTGTACCTTACGGATCAACAGCTATGGTTATCGATGCCAAGACTGCAAATGCAGATGATCAGATCCAGGTTTACGGTGCTGATGATATCTCAGACGGCAGCAAGGTTGCCGTAAGCGTAACGGCCAAGGACGGCACTGTTACAAACTATGTACTTAACGTCAAGTATGACGAGCAGCCCGTGAAGGAAGTTCCCGCAGAGAAGACAGGCGTTTCAACAGGTCTTGTCATTGCTCTTTGCATCGGTCTCTTCCTGCTCGGTCTCATCCTCGGCGGAATTATAGGATTCCTTATCGGCAAGAGAAAGTATGAGTCCTATGACTACTATGACGGTGACGGCGGAACAACACTTGATTATCCGACATATAACAGTGGTGCAAGTGCTGATCTCGACCAGAGTGCCGACGATTATAATCCGATAACACCTTTCGCCACAACAGGCTTTAACTTCTCTTCAGGCATGGGTCTCAACTATGACTACAACAAGAGCTTTGAAGAGGATGACATGGGTTACTACGATGACAATGCGGCTCCGTCACTCCGCGATCCTGTTTACACGGATCAGCCGGCAGAGCCTGCACCTGTAGAAGAGCCCGCAGACTATCCTCCTGCATTTGAGGCTCCCGTAGCTTCACCCGCAGGACTCTATAATGAGCCTGCACCTGCAGCTCCTGCAGCTGAACCCGTTGCTCCGGTTGCTCCGGCATATGAGGCTCCTGTAGCAGAGCCTGTTGCTCCCGTAGCACCTGTTGCAGAGCCCGCTCCGGCATATGAGGCACCTGCTCCGGCATACCAGCCTCCGCAGCCTGCATATCAGCCTCCGCAGCCTGCATACCAGCCGCAGCCGACATACCAGCCTCCGCAGTCTGTTGCAGAGCCGACACCTGAGCCTTCTTATGCTCAGCCTTACATCGACGATGCTCCTCCGGCACTTCCTTATGAGGCAGGCAAGGCATTCGGCAGCGTTCCGTTCGAACAGAGCGCAGACGACTGATAAATAATTTAAGCGGTCACTCGTTTGAGTGACCGCTTTTTTTTTTTGTGTTTTCAGTTTTCCGAAAGAGCCTTCAGGATTTCGTCTGTATGGCGTACGTAGTCTTCAAAGTCAATGTTGGGGTTCTTCATTCCCGTCTGGAGTATCAGGCCGTCTGAGACGAGCAGGGCAGTCCATGCGAGGAAGTCTGCATATTGCGGGTCGGCACGTTCTTCGATTTTCTCTTTCAGGAGTTTCTGGAATTTGTTGTATCTCTCAAGTATCTTTTCGCGCAGATCCTCATTGCCGAGGCATGCATTGTAGATGAGGTGGATACGGGGCCCGGCGCCGTTTACATTGTACTCTATGACATATTTCATCAGCCTGTGGAGAGAGGTGTTCTTGTTTTTGTTGTCGACCCAGATGAGGAAGTCGTCGAGCTGTTCTTCCAGGTGACGGTCTGCTATGGCGAGAAGGATGTCTTCCTTTGTCTTGTAGTGGTAGTAGAGGGTGCCTTTTGAAATGCCCGCTTCAGTCGCAATCTGGGCGAGGCTTATGTCGTCCAGGGACTGCGAATCAAGCAGTTTTTCGGTGGCATCCATTATCATATCTTTTATGTTTTCTTTTCTCGGTGCAGCCATATGTACCTCCGGAGAATAGTATGGTATATTAATATTATATTACACTATGTGAGGGTTAGTCCAGTTGACTTTGATGGGGTTATATTGTATAATATAGCCAATGTCGGTCAAACGACCGACTAATGCGAAGAGAGGTGAATCCGTTTGGCAGGCATCAGGAAAATCCAACGCAGACTGAATAAGAAGTTTGACGGTCGTGTTCAGGCTGTGTTTGAGGACGGTATTATACGTCTTACGGGAGAACTTGATAATTGGGACGACGTCGTTGCTGCCTGTGAAATAGCTGCTACCAAAAACAGCCTTGTACATGTGGTGAATGACATTAAGTTTACAGGGGGAGAGATTCCTCCCATGCGTGTTCCTTCACTGCGTGACAATGCATTAAACGGAAAGACTCCGGATGTACTTATCATCGGCGGAGGCATTACCGGCTGCGCAATAGCGAGAGAACTCTCCAAGTGGGAAATGAATGTCATGCTCATTGAGAAAAATGCCGATTTCGCCATGGGAGCATCGGGCGCGAATGACGGCGAGGTCCATGTAGGTATCGACCTCAAAAAGGGCAGCCTTAAGCAGAAATATGTGCTTCTCGGCAATGCCATGTATGACAAGTTCTGTTCTGACCTCGACGTTCCTTTCAGGCGCCCGGGCCAGTATATCCTGTTCACACAACTATGGCTGCTGATACCCATTTTCTTCTTCTATATCCGCCGCAAATACATTGACGGCGTAAAGAGCTCACGCTTCATGTGGGGCTCGAAGATAAAGAGGGAGCAGCCCACTTTTGACAAGAAGATCAAGTTCGGTATATACAATGACAATGCAGGTGTCGTATGCTCGTACGGCCTGACAATTGCCTGTGCCGAGAACGCCGCCGAGAACGGCGTCGAGGCATATCTGAACACCGCGGTTTTGTCCATGGATACAAATGACAGCGGCAATATTATTGCCGTTCACACAAACCGCGGCACCATAAAACCGACAATCGTAATAAATGCCGCAGGCGTATTTGCCGATGATATCGCTGAGATGGCCCACGACCGCTTCTATTCGATTCATCCGAGACGCGGTACAAATTCCATCCAGGACACCAAATCTGCCAATATAATCGACTGTATAGCCTCTGTAGAGTATGCGAGCGTTGGTTCGCTGAAGAGCAAGACAAAGGGCGGCGGTATTATGCGTACTGTCGATGACAATGTTCTTGTCGGTCCCGATGCCGTTGAGTGCTTCGACAAAGAGGACACATCGACCTATCCCGAAAGCCTGAAGACCACATACACCAAACAGAAGGGCACCGTACCCGCCGCTTCCGAGAGAGATATCATCACCTATTTCACCGGAATACGCGCTGCCACCTTTGAGGAGGACTTCGTCATTGAATGGGGCAGGAAGTGCCCGAATATGTTCCACTGCGGCGGCATTCAGTCGCCCGGTCTTACGGCGGCTCCGGCAATTGCCGCCGATGTTGAAAAGATTATCGTAGACAGACTCTCGAAGAAGAGAGAGATTCTTCAGAAGAAAAAATGGACGCCTGTAAGGCGCGGTGTGCCGAGGCTCAAGGAAATGATTCCCGCGCGCCGTTCGGCAATGATTGCGCGTAATCCCGACTACGGCATTATCGTCTGCCGCTGCGAGGAGATCTCAAAGGGCGAGATTATAGACTGCCTTGAGCGTCCTCTCTGCCCGCCGACCGTTGACGCGGTGAAGAAACGCATACGTCCCGGCATGGGACGCTGTCAGGGCGGCTTCTGCCAGCCCCTGGTGGCTCAGATAATCGCCGAACATGAGAATATTGATATCTCGGAAGTAAAGAAGTCTTCGGCTGAATCGGTAATTCTCTATGGTGAAAACAAAGGGGGTGCCGAAGAATGATCTGGACCTGTGATGTCATGGTTATAGGCGGCGGCCCCGCCGGCCTTGCCGCGGCCATATCCGCCGACAAGGAGGGCGCACGTGTAGTCCTCGTCGAGCGTGAGGCACGCCTCGGCGGCATTCTGAAACAGTGTATCCACGACGGATTCGGACTCGTCCGCTACGAGGAGAAACTCTCGGGCCCCGAGTACGTTGAACGTTTTATTGATGAGTTCCGCTCACGCGGAATTGAAGCAAAACTCATGACCTTCGTAACCTCCGTTGAGCGTATCAAGGAGGGCTTTAAGGTCACACTTGTATCACGCGACGGCGTGGAAGTATATGAGGCGAAGAGCCTCGTCCTCGCCACGGGCTGTCGTGAGCGTACGAGCAAGCAGGTCTTTATTCACGGCACGCGTCCGTCAGGCATATTCACTGCGGGCACGGCACAGCACTACACCAACCTGCTCGGTCAGCTCCCGACAAAGCGCTGCGTAATCCTGGGCTCGGGCGACATAGGCCTCATAATGGCACGCCGTCTGACTCTTG
The DNA here is from genome assembly GCA_017451425.1 of Clostridia bacterium. GTDB lineage: Bacteria > Bacillota > Clostridia > Oscillospirales > Acutalibacteraceae > UBA1227. The sequence continues at coordinate 8,079 of JAFSPP010000017.1, read as the reverse complement.
AAGGCGCCGAAGTCGTCGGTGTCTATGAGATTAAGAACACGCCTTCGGGTCTGACCAGAAACATACATCAGTGCTTAAACGACTTCAACATTCCTCTTCATCTGTCACATACCGTCACAAGAGTATTCGGCATGGACAGACTTGAGGCGGTCGAGGTCGCAAAGGTCGATGAGCATCTGAAACCCATTCCGGGCACTGAGGAGAAAATCGAGTGCGACGCACTCATACTCTCCGTCGGACTTATCCCGGAAAATGAGCTTGCAGAGACACTTGAGGTCCGCATAGACAACAGGACCAAGGGTCCTATCTGCGACTCAAATCTTATGACAAACATACCCGGTATCTTCGCCTGCGGTAACGCCCTGCACGTAAACGACCTCGTAGATTATGTGTCGGAGAGCGGAGAGATTGCCGGTAAAAACGCCGCACATTTCAAGAGGGCGGAGAATAAATCGGTAATTGAGATTGTACCGAGCGAGACACTTCTCTATGTTGTTCCGCAGTCGCTGAACCTGAACGGATACATAAATGATTTTGTTATGTATTTCAGAAGCAACAGAATTTATGAGAACTGCATTTTCAGGCTTAAGATAGACGGCAGGACGGTGTTTGAGAAGAGGTATCCGATAGTCCGTCCGCCTGAGATGGAGAGGGTTGTCATAAACCTCAAGGGTATCAACCTTCGCGCAACAACTGTTGTAAGAGCAGAGATTGTGAGGGATGAAGAATGAGTACAATTGTCTGTATAACATGCCCGCGCGGCTGCACAATGAACATTGAAAAGGCAGGCAGTGACTGGACAGTCACCGGCAACGCCTGCAGAAGGGGCAGAGACTTTGCCATCGCCGAGATGACAGACCCGAGAAGGACCGTCTGCACGACCGTCAGGACAACATTCAAGTCCGCGCCCGCTCTGCCGTGCAGAGTTTCTGCCGACATACCGAAAGACAAGATGTTTGACGTTATGAAAGAGATAAGCAAAGTCACGGTATCAAAACAGTTAAACCGCGGCGATGTAATTATCAAGGACGTTTTAGGTCTCGGTGTTGACGTAATTGCGACATCTGACCTCCTGACACAGCTTTAAGGAGAATAATATGGGATACAAACCTTATGAAGGCTTCGAGCCCAAATGGATAAAAGAAGCAGCCCCTGCCGATTCATATCGTTCGATTTTCCGCTGGGGCGATCCGAACCATTTCAAGTTCCCGAAAGAGTCACTCTATAAACTCATGAAGGAACGCCTTGACATAACCGATGACTATGTCAGGGATTACCGCTGCGATGTAGGTCTCGAGAAAGTCGATTTCGAGGGCAAATACCCGCCGAACATGGCTCAGGAGCACCTCGATTTCTTCAAGTCGGTCTATGGCAGCGAGATGTCTCAGTCCGACTATGACAGACTTTCAGTAGCGTACGGACAGACAGCATACGACCTGTACAGAATCCGTGAGCGCCAGTTCGACAGCCTGCCGGATGTGGTTCTTTATCCGTCTGAGTCAGAACAGATTGAGAAGACGGTAGAATATTGTGCCGAGCATAAAATACCTCTCTATGTATATGGCGGAGGTTCCTCAGTTACGCGCGGCGTAGAGCCGACGAAGGGCGGCGTTTCACTTGATATGCGCCGCAACTTCAACAAGGTCCTGAGGTTTAACGAGACAGACCAGACTATCACGGTTCAGGCCGGAATGTCCGGTCCTCAGCTTGAGGCGCATCTGAATAACGCCGTCTCCGAGTTCGGAGCAAAGCGCGCATTTACCTGCGGACATTTCCCGCAGTCATTTGAATACTCCTCGGTGGGCGGCTGGATCACCACACGCGGTTCGGGCCAGAACTCCACCTACTATGGCTGTATTACCGACATCTGCCTTCAGCAGAAGTATGCGACTCCCCGCGGTGTCGTACTTACATCGCCCTACCCGCGCGAGGCGACGGGACCTAACCTTAACCAGATAATGATGGGCTCTGAGGGAACCTTCGGCGTCCTCACTGAGGCTACGCTCAAGGTCTTCCATTACAATCCCGAGAACAGAAAGCGTTTCTCATACATCTTCAAGACCTGGGATGACGCCATGGACTTTGCCCGTGAATGTCTTCAGGGTGAGTTCGGATTTTCCTCAGTCTTCCGTCTTTCAGATCCCGAGGAGACAAACATGATGCTCCGTCTCTACAATGTTGACGAGACTCCTGCTCAGCCCCTCCTTGAGAAGCTGGGTTACAAGGATATGGAGCGCTGCCTCTTCCTGGGCTTCACAGACGGCGAGAAGGGCTATTCAAAGAACGTGGCAAGGAATATCTTCAAAGTCGCGGTAAAACACGGCGGATTCCCGCTCACAGGCTATGTCTGCAGGGGATGGGAAAAGGGCCGCTTTGACGACCCTTATATGCGTGATTCACTCCACGACTTCGGTATTATAATTGATACTCTCGAGTGCTGCGTAAACTGGTCCAATATGGCGCAGGTCCACAGGGACGTACGCGCCGTGTGCCACGCGCTACCCAACTGTGTCGTAACGACACATATGTCGCACTGCTATCCGCAGGGCGCAAACCTCTACTTTATCTTCATTGCGAAGATGGACACGGCCGCCGAGTTCAAGGCATATCACAAGACAATACTTGATGCCATTCAGAAATCAGGCGCGGCCCTGTCCCACCACCACGGTATAGGCAAGATGTTTGCGCCGTGGCTTGAAGGCTCCGTCGGCAGGACGGAATACGGTACCTTCAAGGCCCTTAAAGAATATTTTGACCCGGATTACATGATGAATCCGGGTGGCACAATAGGTCTCGATCTTTCAGAGGAAGAGAAGATCTTCCTTCGGGACGGATATAAAGACATGGGAAAGGAATAAGACGGTTATCTTCCGTCAGGATCCTCACCACGTGATATTTTAATTGCCCGTTTTTCTTCATACATGAGGTTATCGGCTTCGCTGAAAACCTCGTTGAAGGAAAACGGTGCTTTTTTATGGCACATTCCGCACGCGATAATACACTCCGGACCGTCGTCGCGGTTGAGCTCATCAAGACCGGCTTTCCAGTCCCCGAGAATTTCCTCTGATTCGGGCAGAGTCTTATTAACCGCGACAACGATGAATTCATCGCCTCCGGTACGGAAACCGTAGACGTCGTGCGATGTATTGTGGCCGGTTATCGCCTTTATGCTGTCGGCCGCTTTCTTTATGAGAAGATCACCTGCACGGTGGCCCAGCAGGTCGTTGGTGCGCTTTAAGTAGTTGACATCCATGTTGTACACGGTTATACTGTCGGCGCCGTCGAAGAGGGTCTCCTGGAGCTCTATGAACTTACCCTTGTTGAAGAGTCCGGTGAGGCGGTCATGCTCGCTCTCGAAGATAATGGCCTCCTGCATGAGTGCGTTTTCAATATAGAACTTGAACTCGTTGACGAGCATTGAAAACGCGGTGTGGTCCTCTTCTTCCTTTTCGGTGATGAGAAGACTGTAGCTGACTTCCGTTACGGTTTTTCCGCTGCAACAGCAGGTGAAACCTTCGTCGTCATATTCCGTGCCGACAGGCAGTATCTCCGTTTCAGGGCGATTCGCGCCTTTCTTCATTACATAGCGCTCGGTGTGGTCCTGTCGTTCCAGATATAAGACGGCTGTATCTACATCAAAGTATTTTACTGCGGCCGGAAGGCAGTCTTCGGCATGTGATGAAAGGTTCTTTATCAGGTTGCTCTGGCAGTCTGATGAGTTGCGCAGGATGCGCGAATATTTTGAGAGGTCCTTGATGAGTTCCGCATAGTCAGTTACATCGTATATGTGATGCAGGAGATATGATTTTCCCTCATGCTCCTCTCTGTAGGTATTGCTCTTATAATACTTTCCGGTAATTCTGTCGGTGGTTTCCCACTCAAAGACATTTTCCGTAAAAACTTCATCGCCTATGAGTATGGTCCACTTGGCCCAGGTCGCGTCATCGAAGTCCAGGGCATGGTTTCGAAACAGTATGTTGAAGTCCTCATCGGTGATTACAAGCTCGGACGCTTTATCGATGAGACCTGTCTGAAGTTTTGTGTTTAAAGACATCAGATTTACCAACCTTTCAAATTTACGATTATATTTTACACGGAATGTGGTATAATCTGCAATGTATAAATATTTATTAAAACGGTGTTTTTATGAAAAAAGCAGAAATAAGAAACATTGAAATAGTGAAGAATCAGATGGAGCTGAGTCTCGAGATTACGCTTCCGTACGATTCGGCGGTCCATTCGCCCAAGGTTACACTCGTATACCAGATGGGCGAAGAGACGCGCTTTATCCCTATTCTCGTGCAGTCATACTATCCGAATACGGACGGGAAGACCTGTACGATTATAGCGGGATACAGGTATGATATCTCATATCTTTTCAATACTCCGGTCAAGGATGAGCCTGTCTATATGGAAGTGGATATCCACTACGGTGAGGAGCATTTCCGGGACGTGCCGCTCTTCCTTTCGGCCAAGGTCTCATCCGTTGATTCGGACTTCACGCTTGAGGCGGACTCGGAGGGAATAGAGCTCAAACGCAAGGAGCCCTATGTTGAGAAGAAGAAAAACTACTTCCTCATTGCCGTAAAAGGCATATTTGCGGCTCTCTACTCGCTGATCGTCTGGGTTTTCGGCATAGCGCTGATTCCGTTCCTGCTCATAGATTCCGTGGCGGCTTTTCTGGGACTCAAGAAGGGCTGGGTGTCAAAAACCGAGAGAACAGCCTTCCGCTTCTTCGTGGACAACGTCCGTGTCGGTTTCCGCTCAATCACCCATACGGAGATAGGCAGGAAACATATGAAGGAGAAGTGGGTTAAATTCTGGACCTTCTGCTTCAGGAACAGCGAGGTTGTGCCAAACAGAGTCACATTCCTTTCCAACAGAAGGGGAGAGCTCTCGGGTAATCCGGCCGATGTTTATGAAGTTTTAAAGGACGATACATCGCTTGAGATAAAAATGCTTCTCGATGATAACCCCATGCACAGAATGAGCTTTGCCAATCTCTTCAGGTTCGCGAAACTCTATGCCACTTCAAAGGTCGTAATCGTCGATGACTTCTACGAGCTCACGAGCCTCGTCGAAAAGAAACCCGAAGTTAAACTCGTCCAGGTCTGGCACGCGTGCGGCGCTTTCAAGACCTTCGGTTTCTCCCGACTCGGCAAACCCGGCGGTCCGAAGCAGACCTCCGTCAATCACCGCATGTACGACCGCGCGATAGTAAGTTCACGCGCCATACGCCGTTTCTATGCCGAAGGTTTCGGCATACCGATTGAAAACGTTGTAGCTACGGGTGTTCCGAGAACCGACATGTTCTTTGACGACAAGGTCGCAGAGGAGATGAAGGCAAATTTCTATGCGGATTTCCCTGAGTGGAAGAGCAAGAAGATAATTATGTTTGCCCCGACCTTCCGCGGCAACGGACGTCTGACAGGTTACTATCCTGCCGACCGCTTTGACCTGAAGGAAGTTTCTGACGCCCTCGGTCCCGAATACGGAATAATCGTGAAGATGCATCCGTTCGTAAACAACAAGTTTGAGATTCCCGAAGGCTATGAGGACAGAATAATCGATCTCTCGGAAAACTCCGAACTCAATGATCTGCTCTTTGTGACAGACATACTCATCACGGACTACTCGTCCGCGGTATTCGAGGCCTCTCTGCTCGACATACCCATGGTTATGTACGCTTATGACCTCTCAGAGTACACCGCGACCCGTGACTTCTACTATGAGTACAAGCCGAGCCTTCCCGGCAAGCTTGCACAGAATCAGGACGAAGTCATAGAGGCAATTAAAAACGGTGACTTTGAGACTGAACGCATAAAACCGTTTAAAGAAAAATTCTTTGACCACTTCGACGGTAAGTCCACCGAACGGGTGGCGGAAATGATAAAAGAGCTGCTCTAACCGAGCAGCTCTTTTATTATTTTCTCTGTCGCATGTCCGTCGCAGGCGGACATGTATTTATTTCTGAAATCCTTTACCCGTTTCAAATCGGGAGGCGAGGCGAGGACCTCAAGCAGCTCCTCTGTGTTCTTTGCTATGGGCCCCGGGACAAAATCCTCGTAGTTATAATAAAAATCACGGTTGTCTCGGTAGGAGTCAAGGTCAGGTGCGAAGAACACCATGGGCTTGTCCAGCAGTGAGTATTCAAAGATTATTGAGGAGTAATCCGTGATAAGGATATCAGCTGCCCTGAGGCAGAAATTGGTGTCATAGTCAAAGGTGTCAAGCATAATGCCTTTACACTCCTCGGGAATTTCGTATTTTCCCTTCACAAACGGGTGCATTCTAAGCAGTACCGCACAGGATGAATCGAGTTTTGAAAAGTCAGGCATTTCAGCTGCTTTTGCGTCAACTACGTTGTTTCCGCGGAATGTCGGAGCGTACAGAATAAGCTTTTTTCCGGCAAGTTCCGGATGTTCTGCGATAAGCTCCGCCTTTGCATCGGTACTCTGATTAAAGAGTTCATCGGTGCGCGGCACGCCGAGCGGCTTTATGACGCCCGGGTCGCAGCGGAAGGCATCCGCATAGCAGGGAGCAACTTCCGCTGCGGATACCGGCACGAGTGTGTAGCAGTTGTGCATCGGTATCCGGTCGTCAGATGCTCCGAAACTCTTGTTGAGGGTGGAGTAGCCCCACTTCTTGAATGCGCCCGAGGCATGCCAGAGCTGGACCACCTGCGTGCCCGTACGTGCCGCCACCGCATAGGCGGGCAGGTACGACTCGGTCAGGAAGACGGTACCTGCCCGCGCATATTCCCTGATAAACCTGTCAAATGCCCATGCTCTGTTTGCGCGGCCCTTTATCTTGCCGGCAAGTGAGTTGCCGGAAAGGCCTGCGGTCTGCGGAAAGCATTTGACAAGAGTCAGGCCGTCCCTCTTCTCAAGGGCAGCCCACAGGGGTTTCATATTGTCGGTCAGGTCCGTGGCATAAGGGTCTGCAAAGAGAATCCGGTTTCTGTCCTGCTTATAAACCGCCTTCCAGAAGGCAAAGCGCAGGGGATAGCGGACTTTCATCTCAAAGAGACTCAGCGCATACGATAAATTCATCATACGATTATTATATACTCAAGGAAAAATTTTTGCAAAAAAGTATCCCCCCTACGGGCTTGTGAGAGCCACTTTCCTGTTTTAAAATACCAATGTACTAAAACACAAGGGGGATTTGTATATGCATATGGCGGACGCACTGCTTTCACCGGCAGTGGCAACTGTAATGTACGGCGCAACTGCTGTTGCCGCAGGTACAAGCATCTACAAAGTAAACAAGGACAACATTCAGAAGAAACTTCCGACCATGGCGGTTACGGCTGCGCTCGTATTCGCAGGTCAGATGCTCAATTACACGATACCGGGTACCGGTTCATCGGGACATATCTGCGGCGGCATGCTTCTTACATCGCTGCTCGGCCCCTTCGCGGGCTTCCTGTCCATGATTGTAATCATTGCCATCCAGTGTCTTTTCTTTGCTGACGGAGGCCTTATGGCCCTCGGTGCAAACTGCTGGAATATGGCATTCTACGGCTGCTTCGTGGGCTATTTCCTGATCTGGAAACCTATTATGAGCAGTAAGCTTAACGACAGACTGAAACTCATCCTCGCCCCGGTTCTCGGCTGCGTACTTACCCTGCAGCTTGGCGCCTTCTCGGTTGTCCTTGAGACGAAACTCTCAGGCATCACCGAGCTTCCTTTCGGCGCATTCGTTGGACTCATGCAACCCATCCATCTTGCAATCGGTCTTGTTGAAGGTCTTGCAACATCAGCCATTCTTCTCTTCATCTATGAAGCCAGACCCGAGCTCATCATGGATCTCGGCGAAGGTAAGGGCGAGAAGGGCAAACTTTCAATCAAATCAACTCTTGCGGTGCTCGCCTGCGTAGCAGTCTTCTTCGGCGCAGCCCTCTCACTTTTCGCAAGCAGCAATCCGGACGGCCTCGAGTGGACACTCTTCGGCAATAAGGACGGCGGCTACAGCGCGAATATGGGTCTCGATGAAGAGAACTACGGCGTACAGAGTAACGCTGCTGATAAAGCTGCGGGAATTCAGGAAAAACTCGCATTCCTTCCTGACTATGCC
>JAFSPP010000016.1 GCA_017451425.1 Clostridia bacterium | reverse complement strand
CAGTGACTCATTTTCACAAAAATGAGTCACTGTACCCGTCCCCCTGACTCTCACGGCATTACACACACCTCCGTCACCTGTGTAATCACTGCTTATTTCTCCGCTTGTTCAATTCTTTCAGAATCTCCCCGGCTTCCAGTTTTCCTTTGATGGTATTTTCATCCGAGTATTCTTTTAAAGCCCTGAAGTTGTCGGTTTCCAGTTCTCGCAACCTGTCATAAAGGTGTATATTCCGCTCTTGTGATACATATCCCCTGACCTCCTCATATATATCCTTCGGAATCTTATCTTTGCCGGAAAAGAGCTCTGTGATGGCTCGATCAATGTGCTCCATTGTAATGATATTGCCGATATCCTTTTCTGCCTCAAGAACTCCAACAATATCGCTGAAATCATTGCGGAATCTTCTTCCCGAGCGCATCTTCAATGCAATCAGGTACTCTGCTGCAACCGTACGGATTTCTAAAAGTCCGTTTGCATACCGCTTATAGTAGCGGCTGTGTAGCCGCAGCTCTTTCGGATTACACTGGCTCAAAAACTGAAAGTCATTGTTTAACCAGTCCGGTTCCAATGACTCCTTTTCTGCTACAGCACGTATTGCATCTTTTAATGCGGATGATGCCGTGTAATACGCGTCCACATCCAGTGTACTCTCACGAAAAGAGTAGTTTAGCATCGCCGCGGCACCACCCACAATGATGATTTCCACCGGTGTTTTATTCTTGTTGCGACGCTTATATTCTGCAGACAGTTTTTTCAGATAATAGTCAATCTCTTCTTTGGAGAATGCATAATCAGACGACATTATCAATATCTCCTTCGATGATATTAAAATGTAAAAATTCCGGGATGGCCTCCCTACGACATCTGCGCATTGCGGATGTGTCTTTATTTCGCAGATACGGAATCATGGCGTACGACGGGTACAGCGGCTTTGCAAGCCTTCCGCCTCTGATGTCATCATAATCCTTACACAGCGGGATGTTATTTCTGCGACACAGATAGTCAATCATTGCAACCAGATAAAATGCCTGTGCCAAGCGTCTCTTCTGATACAGAGAGCGGATTTCCTTACTCTCGATCACTTCAATCATAAAATCGATGTCACCGAGCCTGCGCAGCCTGTGACAAGTTGTTCCCTTAAACCGTTCAAAAGAAAAACTGTCCTCCCCGGTGTGAGATTTCGATTCCCGGAACAATGACTCTACTGTTTCTCCCAGAGCGTCGGCAATGCGGATGGCGGTGGCAACACTGACACGCGAAAGAGCTGTCCTTCCGGCGCAAATATCCGAAAGCGTCGCCCACGCAACGCCGCTTTTGCGGCACAGCTCCGCCTTGGTCATATGCTTCTTTTTCATTGCATCCGTAATCGTCATGACATATCTCATATCGGCATACCGATATATGATATTATAGCAATTCTACATATTGGACGTCAACCGCCCAGCGCCTCACTCCTCAGTTTTCTCTTACTTTCGCGGGCATACCTGCTATAATCATCTGATAAAGGCGCGAGACCTCACCCTCGTTTTTACGGTTGTTGGGATGGAACGTCGGATATACTATGGGTACAAATACAGAAGGAGAGGTACCGACCATGAACGAAACATCACAAAGCACTTCAAAGGGCAAGGGTATGTGGAAAAAGATCTTTCTGCATACATGCATCGGGATGGCCTGTATCACGGGAATCAACCTGGTCTCATACATGATCTTAGGCAACATCCTGTTCGGTTTAAGCTACCATGGGGGTGAAATCTCCGTCACAACCGGCTTTGGCTTAGAGTCCAGGCGGTACTATCCTTTGCAGCTTGCAGAAGAGGCCGATACTGTATCATCCGAATTGAGCTTTGAACCTGTGTCTTTTATCATGTGCTTAATCGCGCTCTTCCTGATCATGACAGTTATTCATTTAATAAAGCGCAATCGGAACGTGTGAGTATCGTTTATCACATCGTACGCATCCCGGTGTCCGTTACGAGATCCCGGCGCCGGCGGGCATGTCTTTCTCCGGGGTCATGAGGCAGACGTTGCCGTCCGCGTCCTCCGCGGAAAGGAGCTTTCCCTGGCTATCGATACCGGCGAGGGTTGCGGGCTTTAGGTTCGCGAGGACCATGACCTTCTTGCCGATGACGTCCTCGGGCTTGTACCACTTCTTGATGCCGGAGACGATCTGCCGCACCTCGCTGCCGACCTGCACCTTGAAGAGGAGGAGCTTTTTGCTCTTTGGGACTTCTTCGCAGGCGATGACCTCGCCGATGCAAAACTGCAGGGCATCGAACTGGTCGTAGGTGATCTCGGGTTTCGCGGGAAGGTCGATGGGGGGCACCGACCCCTGCGGGATCGACACCTCATCCGTCAGCTTCGCTGACACCTTCCCCTCAAGGGGAAGGTTTGAGTTCTGGGAGGCCGACTTCCCCTCAAGGGGAAGGTTTGAGTTTGAAGACTGTCCACTCGCTTCAGAGGATGTACCCTCAGCTGCGAGGACGAGGGCCATGGCGGCCTCGGCCTCTTTTGCCATGCCGGCCTTCTCGAGGTTGGCGCTGGCCTTTTTCTGGGAGGCGATAAAGTCCGCCTTCTGGTTCTTCATAATCTCCGCGGCCTGTTCCAAGACCTCGTTTAAGTCCTTGCGGACAAAGAGGATCTCCGGCTTGTCCGTGACCTTGTTTCCGTCCGGATACAGGCCGAACTGACCCAATGTTTCAAAGTCGCGCAGCTCACAGCCCAACTGCCTCATAATCGCCGCGGCGGTTTCCGGCATGAAGGGCTCCAAGAGCGCCGTGCCGATGGAGATCGCTTCGACCAGGTGATACAGGACGGTCGCAAGGCGGTCACGCTTCGCATCGTCTTTGGCAAGCAGCCACGGCTCTGTCTCATCGATGTATTTATTGCAGCGCTTGAAGACGGAGAAGATCTCGGTCAGCGCATCCGCGACGCGCAGCTCCTCCATCTTTTTCTCCACCTTCTCATAGCAGGCGGTCGCGAGGTCCTCTAACTCCTTGTCGACCGGTTCGTTTACCTTTTTGTCGCAGACGACACCGTCGAAATATTTATTCGTCATTGCAACCGTGCGGTTCACAAGGTTGCCCAGGGTGTTTGCAAGGTCGGAGTTGAAACGTTCCGCCATCAGCTCCCAGGTGATCACGCCGTCGTTTTCGTACGGCATCTCATGCAGGACAAAGTAGCGCACGGCGTCCACGCCAAAGACACTCGCAAGGTCGTCCGCGTAGATGACGTTGCCCTTGCTCTTACTCATCTTTTCACCGCCCTGCAACAGCCACGGGTGGCCAAAGATCTGCTTCGGCAACGGCTCGCCCAGGGCCATCAAAAAGATGGGCCAGTAGATTGTGTGGAAGCGGATGATGTCCTTGCCGATGAGGTGTAAGTCCGCCGGCCAGAGCTTTTTGTACTGCTCCGTGCTGCGGCCTTCCGTGTCGTAGCCGATACCGGTCGCGTAGTTTGAAAGCGCATCGAGCCAGACATAGATGACATGGTCTTCATCAAAGTCCACGGGGATGCCCCACTTGAAGCTCGTGCGCGACACACACAAATCCTGTAATCCGGGAAGCAGGAAGTTATTCATCATCTCATTCTTGCGCGAGACGGGCCGGATAAATTCGGGATGCGTATTGATGTGCTCGATCAACCGGTCCGCATACTTGCTCATCTTAAAGAAGTAGGCTTCCTCTTTGGCGGGATGCACGTCATGTCCGCACTCGGGACACTTGCCCTCTTCCGTTAACTGCGATTCCGTATAGAAGGCCTCGCACTCGCGGCAATACATGCCCTCGTACGCGCCCTTGTAGATGTCGCCCTGTTCGTAGAACTTGCGGAACAT
>JAFSPP010000015.1 GCA_017451425.1 Clostridia bacterium | reverse complement strand
TCGGCGGGCATGGCAATTGACGCTATCATCATAAGCCTTGTCGCGATCCGCTTGACCTCAGGCGTTGTCGAATAAAGTTCAGGCACAAACTGCGAGGTAATGATGTAAAGTACCGCTGTCGCTATGCTTATAAAAAAGCCCAGTACGACAAGTTTGTATGCGGTGTACTTTACTTCTTTCATATCGCCCGCACCAAGTTTCTGCCCCAGGACAATGCAGACCGTAGCACCCATTGACAGGAATATCGTACCGAAAAGTCCCCAGAAAGTCTGCGAGATACTGAAGGCAGCGACAACATCCATTCCCCTGAGTGAATAGCACTGTGTAAGCCTCGTCATACCTGCGGCCCAGATTACCTCATTGAGCATCAGGGGCGTGCCCTTTCTGATGATATTCGACACCAGGGACAGAGGAACTTTAAACGACCTGTAAGCTCCCGAAGCGAAATTTATAAGACCTTCGGATGTATGGGTATGCGTCCAGATGATAAGGACTGCCAGTTCAACAAAGCGCGCAAATACCGTAGCGACTGCAGCACCTGCGACTTCAAGACGCGGCGCGCCGAACTTGCCGAAGATAAGTACATAGTCACCGATGAGGTTCACGGCAACGCCTGTGATGCTGGCCGCCATCGGCACCTTGGTCTGCCCCGTCTCACGGAGCGTGGACGAATAGGCCTGCGTCATGGCTGCCGGATAAAGTCCGACAAGCATGATAAGCATGTACTTTTTAGCTATTGCAAGAGTCTCCGCACGCAGAGCCTCGTCGCCGTCGCCCTTCAGGTAAAGCCCTATGAGTTCCTCATTTGCAACCGCAAAGAACCAGCAGAAAAAGAACGTGAGCAAAAGTCCGGCAATAACCTTGAACCCGAAGGTGTTCCGAAGACCTTGCGGATCGTTGTTTCCGGCGTACTGCGCGCCGAAAATGCCTGCGCCGGAAACAAGTCCGAAAACCGCAAGCATATATACGAACAGGAACTGGTTCGCAACCGATACACCGCTCATGGAGGCCGTACCGAGGGTACCCACCATGAGATTGTCGAGCATCGACAGGAAGTTCGTTATGAAATTTTGAATTATGATTGGTACGGCGAGCCCCAGAACATACCTGTAAAAGGCTCTGTCACCGAAGTACTTGGACTTTTGCACGAACTTTAATTCCTCTCAAACAGCGAAAGCACATAGTTTTTCAGAAGTTTTGTCTTCTCGTCGCTGTCGCTGAATCTTCTTACCTTTCTTACGACACCGCTTGTAATCTCCCTGACCTCTTCGGTCTGCTGAACCGTCGCATCGACAAAACTTCCCATGTTCTCGTCGAAAATGTCGCGGTAATGTAAAACCAGCTTGTCGAAATGCTTGAGGTCATCGACGATCATCGAGAGATCCATTCCGAGGATGATTACGAAAATCAGGGCCAGCGATTCAATGACAAGCGGATGCCAGCCGTCAATAATTCCCTCAACGAAAGGCTTCAGGACGTAAATAATCAGCACGCCCGCGAGTCCGAAACCGGTGCTTGAAATCAGGTTGATTCTGCCGTTTATGTTGAGCGGCATATTACTGTAATCCCACCAGCGGGCATGGAAGATTTTCTCCATCGCCCAGGAGGTGACATATTCCATAATCGCGCTTCCTATCATTGAAACCAGGAAGACCTTCCATACGGGTGTCGTTACCTTGTTGTCCTCGGCGACACTCACGAAAATCGAAATGATCACCGCGCCGAAACCGTAAATGGGAATAATGGGGCCGTACAGGAATCCCCTGTTCCTCCACTTCTTGTCCTTCACGGTACAATAAATACTCTCATAAACCCAGCCCATGAAGCTGTATATGAAAAACAAAACGACATATCTGCAGATTATCATCTGATGATCACCTCTTAAAAAGTGTTTCGTGAAGAGCAATGCATTTATCTGCCAGGCAGACAATAAAAGCCTCCCGTGAACGCGGCACCCTGAGGGGATTCAGCGGCCACATATGAGAATAAATGACGGAGTGAACGTCCTCGTTCATGCCGAGCAGGGTCACGGCATTGTTTGCCGCCCTCTTTGCGTGCCTGAAACCGTGCATGCGATGGGAACCGTCACCGAGCTCATGCCAGTCATAAAGATAAAAATCGTGGAGCATTGCGCCCTGAAGCAATATGGTCATATCCACCTCAAAGGGCACTGCATTTCCCATACGGTAAGCGAGTTTTGCGACGGAAAAGCAATGCTCGAATGTAGTTATGGAACCGTGTTGGATATAGTTTTTCATATCCTGTACGTTCTCATCAGATATTATGGGTGCAAGAATTTCCTGCAGCTGAGCATAATCACGCAAAACATTCACCTCCGCAGTCAAAGATTTACAGTCAAAGTATTATATAAATTTTATTTGATAATTGCAACTTTTCTTTTTTAGTGCTAATATCTTACCATTGATTTTACGAGCAAAGGAACCGAAAAATGATTATTGACGCGCATGCACATGTCTATCCCGAAAAAATCGCCCAGAAGGCCACCGATGCAGTCGGTGACTTCTACAAGCTCGATATGGATGCCGAAGTAGGCTCCGTAAAACAGCTGCTGAAACTCGGTGAAAAGGCCAAAATAGACATGTTCCTCATCCACTCCGTCGCCACGACGGTTCATCAGGTGGAGAGCATAGACAACTTCATTATTGATACAATGAATGCATATCCAGGCAAATTCATCGGCTTTGCCACGGGCCATCCGGACAACCCCGAGCCCGAAGCGGAGCTTGAAAGGGTCGTAAAGGCAGGTCTCAAGGGAGTCAAACTCCATCCGGATTTCCAGAAATTCCAAATAACCGACCGCAGGATGGACCGTCTCTACAAGTACTGTGAGGACAACAAAATCCCCATCCTCTTCCACACCGGAGACTACCGTTACCACTACTCCAATCCGCATCTGGTACCGGAGCTCCTTGAGCGTTTCCCCGACCTCCGCCTCATCTGCGCTCACTTCGGCGGCTGGTCCGAGTGGGACGAGGCCGAAAAGTGGCTTCCCGGAACGGGAGTCAAGGTCGACTGCTCCTCAAGTTTCTTCGCAATAAGCGACGAGCGCGCAGTCGAACTCATTGAGGCCTTCGGCGAGGACAACGTCTTCTTCGGAAGTGACTTCCCCATGTGGGATCCGGGCGAGGAACTCGCCCACCTTCGGAGACTTCCGATCTCCGACGAGGCCAAGGCAAAAATCGAGTCGAAGAATCTTATCGACTTCCTCGGACTTTAAACAAAAAAAGAGCTGCTTACAGCCGTAAGCAGCTCTTATTCTTTTACGATTTATCTTCCGACGATTGTCACATCGCCCGCAGCAAGGTCAACCGAGAAATGAGCTGAACCGTCACCGAAAATATAATCGTTGCCGTTCTTCTCATAGTTCATATCGGTTCTGAAGCCGCCTGCGGCCTTGTCAACCGTCAGGGTTATGCCGCTGTCGGCAGGCACGCCGATTGCCACATTGCCTGCGGCCATATCGACATCAAGGCTCTCCGGCGCCTTTGCGAAGCCGAGTGTCAGATTTCCCGCGGCCATGTCCGCGGCAAATGACTTCGTCTCGTTCGCAAAGAACTTGACGTCGCCGGCCGCCGCGTCGATATCGGCCCTGTTGCATACAGCGAGGTCAATCTCAGCCTCTCCGGCAGCCATATCAAGAGCAAAGACATCGAGCGCCATGTCCTTCGGAAGCGTGATTGTAAGAGCCTTCTTGTTGGTCTCCTCCCAATCTTCCCAGGACTGACGAACCTTCACGCCGGACTTACAATATTTGACATAGAGTCTGTCACCGTCGAGATAGGTGTGCAGACGAAAGTCATCGGAAGTAACATTCGGCGCATCTTCGGAAACCGAGACAGTCGCCTCATCGCCTAAAACGATTTTTACATCACCGACATAGTCAATATCGAGTGACTTTACCTTCTCCGCTTCAAATGAAGCGTCACCGATGGCGTACTTTTCAGCATCGGGATAAGTTGCGGATGTCGTGATTGTACAACCTGTAAGGGAAAGCACAAGTGCCAGGATTATTATCAACGATACTGCGTATTTCATAATCTTCCCTCCGGATTATGCCCATTCAAAGTTTTCCTTGCCTGCGGCAATTTCAAAATGACATTTTACTATACCGAGATCTATCTTAAGGCAGGGTCCCAGAAGTCCGGACTCGGCACGGACCTTACCGTCCGTCAGAGTCAGCTTAAACTTCTGCTGGTTCATTGCCGTAGGAGCAAGAAGAGCAGCCTCTACGCCCTTTTTGAACCACTCGGGGCTGTCGTCCGCAATATTGCTGATTGTGGCTGCCTCCTTGCACTTCCTGTCATGACCCTGTGTACGGCCGTAACCGAGCGCGATAATGATAATCTCAACCTCATCCTTTGCCACAACGGCCTTGCTCTTGCCGTGTGTCGTAGCAGTCCAGCAGGTGTTGAGACCGAGTTCCTGTGCCTTCAGCACAAGAAACTCACCGTAGTATCCGCAGAGTTCATCAAGTTTAGGTGTCTTTTTATTTCCGACTAAAACGATGTAGTTTGAGCAGCCCTCAAAATTGCCGTAATGAGCAAATCCCGTGCTGTAGCAGGTCGGATCATCATAGATAATCTGCATGCTGAGACCGCTCTTCTCATTGAGTTCCCTGCAGTATGCGTCAAGCTGTTCCCTGACGTCAGCCGGAATCGGCTTCTCTTCAAATTGTCTGACGCTGTGACGCGCCTTCATGAGTTCAAGATAATTTTCCATATGGACCTCCCTATTATCTCTTGACGATAAGTATTGAAAAATAACCTGCGCTGTCCGGAAGATTCTCAAGTCCTTCAGTGACCTGTTCATCCTCCATTCCGCAGTTTGTTACAAGATAGACTGAGCTGTCCGGACATACTCCGGAAATGCTCTCCTTAAGCGAAGCGAGTTTTCCGCCCGCTTTCAGTATGACGAGCGTGCCGTCAAAGTCGGCAAACTCACCCGCTGTCACCATGACGGGCTCATCGCCCAGTACAAGCGGTACGCGAAGCGCCGCGGAAGCCGCACAGAAGGACGGTATTCCGGGGACGACCTCAACCTTAAAGCCCTGTTTCTTAAGGATTTCGGCAACGTAGTAAAAGGTTGAATAAAAACCCGTGTCACCGAGCGTCAGGAACGCGACATTACGTCCGGACAGCAGGACTGACGCGATTGCGGATGCGGCGGAATTATGAAATGCATCCAGGTCATCCTTCTTCATCGGAAAAGACAGCAGAAGCTTTTCCGCAGAAGCTATTTCGGGGCAGACTTTTTCCGCTATCCCGAATGCCACGCCGGCTTTGCCGTCTTTCTCGGGACACGCTACCACGTCTGCCGAGCGCAGAACTTTCAGGGCTTTGAGTGTAAGAAGTTCCGGATCACCGGGGCCAACACCCACACCGTATAAAATACCGTTCATCAGGCATCTCCTACAACAGATTTGCTTTCCACTCGTCCTCTTTGAAACCGGTCAGGACAAAGTCCTTGCCGACGAGCAGAGGACGTTTTACGAGCAGGCCGTCAGTCGAGAGCAAAGCAAGCTGCTCATCCTCGCTCATTGAGGGAAGCTTCTTTGAAAGCTCAAGTTCGCGGTACTGGATTCCGCTGGTGTTGAAAAAGCGTTTGAGCGGCAGGCCACTCATCTTGTAGTATTTGCGAAGTGACTTCTCATCGGGATGCTGCGTCTTTATGTCGAGCAATTCGTATTTAACTCCGTTGTCATCAAGCCACTTGAGTGCCTTCTTGCAGGTGGAGCACCTGCTGTAACAGTAAACCTTAATCATATTGTCACCTCAGACTAAATATACTCTACGCCGAGGACATCCAGGTCGTGGCGCATTCTTTTTACTTTGGCATACGGGAAGCGCGTACCTGTCGCATCCTTAAGGACGAAAGTGCGCACACCCATCTCGGCGGCACCCTTCGCGGTTGCGCCGACACAGCCGTATTCATCAAGACCGCAGAGTACCACTTCAGAGTACTCCCGGGTCTTCATATGATCACGAAACTCCTTTGAAAAATAGGAGTTCGGAAGGCTTTTCTCAAAACACAGGTCGGACACGACATTGAGTCCGCCGTAGAGTTCCGCGCCCTCAGTGCCGTCAATTGAAAAGCCTATTGCAAGTCTGTTCGTGATGATATTCGGGAAAACCATTTTGACATATATGATGTCATAACCCTTCTCCGAATACTTCTTTATGGCGGCATTTACATTGCCGACAAGCGTCTCTGTGTCATAAGAGAACTTTGCCTTTCTCTTCTCCCAGAGATAGTCATTCTGCATGTCAATGACCACCAGGGCTTTTTTATCATTCATTCTTATCACCTCAGTAAAAAACCTTACTGCGTATGTAGATATTATAAAACAAAAGGTGCTATAATAACAGTACTATTTCCCCGGAGGGTTTATTATGGCAATCAAAAAAACAAGAAGCAGTTTTCCGTCAACTGCCGGAAACGGCATTGATGTTTCCTACATGATCTGGGAAGACGACTCGGTAAAGAAGCCGAAGGCCGTCATCCAGCTGACGCACGGCTGGGCTGAGTACGGAGAGCGCTACGACGAACTCGCGACCTTCCTCGCCGAAAACGGCTTCGTGGTCGCCGCTCAGGATCATCTCGGCCACGGCCGCACCTGCGGTTTCCGCCGCCTGGGCCTCTATCCGCCCAAGGCCGGAAAATACATGGTCGAAGACATGCATGTTCTCTATGAAATCATGCGAAAGAAGTATAAGAAGATCCCATACATGCTCTACGGACACAGCCTGGGTTCAATGATAGCCAGGACATACATCCAGAAGTACAGCAAGGACCTCTCCGCCGCTGCAATCAGCGGAACCATCTACTGCCCCTGGTGCGGCTTCCTTCTCAATCCCATACTCTACCGTGTCGGTTCTCTTCTCTCCCCGTCCTATAAAAAATCCGGCGAGAGATACGACAAGAGGAATGAAAAGAAAACTGAGGAATTCGGAACACACAAGCCCAACATTGCAGAGAGGCTCATAAACAGCTGGCTCTCATATGATCAGGACAACATCTACAACTACGTAAATGACCCGTATATTGGCATCTCCGTAACACCCACCATGCTGTACCTTCTGCCGGCATTCATGAACGCCGGCAAGCTCGGCGCCGTTCGCCGCGTCTCAAAAGATCTGCCGATATTCGTATTCTCCGGCGCCGATGACATGGCCGGCTTCTTCGGATTTGCGGCGAAGAACCTGCACAAGCAGTATGTCAAAAAGGGCCGCAAATCCACTCTCAAGGTATACGGTCACGGCAAGCATGAAATTCACAACGAAGCGCATCTCAAGGATGAGGTCTTTGGTGACCTGCTTGAATTCTTCAACGGAGCGTTATAAAAAACAGGCCTGCGGAAATCCCGCAGGCCTTCACTTTTAAAGGCTGTTTAAATTGCACTCGGCGAAACCCTCGCCGAAGATGTCATCCGCCTTGCAGATTATTACGAAAGCGGACTTGTCGATGTTGATAATGGTGGACTTCAGCTCGGAAATCTTGCTCGGCTTGAACGCGCAAATCAGCATATCCTTTCCGGTGTTGCTGTATCCGCCCACCGCCTTGATTTCAGTGACTCCGAGGTCAAGTTCTATGAGTTTTTTCTTCATGGCCTCTCCGTCATCACAGACAATACAGGCGACCTTTGAAGTGTTCCTGCCGTAGACCACGAGGTCAATTGCGAGGGTGCTGATATACATCGCCACAATTGCGTAAAGAATGCTGTCAACACGCTTTGATACGACTATATAGGCAACGATTATGAAGATGTCTATTGCGAGGCACAGACGGCCTATTGAAATGTGGCGGTATTTGTATTTCAAGAGCCGCGCGGCGAGTTCGGTGCCGCCTGTTGTCGCTCCCACGAGGAGCAGCATGCCTAGGCCTATGCCTACGAGTACGCCGCCGAAAACGCTGACGAGAAACTTATCCTTTATCGGATGAAAAGTTATGAAAAGTGGTATAATATCGATAAACAGAGAGCTTATAACCATAGCTGCTATGGACGATATAAGTATACGTCTTCCCTGCAGTTTCACCCCTATGATGAAGAGCGGAATATTGAGTATGATAACCAGCACACCGACCGGAATCTGCGGAAGGAAATGCGTTATAATCTGGGAGATACCGGTCAGTCCGCCCATAGAGATGTTATTGGGAATATAGAGCCAGTCAAAGGCGAATGCGTAGATGAAACTGCCTATGGTTATGAGGCCCAGGTACTTAAGCGTGTTCAAATACTTTTTCATTTACTTTCCTCTTTATGTGTAATGTAAATTGAGTATAATTAAAATGTATCCTAAATTTCGGAGGTTTGCAATGCTTGAAAATGTAAAAAAGAAAATTACCGACAGGGTAATTAACGAAGGAGCTGCCTTCGCAGTTGCAAAGTTTACCACAAAGAATTTCCAGAACGTGCCCCGTCCCCTTGTCGAAAAACTCAAGGCCACTCCCGCGGCACACATAATAGAAAGGCGCTACAACGTCGACGTTCACACCGTTGAATCCTTTGACGGAATAAAGCTCAACGTCACGCGTTTCCGCGCCGTCAAAGGCTGTGAATGGGGCGGCAAAAAGCACGTAGTTCTGCTTGTTCACGGTTTCCAGGTACAGCAGGCCATGATGTGGATGAACCTGCCGTTCTTCCTCCCCCACGGCTATGACTGCGTGACTGTAGACCTGCGTACAGCCGGCCTCTCCGAAGGCAAGGGAATCAATACCATGGGCGCAAATGAGTCGAAAGATGTAGCCGCCGTCTGCAAATGGATCCGCAAAGAATACGGTGACGATGTCGTCCTCGGTCTCTACGGTCAGTCCATGGGTTCAGCCACGATAATGCAGTACTCATCAAATGACCCGAACCTCGGTTTCATAATTGAGGACTGCGGCTATGCGGACCTCGAAGAGACCATCCACGAGATTCAGCAGAGACTCCTGAAGTTCCTTGACTGGGAAAAATTCCACCCCCGCGTTTTGAGATACGCAAGGGTCGGCGATGTAACTTATGCGGATGTAAAGCCCATTGAATCAGTAAGAAAACTTGATCCCGACATACCGATGATGATACTTCATAGCACACCGGATGCCTACATTGTAATCGATAACGCGGATAAGATTTACGAAGCAAAGCGCGGAAAGAAAGAGATTCACAAATACTCTCTCGCCCCGCACTCTGCATCATTTATGCTTCATCCCGTAAAGTATTACAGGGACATCAGTTCATTCCTCCGCCGCAACGGACTTACGAGGTAGAATCTTCTTGGCTTTCTGAGCGGCATTTTTTACCTTCTCAGTTTCCTTTTCTACCTTTTTCTCAACTTCCTTGGCTTTTTTCCTGGACTCGGCTTTTGCCATTACTTCGGCCTTTTTCTTGGCCTCCCTTATGAGGCGGGCATTCTCTTTGGCGGAAATTCTGGCTTGCCTTGCTGCCTCTGCGGCCGCTTCCTTCTCTTTCTGGACGGCCTCACGTTTGGCCTCTGCCTCTTTTCTGCGGCGCTCTACTTCCTCGGCCTTCTCAGTCTCTTCTATGGCCTCAAAGTAGCGCCTGCCGGCCTCCTTGGAAACCTCAGCACGCACATTGTCAATCTCATCATAGTGAGATACGAGAATCTCAACGAGATACTCCGAGATTTCACCGCGCTCGGCATTTTCTTTCATAATTTTTATTACTTTATCCTTCGGCATACCCTTACGGTAAGGACGTACCTCCGTTATTGCGGAGAAAATGTCCGCCACCGTCATAATGCGTGTGCCGAGGGGTATTCTATCTTCTGAGAGACCGAACGGATATCCGTTGCCGTTTAACTTTTCGTGATGGAAACCCGCCCACTCGGCTATCTCATCAAAGCCCTTGGCCTCCTTGAGTATCTGATATGTGTAAAAGACGTGTTCTTTTATGACGTCAAATTCTTCATCGGTGAGTTTTCCGTTCTTTTCGAGAATCGCGGTCGGAACCTTAAGTTTTCCCAGATCATGAAGGTTTCCCGCTATACGCATCTTCTTCTGTTCGGTCTCATTCATACCCGCATACCTGGCAAGTTCAACAGCGGATGCCGCGACTCCCGCGGAATGCATGGCAGTAAAGGGAGAACGGAAGTCGATAAGGAAAGAGATGGCTTCCGTCATTCTGATAGTGTCATCAAGCGAAACCGAAACATTGTGTTTTATTACCTCGCCGAAAAGGTCTTTGCCGTAGAAGAGGTTCATCCAGGCATAGTCCTTCGTTCGCATTATCTCAAGCGCGTTTGTGACATCAGCCGGATACTTATTCTTCGGCGTGAAATTCTTCGCGAACTCCAGCGGAGCCGTCTTTTCGTCCATCGCCATGACTATCTCTTCGGCGAGATCAATCATCTTGTCCGCCGTACCGGCTCTCAGTGTTTTCTGATCCGCTTCAGGATCCGGTACAAGCTTGAAAAGAGTAGTACCCATTCCCTGGAAGTTCCTGGCGCTCAGACGCATGTCATGGAAAGAGTAATCAGCATCTTTGAGAAGAGACAGCACGCTCTTATAAAGCAGACGGCTTATGAGCTCACTCAGCTGTGCGTCGACATAGCCTGCCTGGGTGGCAAGTTCACAGGACGCATAGGTAATCCTCTGATAGTACTCCCTTGTCTCCGGACTTGTGAGGTCCATCGCCGAACCGAGACAGTTTATGAGACTCTTAATGTCGGTAAATTGTTCAACATTGGTATTCATACTTTTTCTCCTTAACAAATTCCTCTCTCATAGTACCATATTTCGTCCGTTAATGGTATAATATTCGGGTAATCTTTTATTTATGAGGTGTAGTTATGACTGACAGATCGAAAATTATTTTCGGCAACATTATCTCAGGCAAAGACTATAAGAAAGCACTAAAATCAAAGGCAAAATTCATCAGGAAGTTCGGTGACGACAGCGACAAGCCGCATCCCGCCATCCTTGTTGAAAACCCGACAATAGGTCCCTTGCTCGGTGTAAACGATATCCGCATTGAATACGGAAAATCCGCAGCTGAATTCGACACCGAAAAAGGCATCATAGTAGGAAATATCCGCATGGGATTCGGCCACTACAGAATTTCCATGGCAATGGCCTCGGCCGCAAACGCCCTCGGCTACAAGCCCTACTGGATGGACCTGAATTCCTATCCCGACACGACCTGCACAAAGGTAATAGGCTCACAGAATGACCTCTACTCCATGGGATCACGTATTTCTCAGAAGAGCAAGCTCTTCAACAAGTTCTTCTGGGAACCTATGAACTATGAAGGTTTCAGAAAACTCTCATACAACTCTTCCGACCAGAAGAATGCCGAGCTCATGGCTCCGGTATTTCAGAATGTTCCAAAGGATATCCCCGTAATCGGAACACACGTCTGGCCTGCACAGGCGGCCATTCACGCGGGCATGAAATATGTCGTCAATGCAATTCCCGACAACTGGCCGATGGCCCTTCATCTCTCCGAAGGCAGCATTCACACCATCCAGACCCACTACGCTTATCAGGGCTATCGCATCTTAAACGGTATGCGCGGCGAAGAGACTTTAAACCCCATGCCGGAGGACAGCCTCGTCTACACGGGTCACTATATTGACGACGAACTCGTAAAGAATATTGAGGCCGATTGTGCCGCCCGTATGACGCGCAAGGAAAACGGCAAGCCCATGCGCTTCCTGCTTACAATCGGCGGCGCAGGCGCTCAGAAAGAGATCTTCGCCGCAATCATAAAGCACCTTCTCCCTCTTATTAAGGAGAACAAGGCCGCCCTCTATGTAAATGTCGGCGACTACAAAGGTGTCTGGGAAGACCTCATAAAGGAAATCAAAGGTCTGAAGGAAGTCTCAACGGAGCACTTTGAGAACTGGGATGACACCCTGAAGTTCACGGAAGATGCGCTAACCGGCGATGTTACAGGCGTTCACGCCTTCTACCACAGCAATATCTTCCAGGCAGTCTATGCCACAAACCTTCTCATGAGAAGCTGCGATGTACTGGTAACCAAGCCCTCAGAACTCGCCTTCTACCCCGTACCGAAGCTCTTCATAAAGCGCATCGGCGGACATGAGCAGTGGGGTGCCGTACACTCAGCCGAAATCGGTGACGGCACGCTCGAGTGCAGAGACATCCCTCACACTCTCCAGATGATAGACCTCTTTATGAACGACAACGTCACCCTCAAAGACATGTGCGACAACATCATAAAGAACAAATCCATGGGTATTTACGACGGCGCATACGAAGTCGTAAAACTCGCCATGGGCATGAAGAAATAACCACCCCCTGTCCCTCAGAAGGAGGAACTTAAAATGGCAAAATTCTGCGCGGAATGCGGCAGCCCCATTGAAGAGGGCGCAAAATTCTGTTTAAACTGCGGCGCGGCAACCGGGCCCAAGGAAACCGCAAAAAAAGATGAGCCCGCTAAAACAGAAGAACCCACAAAGGCGAAAAGCAAAAAGAAGATAATCATACCGATTGTAGCGGCCGTTTTAGCCCTGACCATAGCCGTAACAGGCTTTGCATGGCCGGGCTGGCTCAAGTCGGGCAAGAGCAAGCGACCCACACCTAAGAAGAATGAGAAGCCCTGCTCCGACATGACTGTCGGAGAACTCGGCAAGGACGGTTTCTCCCTCTTTGTTGAAGAGGGCACATTTGGTGAATTTGCAAATCTCAGCGCAAAACCGACCGATGCAAAGGAACAACCTGACAAATACAAAGTGATCGGCAATGCCGTTGACCTTTCCTGTGACGAGTATGACGGCCTGTTTTTCGGAACAGAGGTCAGACTGACTCTCCCCATACCCAAGGACTGCGATATCAGCCGCTATGTTTTCATAACAGTTGATGAGAAGACAGGAGAAACAAGGTACCTGTTCCCGGAGAGTTTTGATACCGAAGCGGGTACAATGGACATTCTTCTTCCCCACTTCTCACCCTGGTTCGGCGGCGAACTGACTGAAAAGGAACAGATTGATACTTTCCTTGATAATTACTGCACCAAGCAGGCTGTGGATAAGAGCAACAAGAAGCAGGCCGCAAGCGAACTGGAGCCCTATGTACGAGCAAAGGCCGAGGCTCTCGGACTTACAAAAAAAGCTACTGAGGATCTGGTACAGAGTACCGTAAACTACCTCGGCGGACAGACAACAAGCAAATACAAAGACGTGACCGAGACCGCCACAAAGGCCATGACTTCAATAGTCCGCGGCTATTATGACAATGACGCGAGCGCTGCTCAGAGCGGCCTTGAAGATGCCGTAAACGGCGCAATCTCCCACTGCTGGGATGACCTTAAATTCTCCAAACGCATAGACAAAGTTCTGGACAGCAAGGTCGCCGGAACCGCCGCAGGCAAAGCCGTCGGCAATGCCAAAGGCATAGGAGCCATGGCGGGCTACATTGCCGAAGGCGACACCAAAGGCGCCATGGAGGAGCTCGGCAACATTCTTCAGAACATCCATCCCGCTGCCGAACTCGGAACCAAAGGCGTAGCATTCATTGCAAGCGGCGCCAACATGGCTTTCACCGAATGGAAGTCAAACCAGGTAGAGGAACTTTATAAAATTTATCGCGACGGCTTCCAGAGAGACTTCTGGGGCAACGAAGTCATAGCCCAGGACCGTAACTCCTTCCTCACATACTTAAACTGTGCTTCCGGATTCACCGTAGCCAAAGGCGTAAACCGTTTTTACAACCTCGACAAGATCGACGAAGTCTGTGAACGCTACGGATGGGACTTCAAGGATTACAGTGAGTTGCCCGAAAAGTACCGCGACGAATTCCAGAGACGAGCCGAAGACAGCCTTATGCAGTACTTCGAGACACGCTTGAAGCAGGAAAAGGAAGCCGAAAAGCTTAAGGAACAGGAACGCATCAACATCGAAACAATGCTTTCAAGTTATGGCGCTCTCACCGCAGGCAACTATCTTGACTTCTTCCACGAAGAGTCGAAAGACGATTACAACATCACCAATCGTCTTGAGCGTCTTATAAACGTCCGTAACTTCCTCACCCAGTATGTAGATGAGAAGGCCTTAAACCAGAGCATGAAAGACGGCTCCTTCAACTGGGGCGACATTATCAACTGGTGGGTCAGCTATGCTGACAAGAATCCCAAAGATGCCGCTATAGACATGCTCATTGAGGACCTTGAAAAATACGAGCTCTTAAACCCCGACTTCAAGAGAGATCCTCTTCAGGAAAAGATGAAACTCTTTGAAGGCATATGGAACATACAGGTTTCATCTGCAAAAGTAGGCGCATTCCGTCTCGGATTCACCATAACAGGCACAGCAACCATGAAGGACAACGCGACCGAACGTACATGGACATGCAAATATGACGAGAAAACCGATACTTTTACATTGACAACGAACTATGTTATGCTTGACAAAGACGGAAAATGGGTACCCGAAGACAAAACCTACACCATGGTAATCACGAACCTGGACAAGTCAAGTTTCTCAGGCACGGACAATGATGGTGCCATAAGCGGCACCCGATAACAACAAAAAAAAAGAGAGGCGCGAGCCTCTCTTTTTTTTAAGCATTTTTGCCACGCTGATAAGCCTGCTCCAGCGCCGGGTGACTTTCACCCTCACCCGCGTCCGTCACTCCGCCCATAAAGACGGTTCCCGCAAGACGGGCATTCGCAAAGCAGTCAATCCATCCCTGCAGGCCGCTCTCCGCACGCTGCGGTACATGTTCATCATCTTCCGCAGCAGCAGTAAGCATATAGATGTCACGAAACGCATACTTGCTTGGGAAAAGCGGGTTGAGTCTGTCAAGCAGGGTCTTGAGCTGTCCGGACATCTCGTAATAGTAAATCGGAGTGGCAAAGACAAGGACATCGGAAGTAAGAGCCTTCTGACAGATCACATCTGCATCGTCCCTGATTACACAACGTTGCTTTTCCTGACAGACGAAACAGCCTCTGCAGAAACTCGCCGTCTTATTCCGCAGGGAAATAACTTCAACTTCATGTCCGGCCTCACGTGCACCTTTTGCAAAGGCCTCTGCGAGTGCTTCAGAGTTGCTGTTTATACGGAGGCTTGAAGAGATAACAAGTACCTTTTTCATGTTTGTTCCTTCTTTCATTTATGTAAAGTGATAGTTACATCGCCGTTTCCGAGAAGTTTTGAAAGTTCCTCACCGGACTTGTCGGTTATTCTTCCGAGGCGGGTGTAGCCCCACGAATTTGAGCCGTAGAATATGACAATCTGATTGCCGGAATAAAGCACGATATCTCCGGCCTGTGTTGTCGTCTGCTCATCGTTTTTCGGCAGGCTTTTTCCGAGTGAACCTACCTGCTCAAAGCCTCCGTACATGGAAAGCTGAACAGACAGCTGTTCTGAACCGACAAGTTCGGATAGCGCCTCAACGGATTCGTTATTCTCCCACTCCACTGATACTTCAGTACCGTCTATCGAAAGCTGCAAAGTCCTCACCTCGTTTGTGGTATCCTCAACCGTCTCAGTCTCAGGTATCTGTTCGGGAGCACAGCCCGCACAAAAAAGCATAATCAATACTGAGACAACAATACAGATAATTCTTTTCATAAAGAACACCTCTAAACCAGATATGTTTTGAAAAACTCCTCAATTTTACCGAACGGAATAATGTCTTTCCTGTCATACAGATCCGTATGTACTGCTCCGGGTATAATCATCAGTTCTTTGTTGTCTCCGTTTAAGAGAGCAAATGTATCCTTGCTCATATAACAGGAATGTGCCTTATCACCGTGAATCATTAAGACAGCGCTGTCAATCTCGTCGGCATAGACAAAGAGCCTTGTGTTCATAAGTGATGTCTGTGTATTAACTGTCCAGCCGTCATTGGAATTCAGCGAACGCGGATGGTAGCCGCGCGGAGTTTTATAATAGTCATAGTAATCTTTAACAAAGAAAGGAGCATCTTCCGGCAGAGGATCAACTACTCCTCCCGCTCTCAGATAATCACCGTTTCTGAAGTCTTCAGTGCGCTGTGCGTTTACTCTCGCGCGCGCCGCTTTACGGGCTTCCCTACTGTCATCTGAATCAAAATATCCGTTTCCGGCAACGCGGGACATATCATACATGGTGGATGTTACCGTTGCCTTGATTCTGGTGTCAACACAAGCGGTCTGAAGAGCCATTCCGCCCCATCCGCAGATACCGATAATTCCGATACGGTCGGGATCGACGTTTTCCTGTACTGAAAGGAAGTCAACTGCAGCCTGGAAGTCCTCAACATCAATATCAGGTGAATGCATGGCCCTCGGAAATCCGCCGGATTCACCTGTAAACGACGGATCAAAAGCAATCGTCAGGAAACCTCTCTCCGCCATCTCCTGTGCATACAGTCCCGAAGACTGTTCTTTACAGGCACCGAAAGGTCCTGAAACGGCAATGGCAGGAAGTCTGCCTTCAGCATTCTTCGGAGTATACATATCCGCAGCAAGGGTAATGCCGAAGTGATTTGCAAATGTCACCTTGCGGTGATTTACTTTTTCGCTTTTCGGGAAAGTTTTGTCCCATTCTTCTGTAAGTATAAATTCTTCGGTTTTCATGATAACACTGCTCCTTTCACATCTTTCAGTTTAAGGATAACATATTGAAATAAAGTTCGCTAATAGTTATAATGAATATCATGATATTCATTATTGGCATAACATGGAGGTCAAAATGGAACTCAGGACACTAAAATATTTCCTTGCCGTAGCACATGAAGAAAACATGTCCCGTGCAGCAGAAAAACTTCACGTCTCACAGCCCACCCTTTCAAAGGCGCTGAGATCGCTCGAGGATGAGCTCGGAAAAAAGCTGTTTACACGCCACAGTTTTTCAATCGCCCTCACAGAAGAAGGAATACTTCTTCGCGACCGCGCTGCTGACATCATCTCCATGACGGATAAAGTCGAACAGGAATTCAAGTCTCTCGATGACATAACCGGAGGCGATCTCTATTTCGGCCTCGCCGAATCCTATCAGATACGCCATCTGGCGAGAGAAATACATAAATTCAAGGAATCTTATCCCAACCTCCGTTATCATATAACCAGCGGAGACACCGAACAGGTCACGGAAAAATTGGACAGCGGACTTCTGGACTTTGCGGTAATCTGCGAGACTCCGGATGAAAGGAAATACGAATACATCTCCTTCCCCGAATCCGACTATTTCGGCATAGTCTTTCCATCCGATTCCGCACTTGCAGAGAAAGAACGGATTACCGCCAAGGACCTTACGGGAATTCCGCTCTTTGCCTCTGAGCAGAGCTGGGAGAATGATATCCGTCCCTGGGCAAAAGAACACTTTTCATCACTTCACCTGGAAGGCTCATTCCGTCTTGCATACAACGGTTCAATGTTTGCAAAGGAAGGACTCGGCGCTCTTCTCACATTCAACAACCTGATTGACACCTCACCGGGCAGCGGACTTGTCTTCCGTCCCCTTTATCCCCCGCTTGAGATGAAAATGTATCTGATCTGGTCAAAGCATCAGAGCTTTACGCCTATTGCTGAACGATTCATAGGCCGGATAAAAGACTCATTTGAAAAATAAAAAGAGAGGCGCGAGCCTCTCTTTTTTCATTTGGGAATTATAAGCTTTTAGCGAAGTCACGGATTTCGGCAAGCTTTGCCTCAGACTTATTCTCGTCGCCGTGAAGTGCACAGACACCGACATTCTCAATGCCCATGAATCCGAGCATGTTCTCAAACATAACAACCGCGCTCTTTCCTGTGTCAGGTGAAGCTGAGCTTAAGAGAAGAGCAGCCTTTGTTGCCTTCTGCGGCTTACCTATGCAGTAAACTCTCTGGATTGCTGCCTGAAGCTGAGCTGTAGCAGAGAAATAGTAAACCGGTGAAGCGAATACTATCATGTCACTCTCGAGATAAGCGGGCATAATCTTCTCAAGATCATCCTGCTGAATGCACTTGCCCTCACCCTTTGTGTGGCAGTACTCACAGCCGAGGCATCCGTTTATCTTCATGCGGCCTACGTGGAGGATTTCAACCTCATGGCCTGCGGCTCTTGCGCCTTCTGCAAAGGCGTCAACCATTGCTGCAGTGTTCTCTGTTCTGGGGCTTCCGTTAAAAATTGCAATCTTCATAATAAAACCTCCTGATTTAAAGTACACAATAATTATATCGTACACAATTTAATTTTACAAGATAAAAAGCGGAGAGAAGAAAACTTCTCTCCGCTTTTTTGTCGGCTCTATAATTTATGTTGGGGTACAACATAAGTCATAGAGCCTAATTTTGCAAAAAAACAGGACATATATGACGAAATCCGCTAGAATGTAATTGCTACAAAACATTCGAAAGAGGTGTCACATATGTCCTTTAATGATT
>JAFSPP010000014.1 GCA_017451425.1 Clostridia bacterium | reverse complement strand
CCATAGCGCTGCAGGCGGCAGGCATAGTCGAGATGCGCAGTTTCACGAGCTGTGAAACGGCGCTCGACTACAACCTCTACGGACGCCTGCCCGCACTCATTGCCGAGCTCTCCGGCAAGGTCACCGACACCGAGTTTGCCGACTCGGTACACGTGAAATTCCTCATCCCCGAGGAGTTTACGGAACTTTTTGCCGAGAAGTTCGCAGACCTCACCCTCGGCAAAGGCTCCTTTGATACCGGACCTGTTGTTTTCGGTGAATCTTAAAGAAATAAAGCTCCCCGGTTTGGGGAGCTTTTATTTTTTATTCGGCGTCTTTCAAAGCACGCTCGAGCCAGATGGAACCTATGTCCATGGCATTGTAGAGACCGGTCTTCTCCGAAGTCTTTATAATCGCCTTTGCGGGGGAGATATCCGGGTCGGTTGAGATGAGCTGAATTGTGACTTTGTCGGCCATCTCCATGTCGCCGTCCTTCTTCGTGCTCTTGATGGTGAGCATTATGACGTACGGATCGAACATGTTACCGTAGTAGAGCGTGTTGCCGTTTCTTACCAGGGGTCTGCCCTTGTAGGTGAGAAACTCATCCTTTTTTGCGGCCAATGTGTGTCATCCTTTCAAGAACTCGCGTACCAATGTCTGGAGGAGCTCATCTCTGTCAATCTTTCTGATGAGGCTTCTGGCATTGTTGTGAGTGGTAATGTATGTGGGATCTTCGGAAAGGATATAACCCACAATCTGGCTGATGGGGTTGTAGCCCTTTTCCTTTAATGCTTCGTAAACTTCACCCAGAATTGCTTTCATCTGAGCGTCGGAGTCTTCCTTTATGGAGAACTGGATGGTTTTATCTGTCACGGTTTACACCTCCGGTTTGTTTGTGAAATACATTATACATTAGTTTGATTGAATATACAATGAATAATTTGGACACCGGATCAGTTTCTGAGCAATGCTCCGAGAGCCTCTGCGGCCTTCATTGCACGGTTTACGGCGGTGTTGCACTCCTCGTCTGTCAGGGTGTGCTCAGCGCTTCTGAAACGGAGGTTGAAGGCGACGGATTTCTTGTTCTCGCCGACCTGCGCACCCTGGTATACGTCAAAGAGTTCAATATTCTCGAGAATCTTGCCTGTGGCCGCTGCTATGGCCTTTTCTATCTTGAGTACGGGCATGTCGGCGTCCACTACGAAGGCGAGGTCACGCGTCGTCGCAGGGAATTTCGGAAGCGGCTTGTAGACGCGGACGAGGTCGGATTTCTCGAAGAGATATTCGACATCTATCATGGCGACGTAAGCGCGTGTGCCGATGCCGTAGTTGTCGAGAACCTCGGGATGAACTTCGCCGCAGACTGCGAGAAGTCTGTCTTCGAGCGTGAATACGGCTGTTCTGCCGGGGTGGAACGCGGGAGCGTCCTTCTTAGGCTCGACATTGTAGTCGTCTATTCCTGCGGCGGAGAGAATCTTCTCGACAACGCCTTTAATTTTATAGAAGTCACAGCCCTTGCCGTACATGCCGAATACGAGATTCTGGTTCTCGTCCGGGAGTTCGTCCGGCCCGTTGGGGATGTATACCGTTGCAAGCTCATAGAGGGCCGCTCTCTCATTCTTTCTCGAGTAGTTGCGGCCGAGCACCTCAAGCATTGAGGGGACAGCGGTCGTACGCATGACGCTCGTGTCCTCACCTAAAGGATTGCTTATGACTACGCAGTTTCTGTGAGGATTATCCTTCGGGAGCCTGATCTTGTCATATGACTTCGGGCTGATGAATGAGAAGGTCTGAATCTCCGAGAGACCGCAGCCCATGGCTGTTCTCTCGAGGAGACGGTTGAACCTCTGGCGCTCTGTGAGAGTGGCCTTGGCCACACCCGAGAGTTCGCGGTTGGGTATGTTGTTGTAGCCGTAGAAGCGGGCAATCTCCTCGGAGATGTCAGCCTGGTGGGCTATGTCAATTCTGAAGTTGGGAGCGGTTATCGTGCCGTTTTCGACCGTGAAACCGATCTCTTCAAGGATACGCTTCTGCTCGTCGGCAGGTACGTCCACGCCGATGAACTTATTTGTCCATTCGGGCTCAAACGGCAGTGTTACGGGCTCTTTCGGGTTTGCGTAGTTGTCTACTATGCCGTCGACAACGTCGCCTGCGTCGAGGAGCTGAACAAGCTCCAGAGCGCGGCGAAGGCAGGTGTCACAGTCGTCCGGGTTGAGCTGCTTCTCGAAGCGGGCAGAGGACTCCGTGCGCATGCCGAGGCCCTTCGCTGCGCGGCGAACGGCTATGCCGTTGAAGCAGGCGGACTCAAATACGATTGTGGTGGTGTCATCCATGATACCGGAGTACTCGCCGCCCATTACACCTGCGACTGCAGCGGGTTTCTCCTCGTCGGCAATTACCATCATCTCTTCGGTGAGAGCGCGCTCTTCGCCGTCGAGTGTGGTGATTGTCTCACCGGCCTTTGCGTTTCTGACTACGACGTGGTTGCCCTTGAGAAAACGCAGGTCGAAGGCGTGCATCGGCTGGCCGTATTCGAGCATGACATAGTTTGTTATGTCAACAATGTTGTTTATGGGTCTTACACCGCAGGCGCGAAGGCGCTCTCTCATCCAGCGGGGTGAGGGGGCAACGCGTACATTTTCAACTACCGCGCCGCAGTATCTGTAGCATTTGTCGGGAACTTCGATGTCGA
The DNA here is from genome assembly GCA_017451425.1 of Clostridia bacterium. Taxonomy (GTDB): domain Bacteria; phylum Bacillota; class Clostridia; order Oscillospirales; family Acutalibacteraceae; genus UBA1227. The sequence continues at coordinate 72,248 of JAFSPP010000014.1, read as the reverse complement.
CTTTGAGCAGGTCGTTTACATTGCCGTGGCCGGGCTTTACTTCCGGCTCGTGGAGTTTAAGTTCCGTGTTGTATGTGGCTGCTGTCTCACGGGCAAGGCCGATTATTGAGAGACAGTCGGGTCTGTTTGATGTGATTTCGAATTCGACAACGGTGTCGTCAAAGCCCGTGGCTTCGCGGATGTCGCGGCCGGGAGTGCGGTCGCAGTCGTCGCCGAGGATGAAGATACCGTCCTCGATGGCGTAGGGGAAGTCATGGGTTGTGAGACCGAGCTCGGCGACTGAGCAGAGCATGCCGCGCGACTCCACGCCGCGAAGCTTGCCGGCCGTAATCTTGTCGCCGGAGGCGATGACTGACTTGTGACGGGCTACGGGGACAAAGTCGCCCTCGTGCACGTTCTGCGCGCCCGTGACTATCTGAACAATCTCACCTGAGCCGTCATCAACCTGACATACCCAGAGGTGGTCAGAGTCGGGGTGACGCTCAATTGATTTTACCTGTCCGACAACGATGTTTTCGAGCTTTGCGCCCTCGTGCTCATAGGATTCAACCTTTGAGCCTGAAAGTGTGAGTGCTTCCGCGAAATCTCTGTCTTCGGCATTTACGTCGACGAACTCGGCGAGCCATCTCTTTGATAAGTTCATGAAAGCACCTCCTTAAAACTGTTCGAGGAAGCGTACGTCGTTTTCGTAGAGCATACGCATATCATCGAGGTCAAATCTGAACATTACGAGTCTCTCAAGACCGAGACCGAAGGCGAAGCCTGAGTACTTCTCAGGGTCAATGCCGCCGTTTTGAAGAACCTTCGGGTGAACCATGCCGGCACCGAGGATTTCAATCCAGCCTTCGCCCTTGCACATTGAGCAGCCCTTGCCGCCGCACTTGAAGCAGGATACGTCAACCTCGCAGGAGGGCTCAGTGAACGGGAAGTGGTGGGGACGGAAGCGTGTCTTCGTCTCCGGGCCGTAGAGCTTCTTTGCGAGTGTGTCGAGCGTGCCTTTGAGGTCTGACATGGTAATACCTTCGTCGACGACAAGACCCTCTATCTGATGGAAGAGAGGGGAGTGAGTGGCGTCGACTGCGTCAGAGCGGTAGACACGGCCCGGAGAGATAACGCGAAGCGGCGGTTTGCGCTCCTCCATGGCGCGGATCTGGCACGGGGATGTCTGTGTGCGAAGAAGAATATTGTCGGTGATGTAGAAGGTGTCCTGCGTGTCTCTCGCGGGATGGTCCTTCGGTATGTTGAGGGCTTCGAAGTTATAATAGTCAAGTTCAACTTCGGGACCTGAGATGATATCAAATCCCATGCCCTGGAATATCTCTTTTACTTCATCGAGTACTATTGAAAGCGGATGTCTGTGACCTACGGCACACTCCTCACCGGGGAGAGTTACATCTATGGTTTCAGACATGAGCTGCTTTTCACGCTGAGCGGATTTGAGCTCTGCGACTTTCTCGTCGATATGTGCTTGTATGTGTTCGCGAATATCGTTTGCAATCTGACCGACAACCGGTCTTTCTTCAGGTGAGAGACCGCCCATCTGCTTTAAGACGGCGGTGAGCTCACCCTTCTTGCCGAGATACTTTACGCGGATCGCGTCAAGCTCCTCAAGTGAGGATGTGCCTGAAAGCGCCGCTTCGGCATTCTTCCTGATTTCTTCAAGTTGTTGTTTCATATTTTCCTCCTCGTTTTCGGGGACAAAAAAACTCCGCCCCCACAAAGCAGGGACGAAGCAGTTGCTCCGCGGTACCACCCAAATTCCGGGACGAACCCGACACTCAAGTCCTCGTGACGTGAGGTGACCGTAAACGGCTCGGGAGTGAACTTCGGTCAGTGTTCCGCGCGTCGGTTCTCAACCGGTGACCGACACTCTCTGTAGCGGACATGTGCAGACTTACTCTTTCCGTCAACGTCGTTTAATTTAATTGTTACTAAGGTATATTAACACGCGTGAGAAAGAATTTCAACAAATATTTTGGTCGTTTAACCTCATCTATGGTAGAATAAGTACAGGTGATTTAAATGAATGTGAAAATGGGAATAGACTCGGTTGAAATAAGCCGTATTGAGGATGCCCTGAAGACAGCGGGCTTTGCGAAGCGCGTCTTCTCCGAGAGGGAGCGTGAGTACTTTGAGGCCCACGGTATGAAACCGCAGAGCATTGCGGGAGCCTGGTGTGCCAAGGAGGCCTTCTCAAAGGCCATGGGACAGGGCGTGAGCGGCTTTTCGCTGGCAGAGGTGGAAGTACTGCATGACGAGCTCGGAAAGCCGTATTACAGTCTTCTGGGCGCCGCGGCGGAGCTCGCCGAAAAGAAGGGCGTAATCTCCCTTGACCTCTCGATAACCCATGACAGGACAAAGGCATTTGCAGTTGCCGTCTGTCTCACGGAGGACTGATTATGAAAGTTTATACCGCTGATGAAATACGCTTTGTCGAAGAGCGTGAAAACGAGACCGGCATACAGTTTATCCGACTCATGGAAAACGCCGGAGCGGCCTGCGCGAAGCGCATAGAAAATCACGTAAAGAAGGGCTGTACCGTCTGTGTCGTATGCGGAAAAGGCAAGAACGGCGGCGACGGCTTCGTCATCGCGAGGAAACTCGTCGAAGAGGGGATCCGGGTGCAGATTGTCCTGGCTCAGGGCGCGCCTTTGGCGGCTGATGCCATAGACATGTACCACAAGGTCGACTCGATGATAATCGACATCATCAGGTACGACTGGGACCCTGAACTCGCGGCTTCGGCCATAGCCTCCGCTGACATCATAGTTGACTGTATTTTCGGAATAGGCTTTCACGGTGAACCGGACGATGCATGCAGCGAAGTCTTTCAGATGATCAACCGCTCCACCGGATATGTTTATGCCGTGGACGTGCCTTCGGGCGTAAATACCGACACGGGCGAGGCCTGTGAATATGCCGTAAATGCCGACGAGACCCTGGCAATAACAGTGCTCAAGCCGGCACATGTGCTGTTCCCGTCAAGGGAGCTCTGCGGCAAGGTTTCAGTACTCGATATCGGAATAGGCGAGGAGGCCTTAAACTCAGTATCTCCGAGGCTTGAGGCCCTTGATTCGTTTGAGGTTTCAAGGCTCCTGCCGGAGCGTCTGCCGCAGGCGCACAAGAACGATTTCGGCCATGTGCTTTTAATCTGCGGCAGCATGAATATGCCCGGCGCCGCCTGCCTCTCAAGCGGGGCCGCCTGCGTAGCGGGCGCCGGCCTCACGACTGTGGCATTCCCGCAGTCGGCTTATCCGGCAATTTCCACTCACATGCGTGAGGTCATGCTTCTGCCTCTGCCGGATATCGACGGCAAGTTTGCGGCGACTTTTGAGTGCATTTCCCAGCTCTCGGAGTTCATGCAGAAGGCGGACGCAATAGTTATCGGACCGGGCCTCGGTCAGTCCGATGACGTGACCGAGTTCGTGACCACGATTCTTCGCTCCGCGAAGTGCCCGGTCGTAGTTGACGCGGACGCACTCAATGCCCTGGCTCACGATCTCTCTGTGCTTTCTGATGTCACTGTTCCCGTCGTAATGACACCCCATCCGGGTGAGATGGCGCGCCTTACGGGCCTTTCGGCTGACGAGATAGAGCTGAGCAGGGAAGGCATAGCCGAGGAGTTTGCGAAGCGTCACAACGTGACACTGCTTCTCAAGGGAGCCGCGACAGTGGTCGCATCTCCCGAGACTTCCGCGGTGTTCGTCAACACCACTGGCAACGCGGCGCTTGCCAAGGGCGGCAGCGGCGATGTCCTCGCGGGCATCATAGGCTCGCTCCTGGCCCAGGGCCTCGGAGCATATGATGCTGCCTGCTGCGGCGCCTTCATCCACGGCCGCGCCGCCGATCTCATGGCCGGCGAAACCGGAAAGGCGAGTATGCTCGCCTCCGACCTCTTCGCCGGAATCAGGCGCGCGTATGTCGAAATGGGGAAGTAGATACTTAAAACGCAGGACTGTAAAGTTATTTGGCTTTACAGTCCTTTTTCTTTTCGAGGCAACAGCGTGTTGCCCCGAAATTTTTGTCGCGTACTTGTATAATGCGCGCGAATTTGATATAATACTACGGATTATAATTCATTATTATGGGTTATTATGTTTATCTTTAAGAGAACGAAGAGGAAGAAAGATGGGTAAACTGATTGTCATAGAGGGCCTGGACGGTTCCGGAAAGTCCACTCAGACAAAGCTCGTGAAAGAGTATCTCGAGTCAAAGGGAGCGGACGTGCATCAGATAAAACTTCCGGACTATGAGTCCGATTCCTCCGCACTGGTACGCATGTACCTTCGAGGGGAGTTCGGTTCATCTCCGGCAGACGTAGGCGCCTATGCCGCCTCTTCCTTCTACGCAGTCGACAGATACGCCAACTTCGTCACGAAGTGGAAAGAGGACTATGAGAGCGGCAGGATTATACTGGCTGACAGATACGCTACATCGAACGCCGCCCACCAGATGACAAAACTCGCAAGGGATGAATGGGACGACTATCTTGCCTGGCTCGAGGATTTCGAGTATGTGAAAATAGGCATTCCCAAACCCTCGCTGGTTGTCTTCCTCGATATGCCCGTTGAGATTTCCCAGAAACTCATGACATCCCGCTACAGCGGCGACGAGGGTAAGAAGGATGTCCACGAGGCCGATGTCGCCTATCTCACCGCATGCAGGACAGCAGGTCTGTACGCCGCCGAAAAACTCGGCTGGAGCATAGTCAGGTGCTCAGAGGGCGACGGACCGAGAACCATAGAAGAAATCGCCGCAGAAATCGAGAATCTGATTGACGGAATTCTCTGACAGGAGGTAGCGGATGAATCACATAGTTGAATTTGCCAACGCAGGTGATATGGATCACATGAAGACAATCTGGCGAATGACATTCGCGGATTCCGATGAACTTATCAACACGTTCATGACCACCATGTACCGTGACGGTTACGCCATTGTCTCACGTGAGGAGGGCATAGCCGTTGCCGCCGCATATCTTCTGCCATGTCAGCTCGTCGTAAACGGCAGGCTCTACAGCACTTACTACCTCTATGCCGCAGCCACGCATCCCAGCCACAGAAACAAGGGACATATGTCGGGCATACTTAAAAAGGCGGAAGAGGTGGCAGTGGAGCGCGGAATTGACTTCATTGTCATCGCGCCCCAGGAGGACTGCATGTTCAACTACTACGGCAAGTTCGGCTACCAGACGGCTTTCTACAAGAAGATGGTCCACTTCACGCGTGAGGAGCTCAAGGGCAAGGCAGTTGAGCCCGATCTCAAAAACGCGTATGACATAGACATACTCGCAATCAGGCAGGAGTGCCTCGGTTTCGGTGACTACCTGAACTGGGGAAATGACGGTATCAAATTTGCGATGTATTCGCACAACGCCGCAACAGGCTCTATCGCTTTCACAAGTGACGGATATGCGATGTATTATATGGGCAAAAATGTCGTCTATGTTAAAGAGATGTGTGCTCTGTCCGATCCCGGCGAGCTCTACACGATGCTCCTTCTCGAGGAGCAGGCGGAGAGGTTCACACTGAACCTTCCCGTAAACTCACGTATTCACTCACCCGATGAGAGAATCGTCAGGGTGGGTATGTGCCTCGCACTCAACGAGAATGCGAAAATAGGCCTGTCGGAGATGCGCAATGCGTATATCGGCATGACGCTTGATTAAGGAGGAAAAAATGGTTTATCTCTTTCTCGCCAACGGATTTGAGGAGACCGAAGCCATAGCTCCGGTTGATGTTTTAAGACGTTCCGGCGTCGACATCCTGACCGTAGCGGTCGGCGATTCATCCGACTGCGTCGTTGAAGGTGCGCACGGCATTAAAGTTAAAGCGGATATTCCGATTTCGGAAATCAATTATTCCGACATCGACGCCGTAATACTGCCGGGCGGCATGCCCGGCACAAAGAACCTCGACGCGAGCGCCGAGGTCAGACAGGCAGTCAAATACTGCTATGACAATGATAAACTCGTCTGCGCAATCTGCGCAGCGCCGTCAGTACTCGGTCATATGGGGCTGCTCGCCGGCAAAAAGGCGACTTGTTTCCCCGGTTTCGAGCGCGAGCTTCACAGCTCGGTCTTCACCGGGGCATCGGTGACCGCTGACGGAAATATCATCACGGCTGACGGCCCGGGCAGCGCTTTGAGCTTTGCCAGGGAAATAGCGGCCAGATTTGTAGGAGAAGATGCAGCACGCCGAGTCACTGACTCAATGCAGTGCAGATTCTGATATCCGGAGGACAAACAGGAAATGGCATTTGATGCAGACAAAGAACTCGAGGAGATAATGCGGAAAGTCCGCTCCGAGAGCAACCAGGAGGACAGTCAGGTTCACATAGTAAGTGATGAACCTCTCGAGTCGCAGAAAAAAGATGATACGGAATACTACAGCGGAGAGGTTTACTTTGCCGCCAAGAGACCCGTGCATCCGGTACAGCCGGAGAGACCCGCGGGCACTCAGCAGAGGAAACCGCAGTATCCGACACCGAAACCGCGCCAGCCGCAGAGAACCGGCAGACGCTACTCCTCAAAGACGAGGAGACCCGTTCAGGCCGGAGCAAAGGGCCAGGGCGGCTTTACACTCGGTGCATTCATCAAACAAAACGGCACAAAGGGAGCGATAATCTATGTCGCGGTCCTTGTGGCTATCTCTGCGCTCTTTTCAATCTATGCCATGTCCTTCATGAACGATATATTCGCCTTCAACCGCAGCGATGAGGTCATAACAGTCAAGGTCTCCGAGAATATGACCACGAACAAACTCATCAACCAGTTTAAGAAGCAGGGCCTCATAAAGCGCAAGGGTCTCTGCAAGATGTTCATGACTGTTGCTGGAGGCATGCATAAGTCAACCGACTTCGACAAATACTTAAGCGGTGTCTATGATCTCAAGCCTTCAATGGGTCTTGAGAAGATGCTCCTCTCCTGCCAGGAAGAGCAGAAGAGCGAGACCGTAACGGTAACCATTCCCGAGGGCTTCAACATACAGCAGATTGCAATGAAACTTGAAAAGGCCAATGTCTGCACATCGGCCGACTTCTACAAGAACCTCGAGAGCGCCACATTTGACTATGATTTCCTCTCGGGTATTGAGAACAAGTCCTCACGCTACAACTACCTTGAGGGTTATCTCTACCCCGATACCTATGAATTCTATGTCGGACAGAGCGCGAGCTCGGTCATCAGGAAACTCCTTGAGAACACTGACAAGAAGTGGACCAAGGAATATGCCAACAAGGCCAGGGAACTCGGCATGTCAATGGACGAGGTCCTGACCATGGCCTCCATCATCCAGAAGGAGGCGGGCGATGCAGAGCAGATGCCTATCATCGCATCCGTATTCTACAACCGACTCAAGTCGTCCTCATTCCGCTGTCTCCAGTCGGATGCCACGACGGTATATGTAGCAAAATTCATCAAGCCGAATGTCTCTGTCGGTGAGGCGGATACATTCTCGCAGAAATATGACACATACAAGTGCATAGGCCTTCCCGCAGGTCCCATCTGCTGCCCCGGCGACGACGCCATCTACGCAGTACTCTGGCCGGCGGAGACCGACTATTACTTCTTCGGACATGACACATCAGGCAACATGTACGCAGCGAAGACAGAGGCTGAGCGTAATGCCATGATGTACAAGGCCGTTGTGGGCAATGATGAAGACGATGGTTAAGAGAAGACCTGAACTACTCGCGCCCGCGGGTGACGCCGAGAGGCTCGAGGCGGCGCTCTTCTTCGGAGCGGACGCCGTGTACCTCGGCGGCAAGCTCTTCAATATGCGGGCCGCGACGGAAAGTTTTGATGATGAGGCGCTGAAAAGCGCCGTCGATAAATGCCATGAAAAAGGCGTTGCCGTCCACCTTGTCGCAAACACGCTTCCGCGAAACGACGAGGTGTCAGCACTTCCCGCGTTCTTTGAGAGCGCGGCGAAGGCGGGGGTTGACGCCTTCATAATAGCGGACATAGGTGTTATGCGCGCGGCGCAGAAGTACGCGCCGGGCATTGACATCCACATGTCCACGCAGACAGGCGTTGTAAACTATGACACCGCCTCCGCGCTCTACGACATGGGCGCGAAGCGCATTGTAATGGCGCGTGAAGTGTCACTTAAGGAGATTGCGGAGATCCGCGCAAAGACTCCGAAGAACCTTGAGATAGAATGCTTCGTTCACGGCGCCATGTGCATGTCCTTCTCGGGACGCTGTATGCTCTCAAACTATCTGACCGGCCGCGACGCAAACCGCGGTGACTGCGCCCAGCCCTGCCGCTGGAAATACCATCTGGTGGAGGAGAAGCGCCCCGGCCAGTATTTTGAAATCACGGACTCCGAGGAAGGAACCTATATCTTGAACTCGCAGGATATGTGCATGATAGAGCACATCGGCGAGCTGGTCGACGCGGGCGTCGACAGTTTCAAGATAGAGGGCCGCGCGAAGTCGGCATACTATGCCGCCGCAGTCACAAACGCATATCGCGCGGCAATAGATGAGTGCCTTAAAAACCCGTCCGTCGATTTCAGACCCTCGCAGTGGATAATCGACGAGATGAGGAAGATAAGCTACAGAGACTACTGTACGGGCTTTTATTTCAACAGCCCGAATGAGAACGCACACGTCTACTATGACGGAATTTACATCCGCGAATGGGACATAGTGGCGAACGTTTCAGGCTCTGACGGTGAGTACCTTGAAGTCATCCAGAGGAATCGTTTTTTCAAGGGTGATGAACTTGAGGTCCTCATGCCGCAGACCGAACCTTTCACGATTAAAGCAGAGTTAATGATAAACGAAGACGGCGAGGAGGTCGACGTCGCACCGAATCCGATGGCGAAGATCCGCATAAAGTGCGACAGACAGATACCCGCCGGCTCAATACTCAGAAAAATCAGGGACGAATAATGGAAAACATCAGGGAAGAGACTTTGAAGATTGAGGCACTTACTCTTTCGCCTTACGCGCAGCACTGCGCCGAGACGAAGGGGCGCCTTAGTTTTGAGGAGGAGGACCCTATCCGCACCGCTTACCAGCGCGACCGCGACAGGATAATCCACTCGAGTTCCTTCAGAAGGCTCAAGCATAAGACACAGGTCTTTCTGGCACCTACCGGTGACCATTACAGGACAAGACTCACACATACGCTCGAGGTTTCGCAGATTGCGAGGACAATAGCCCGCGCCCTCCGTATGAACGAGGACCTGACGGAGGCCATTGCTCTCAGCCACGACCTCGGTCACACGCCTTTCGGCCACGCCGGAGAGCGTGCCCTCGACGCGGCGTTCCCCGGAGGTTTCAAACACTATGAGCAGAGCCTCCGCGTAGTCGATGTCCTTGAGAAGGAAGGCCGCGGCCTGAACCTGACTTATGAAGTGCGCGACGGCATAGTCTGTCATACCGTGGGTAAAGAAGCGGACACCCTTGAGGGTAGAATAGTGAAGTACGCTGACCACATAGCCTACATAAACCACGATATTGATGACGCCGAGCGCGCGGGTATTTTAACCGAGGACGATATCCCGACTGATCTTCGCGATATACTCGGATATAGCAAGACAAAGCGCATCAACACCATGGTGCTGTCAATCATAGAGAGCTCGGACAGGGAGATCAAAATGGCGCCGGAGATTGAAAAGGCGTACAAGGACATTCACGACTTCATGTTCGAAAAGGTCTACACCAACCCCATCTGCAAAGGTGAGGAGGGCAAGGCGATGGAGATAGTCGCGAAACTTTACGACTACTTCGTACAGCATCCCGATGAGATGACGGATGAGTACAGGGCCGTCGCCGCGAACGAGAGTGTGGAGCGGGCCGCCTGCGATTACATCAGCGGCATGAGCGACCACTATGCTCTCTCGACTTACAACAAACTCTTCATACCCGTTTTCTGGGTTGACTGACATAAAAAACGAAACTGACGGAAGGAGGGGTAGCCGTGGCAGTGCGATTGAGTGACCGGTTTTTGGAGCAGCTCAGGGACCGTATAGACATTGAGGACCTGATAGGCGAATATGTCGACCTGAAGCGCGCCGGACGGCTGTCGAAGGGCCTCTGTCCCTTCCACAACGAGAAGACCCCGTCCTTTGTTGTATATGAGGACACGCGCTCCTTCTACTGCTTCGGCTGCGGAAAGGGCGGAGATGCCATTACCTTCATCCGCGACATTGAAAACCTCGAGTATATTGAGGCGGTTAAGTTCCTTGCCGACAGGGCGGGACTCAACATGCCCGACGAGGAGTATGACGACACGATAATCCGGAAGAAAAAGCGCATGCTCGAGATGAACAAGGAGGCTGCGCGCTTCTTCCATGAGTACATGAAATCACAGAAGGGCAGCGCCGGACTGAATTACTGGCTCGGCCGCGGACTCACTCCGAAAACCATAACGCATTTCGGGCTGGGCTACGCCCCTGACGACTGGGATATCTTTATGAGCCATATGCGCTCAAAGGGTTACTCGAATCAGGAACTCTTCGAGGCGGACCTCGCCAGGAAATCACAGAAGGGCAGCCTTTATCCCACATTCCGTAACAGGGTGATGACACCTATCATTGACCTGCGCGGCAATGTCGTCGCCTTCGGCGGCAGGGTCATGGATGACACCAAACCTAAATACATAAACACGAGGGACACCCTCATCTACAAAAAGGGACAGAATCTTTTCGCACTGAACTTCGCGAAGTCCTCAAAGGAGGACAGCCTGATTCTCTGTGAGGGTTATATGGACGTCATAGCCCTTCACCAGGCCGGCTTTACAAATGCCGTCGCGGGCCAGGGTACGGCACTGACGGACGAGCAGGTGAGACTGATTTCGCACTACTGCTCAAAGGTCTACCTCTCGTATGACAGTGACGAGGCGGGCCGTGACGCCCTGCAGAAGGCACTCGGCAAGCTGACGCGAACTCCGCTTGCCGTACATCCGCTCACATATACGGATGCGAAGGATCCCGATGAAGTAATCAAAAAATTCGGTCCTGAGCGCTGGAAGAGCATACTCTCAGGCGCCATGAACGATATAGAATACAAACTTGTAAGTATACGAGACGGTCTTGACATCTCCACGGACGACGGGCGCGCAAAATACTTAACGAAGGCCGTGCCTGTGCTTGCGCCGCTGAGCGCAATTGAGAAGGATATTTATGCCTCCCGTCTGGCCGAGGAAACAGGTGTCTCGAAAGACGCGATAATGGTCCAGGTGAAGGACGCCGAGCGGCGTATTGCAAGGCGCGCCTCAAGGAGTGACTTCTCCGGACTCGCGAGAGACCTCGTAAAACCGACAGTTCACCTTAAGGCTTACAGGGCAGAAGAGACAATAATCGCGACTTTGATGAAGAGTCCGGACTTCTTAAAGAAGATTGAAACAGAACTTACACCGGATGACTTCATAAGCGAAGGCTACAGGCATATCTATGCCGTCTTCGCGGAGCGAACCGGCTCCGGTCAGTCGATTGAACTCGACTTCATCTCATCCGAACTCTCGGGTGAGGAGATTTCAAACCTTGTAAAGCTGAAAAACGGCGAGCTCCTCGTCTCAAACACACTGGACGAGGTCAGGGACTGCATTAAAATCCTCAAAGAGGAGAAAAAGAAGCAGAACCTGGGTAACGCCGCATCACTCAGTGACGAAGAATATCTCAAATTATTCAAAAGAGGAGACAGTTAAATGGCAGATGAAAAGAAAACCAATGTGATTGATGCCCTCATAGAGAAGGGCAAGGCACAGGGCAGCTTATCGACAAACGATATAGATGCTGCTATTGTCGAGATCGACATGGACATGAATGACCTCGACAAACTCTATGCCACACTTGAGCACAACGATATCGAGATTATAGATGACCTCGGTTCCGCTGCTCTTGAATCACTCAACTTTGATCTTGAACTTCCGTCGGCAATCGAGCTCGGCGTCGTTGACGAGTCAACGAAGAACGCCGCGATGGACGACCCGGTAAAGGTCTATCTGAAAGAGATAGGCCGCGTGCCTCTCCTTACTCCCGAGGAGGAGATAGATCTCGCCATCCGTATTTCCGAGGGCGATGAGGCCGCGAAGAAAAAGCTCGCCGAGTCAAACCTCCGTCTCGTAGTCTCCATAGCGAAGCGCTATGTCGGCCGCGGCATGTCCTTCCTTGACCTTATCCAGGAGGGCAACCTCGGTCTTATCAAGGCCGTTGACAAGTTCGACTACACCAAGGGCTTCAAGTTCTCGACATATGCCACATGGTGGATCCGTCAGGCGATCACCCGTGCCATAGCCGACCAGGCCAGAACCATCCGTATCCCGGTTCACATGGTTGAGACTATCAACAAAGTTAAAAAGACAAACTCCATACTGCTCCATAAAAACGGCAGAGATCCTACGGCTGAAGAGATAGCCAAGGAACTCGACATGCCGGTTGAAAAGGTAAGAGAGATCCTTCGCGTCGCTCAGGAACCTGTTTCCCTTGAGACGCCTATCGGCGAGGAAGAGGACTCGCATCTCGGTGATTTCATCCCCGATGATGACGCGCTCGCCCCGGCTGACGCGGCCTCTATGCTGCTTCTCAAAGAGCAGCTGGCCGAGGTCTTAAAGACCCTCACTCCGAGAGAGGAGAAGGTCCTCTCTCTGCGTTTCGGTCTCGAGGACGGCCACCCGCGCACCCTTGAGGAAGTCGGCCGCGAGTTCAACGTAACCCGTGAGCGTATCCGTCAGATTGAGGCGAAGGCGCTTCGCAAGCTCCGCCATCCAAGCCGCTCAAAGAAGCTTAAGGATTTCCTCGACTGATTGTAACCATTCTGTAAGAAACCCGTGCAATTTTTGTAATTGCACGGGTTTTTAATGTATATAGACGAATTTTGTGGTACAATACCGTAGACAAAATTTTGGAGGAACATGAAATGTATAACGTACTTGTATGTGACGACGACAAGGCCATACTCGATTCCGTTGAGATCTATCTTCAGAATGAAGGTTACAAGGTCTATCGCGCGACAAACGGAATGGAGGCGCTGACGGTTGCCGAGAATGCCGAACTGCACTGCATCATCCTTGACATAATGATGCCGGGCATGGACGGCCTTACGGTGACAAGTAAACTTCGTAAAGATAAAAATATACCTATTATACTTTTATCTGCGAAGTCGGAGGACACTGACAAGATTGCCGGTCTCTCATTCGGAGCCGACGACTATGTTACAAAACCCTTCAACCCACTCGAACTTGTAGCGAGAGTCAAATCACAGATAAGACGTTATACAACTCTCGGAAGCCTTGAGACAAAGGACACGATACTCCGCTCCGGAGGTCTTGAACTCGACACTGAGGCAAAGACCGTATCGGTTGACGGCGAGCCCGTAAAGGTCACCGCGACGGAGTACAAGATACTTGAGTACCTCATGGAAAACATGGGTCACGTTCTCTCCACAAATCAGATCTACGAAGCGGTCTGGCACGAAGAGGCCTTCGCTACCGAAAAGACCGTAACGGTCCACATCCGCAGAATTCGCGAAAAGATAGAGATCAATCCGAAAGATCCTAAATACATTAAGGTGGTGTGGGGCATTGGATACAAAATCGACAAAGAATCTTAAACGCACAATCATAAAGGTGATACTCATTATCGCCTCCTGCGTTTTATTTGTCACAACCTACTTCTTCGGCCAGCAGCTTGTCCAGTTCTATATTGAGAACACGGATGGTTATCTGACCTCCCTCGACTCAATGGAGACGGTGCTCGGCAATGGTAATTCAACCTTTGCAAAGCAGATCCGCTCCGAGACGGGAAAGGTACGCTCACTTGCTTCAAAATATGTTGACGACGAGTTCGTCGAGTCCGGTGAAGCTTTTGCGAAATATGAGGCGGAACTCCGCGACCGTTATCAGAAGAATATTGACGGCCGCATTCTCCAGGAGCAGATAAGCTTCATAGAGAGCAATTACGAATATGATTATGAGCGGGAAGTCTATACATATCCCGGTTTTGACGGCGTTGAAATTATCTCGTTCTCTTCAGAACAGCAGATTCAGGCAGACCGCAGCTTTGTTCAGCTGGGCGACTATGAAATTCACGGTATTACTACCATAGACGGTGTCCGTTATTACAAGGGCTTCCCGGTCGATGAGGCAAATATCGACAAAGACGGAATATCTGAGGACCTTACAAAGCAGATGCAGGCTGAGCTTGCAACCCAGAAAGGTTCTTTCAAGACAGATTATGCCAACCTGAAAGCTGAACTCTCTGAACTCACTTCATACAGATACTTCCTTCTCAACAAGACGAACGGTATGATATATACAAATATCGAGAATGCCGAAACAATAGAGGAGGCTGCGGCCCATTATCCCGACAAGGATGATTACAGGGCAAGCGTTGTCGGAGGAGAATTCTCCATAAGCCGTGCGCTTCGTAACGTTTTGGAGACCGGACAGAAATTCATCTCCGGAAACTACATCACCTCAGAGAACGATTACTATAACTACTGCTTCGGCACACTCGACATGGACAAGTACGATATGTTCATCTATGTTGATTTAACTCCGGACGGCAACGATGTATTCTCCGGTATCTATAAAGACTGGAAGGCAATGTCCGATTCCGTGAGCGAGAGACTGCGCAATACAATCATCTGCTTCGCGGCATGGATACTGACCCTTGTTCTTCTTGCGGTATTCGCGGGCAACAGGGGCGAGGACGGCAAGATGAAGGAGACCCTTCTCGACAAACTTCCGAACAGCATTCACTTCGTTATGTCCGTCATGCTGGTTATGGGATGCGCTATAGCTCCCATGGGTATTTACCTTGAGTTCGTGAACTGGAACTTCAAGCCATCGCTCATAGTGGCGGTAATAACCGTTCTCTCAAATCTCTTCTTCATTGAATGGCTGATGTCAGCTTCAAGACAGGGAAAGAACAGGACATTCTGGAAGAATACCATCATATATAAAGTATTCATCAAGAACTGGCCGGCATTTAAGCGCTGGGCGAACTCGGGCATCAACAAGATCACAAACGGTGAGATAAAGAAGCGTGTCTTCTATGTCTTCATAGCGTACCTTGTCGTAATGGTCGCCGCCGCCTGCATACCGTTCATCGGAGCGGGTATAGCGGTAGTCGCCTCAATAGCCATGTTCATCTATGTTCTCAAGCTCTCCAAGGGACTTGACGCCATCTCATCAGCTCTCACAAAGGCGGAGGGCGGAGACTACGATTTCGCGGTCGATGTAGATGTCATGCCCGCAGCTCTTCAGTCGATGGGCGAGAACGTAAACAACCTCACAAACGGTCTGAACATTGCAATCGATGAGGCCACAAAGTCAGAGCGCATGAAGACCGAACTCATCACTAATGTCTCACATGACCTTAAGACTCCTCTGACCTCAATCATCACATACACTGACCTTTTGAAACAGTGTGATATTGAGGACGCGACAGCGAACGAGTATATAGGCGTTCTCGATGAGAAATCACACAGACTCAAGAAACTCGTTGAGGACCTCGTGGAGGCATCCAAAGCCTCTTCGGGCAATGTGACACTCAATATGGTGAAAATAGACGTAAACGAGCTCACAGAGCAGATTTACGGCGAATATGAGGACGATTTAAAGGACGCGAACCTTGAGCTCAAGATAAGCGCTCCGGAAGACCCCGTATACATTGTCGCTGACGGACAGAAGACCTACCGCATTCTCGAGAATCTCTTCTCAAATGTCAAGAAGTATGCGATGCCGGGCTCACGTGTCTACCTTGACATCGCCTCCGGCAGCACGTTCGCCAGCATCACCATGAAGAATGTCGCTAAGGACGAGATGCACTTCGATGTCGAGCGTCTTACCGACCGCTTTGTTCAGGGTGAAGAGTCACGCACCAACGAGGGTTCGGGCCTCGGCCTCTCAATCGCCAAGTCCCTCACGGAACTCCAGGGCGGACGCTTCAACCTCTCGGTCGACGGCGACCTCTTCAAGGTCACCATAGCCCTTCCGAAATCAAAAGACTGAATTTAAACACCAAAAGCTCCCCGTCCGGGGAGCTTTTAACTTGCTTTTAACCGCATTATGTGCAATAATTTAGTTAGCATAGGCTAACTAAACTTAATTTTCAGAAAGGTAAGCTTGAACAACAATTATGAATCAGGAAATACTTTCGGGTATACTGATACCCTTTATCGGCACGACGGCCGGCGCCGCATGTGTTTTCTTTATGAAAAAATCTCTCAATAGGCAGGTGAAGCGCGCCCTTACCGGCTTTGCCGCGGGAGTAATGGTCGCAGCTTCTGTCTGGAGTCTGCTCATTCCCGCAATGCAGCAGTCGGAAGAGATGGGAAAATTTGCATTTGTCCCGGCTGCCGTAGGATTCGCTTTTGGCATAGCTTTTCTGCTTCTGCTTGATACGGTAATACCGCATCTGCATATGAATGCGGAAAAAGCCGAAGGTCCGAAAAGCCGCCTTGCCCGTACAACAATGATGGTTCTCGCGGTAACACTGCACAATATTCCCGAGGGAATGGCAGTAGGTGTAATTTATGCGGGACTTAAATCCGGTTCTGCCGCTATCACTTCCGGCGGAGCTTTTGCGCTGGCGCTTGGAATTGCCATACAGAACTTCCCCGAGGGCGCTATTATTTCAATGCCGCTTAATGCCGAGTGGAATAAAAAGGGCAAAGCCTTTCTCTATGGCCTGCTCTCAGGCATTGTTGAGCCTGTAGCCGCTGTCATAACAATTCTGGCTACGGGATTAATCGTGCCTGTTATGCCTTATCTGCTCGCTTTTGCCGCGGGTGCCATGATGTATGTCGTGGTGGAAGAACTTATTCCCGAAATGTCAGAGGGCGAGCATTCCAACATAGGCGTTGTAATGTTATCAATAGGCTTTATACTTATGATGTCACTTGACGTCGCACTCGGATAGACGGAGTCAAAAACGGCCCTTCAAAAGAGGGCCGTTTTTTGTGTATTATGTCATGGAAAAATCAATGGTGATTGACAGTCGTCCTCCGAGCGCTTTTGCAATGCGTTGCAGTGTTGAGACAGAAGGATTTGCAACACCGCGTTCTATCTTGGAAATATCAGATTGGTCTATTCCTGTCAACTCGGAGAGTTGCATCTGTGATATTCCTGCTTCTGCCCGTGCTTTGCGTACGGCGTCTGCAAAACTCATGTCTGCAGCATTTTCCTGACCGACAGTTTCACCTTCCTGATAGATTGTTTCAGTTTCAATATCAAGCTCATCGTTCCAAACAATACCATAAGGACTTAAAAGCTTTCCGGAAGTGAACAGTTTACGATCCTTTAAAGCTTTCAGCTGAGGGTATTTCTTAAACAGTACCTTCATATCGTAGCTTTTTATAACGCCGTCCTGAAACCTGACTTTCAGACTTGTTCCGTCCAGAAACTCAAGGCTCATTGCCCGGTGAAACATAAATACACCTTCTTCCGTACTCATTTTAAAGGAGGAAGTTTTCTGTAACAGCCTGTTTCCCACATCTCCAAAAGATCATCTTGGTTTTTAAGGATGAACTCCTTAACCATTGCACTTGCTTTTGGGGGAAACTCTCCGTCCATAATTTCGCCGTCTGAAATCTGAAACGGCGCATCAAAATCCTGCGTGATTGCATGAATGTGCGGGGGATTGTGCTCTTTGTTACGCAGATACATAACAATGATTATCCCATAAAAGGAACTGATTGTAGGCATAATAATACCTCCGGCATTAATTACCCCTAATCAATTCCCAATACAATTATATGTGATATTACCCCTAAAATCAAGGGAAAAAGCCCCTGATATCAGGGGCTTTTTTTATATTACTTTTATTTCTTTGTCGAGGCTGAAGGCGTAGACATAGGCGGCCTTGACTTCCATTCCGAGTACCTGTGAGAGCGCCTCGGCGTAGGTCATAAGCTGTGCCTTGTGGCGATTTATAAGTTCTTCCTCAACAGTCGTCCTGTCAGTCTTGTAGTCAACGATTACAAGCTTGTCGTCCTCAACAAAGACACAGTCGGCAATACCCTGAATGAGCACTGTCTCTTTTGCGAGTTCTGGTGGCAGGTCCGGATTGAACCTGCTTGCAGGCACAAGCACTGCAAATTTCTTCTCCCGCATGACGTTCGGACTCTTTTCCATTCTGGCATAGATGTCCGATTTGAAGAAGCTCTTAATTTTATCAGTGTCTATTGTCAGGGCTTCATTCTCCGTGAAGTAGCCCAGATCCGTAAGCCTTTCGACCTCTTTGCCGGGATCGGTCTTTGCGTTTTCGAAATCCGCAAACTGCATGAATCTGTGCAGGCATGTGCCTATCTGTGCGGCCGTAAGACCTCTCTGAAGCATAAACTCCGGTATTGCAGTCGCGAAGTATCTCGCATCAAAGCCCGCTGCCTCCGTAGCTGACGCAGACCTTTTTGTCGGTACCGTTGCCAGCGCAAGATAAGGGTACTCATATTCCATGCGCTTCTTCAGTTCTTCAAGCATATCCTTATCAACCGCAGTTGACAGCTGCTCTGTTTCAATTTCCTGCTCCGTCTCCTCGGGATCGTGATGGACTTCGCAGTAAATGGGTGTCTCGGTAGTTATTGTCGGATATTTGATATCGGTTTCATGCAGCAGAGGAGAGGCGTTTGTATGATGGAAAGTCGCTGCCAGCAGAATCTGAAGCGGGTCCTTTGCATTCATTATCATTTGCGGATACAGGGTGTTGTTTTCACGCAGATCCGGAATGAAATTCTTCATATTTGAAGCTTTTGCAAGATTTGTGCTTCCTATCAGAATGAGTTTTTCCTTCGCTCTTGTCATTGCCACATAGAGGACGCGGAGCGCCTCTGCTGTTTCAATCCTGCTGCGTTCGATTTTCATCAGTTCATTGATGAAAGACGGTAAAAGGTCTCCGGTCTCTTTGTCCAGCGCCTTGATGCCCATAACCATATCGTGTCCGAACTGTATGTTATGAGATTCGTTTTTGAAGGCGGTATTCAGTCCCGGCACAATACAGTACTTGAACTGCAGGCCTTTGCTCTTATGAATGGTCATTATTTTTACGGCATCTGTCTTACCTGCAGTGAGCGATGCTGTCTTAAGACTCAGGTCGTTTTCAAGCAAGCTGTCCAGGAATCTGACGAAACTGCCAATGCCTATTTCAGTGTTTTGTTCGTAGCCGTCAGCATAATCACTCAGGAGCATAAGGTTTGCCTGGCGTGATATTCCGTTTGGCATTGAAGCGACAATGCTCGGCAGGAGGGTGTCATCATATATCTTCCTGATGAGCTCACCTACGGGCATGGCGACGGAGAGTTGTCTGTAAAGACGGATGGTGTCGAGAACTTTCTTAACTTCCTCGTCGTCTTTTTCTTCGCTTAACAGGTTAGCGTAAAGGGAGTGATCCTTGTTCTTTCCCTTTGCTCTGATTGCGGCAACTTTGTCCGCCGAGAAATTGAAGATGGGGGACATTAAAACTGCGAGCAGATGAATATCCTGAACGGGATTGTCAATTACATGGAGAAGTGACAGAACAATTCTTGTGTCTGCTGTTTCAAAGAAATCCTCATCTCCCGCGAACAGGACCGGTATATTTGCGTCACTGAGCGTTGCTGCATAGGTCTGACCCACTCCGTAAGCTGTTTTTCTGAGCAGAATTGCAAAGTCCGAGTAGGAGAGATTCTCGTCTTCAGCCATGCGCTCTGTGATGAATTTCGCGACGAAGGCGGATTCCTTCTGAGCAACATGATAAGGGCTGTCTCCGAAAACGTGAAGTTCTACATCGCCGCGGTTTAAGTCCTTGTCTTTTTCTTCTCCGCCGTATATGAGCTTTTCATCTTCATTGCGGTAATCAATGTCTCCGCAGGTCTTTGTCATTACTTGTGAGAAGACGAAGTTTACATAGTCGATAATGCCGTATGTACTTCTGAAGTTCTCACCGAGATGAAGAGAACGGGGATAGTTTTCCTTCTTGTACAGGAAAAGCTCTGGCATGGCATTACGGAAACCATAGATGCTCTGCTTTATGTCGCCGACAATGAACAGATTCTTCTCATCTCTTGAAACCGCGGAGAAGATTTTGTCCTGAAGGTCGGTGGTGTCCTGATACTCATCTATGAGAATCTGGTCGAAACTTTCGGCGAGATCTTTCGCTTTGTCGGACTTGCTTCCGTCCTTGTTATACAGCAGGTCATAGGCGTAGTGCTGCATGTCCGAAAAGTCTATGAGGTTTTTATCACTTTTCAGTTTTTTATATTCCGCTTCGAAGTCGTTTACCGCCTTGATGAGCGTCTTAAGCAGCGGAAGTCCCGTCTTTATATCTTTTTCAAGGAAATGCGTCCATGTGATACAGTCTGTGCTGAAAGGATCTTTTTCTCCTTTCATGAGCTTCTTGAGGGCTTCCCTGTATTGCTGTGTGGCATAAAAATCAAAGTCTGTGCCGTTGTATTTGCTTACCTGCCAGCTGCCGAATCTGAAAGTGTCCTTTAAGGAAAAGGCTTTTTCAAAGTCAGCCCTGCTTACCGCGTCACGGAAATCTTCATAGATCGGAAGCTCGGTTTTCAGAACTGAGTAGTTGTGTTCACAGTTGCTGTTGGTCAGTATTTCCGGGTCGCTTTCAAAGAATTCCATTCCGTGCTTTATGCCGTCAATAAGGTAGTCGGTATAGTCGAGGAAATATGTAACGAAAGCTTTTACTGCCGGGGAATCCTCGACCGGTCCGTCATATTCATAGTATGACAGAGCGTTCTTTAAGGCTGCCTGAGGATCTGCATAGGCACGGCTTTTTTCATATATTTCTTTTATGGTCTTTTCGAGGGTGGTGCTCTTGTAACCCTTCTCCGTGAGGAGCATACGAAGCTGCCTGAACTCCTCGCTGTCCTCGCTGAAATATTTGTCGAGAGTGTTGTTTAAGGCCTCAGCAATGTAGATGGGGGCCATACCCTCATCGAGAACTTTGAAGTCGGGCGTGAGGCCCAGGGTCTCAAAGTTTTCACGGACAAAGTTTGAGCAGAAGGCGTCCATTGTGTAGATGTGCGCGGAGGGGACGAGCATCTGCTGTTTTATTAGTTCGGTGTTGTCCGGGTCCTTTTTCAGGGCGTCAGTAATGGCAGTGGCGAGCCTTGAGCGAATCTCGGCAGTTGCAGCGCGCGTGAAGGTGACAATCAGCATTCTGTCGATTGTGCACTCTTTATTTATTACCATTTCAATTATGCGCTGTATGAGAACGGTGGTCTTGCCGGAGCCTGCAGCTGCGCTGACTACGATGGCTTCACCTCTGGCTTCAATGGCCTTGCGCTGGGGGCCGGTCCATTTAGTCATCTGCATCACCGTCCAATCTTTCAAATACTTCTGCGTTTGTAAGCTGTTTGCTTATGTCGCGGACAAGGTAGCTTTCACCTTCGAATCCGCAGACATTTGCGTAATCACAGTATTTGCAGCCGGTTATGGGCTTGGTCTTATCTGTTTCTTCCATAACGGGGTTTACGGCAATGAATCCGTCGTGAAGGGCGAGTGCCATTCTAATCAGGTTGTCGTCAACCATCTCTTTGACCTTGCCCATCTCTTCAGCCGATACGATATTGTCAAGGGGAACACCACCTTTGAAGAACTTGTAGAAGCGCTCCTGGCCATCGTTTTCCATGGCGTTTAAGACATCGGTGTCTTTTAAGAAAAGACCGCTGCTCTTCTTGTTCCCTATTCGCTGCTTAAGTTTTTCTTCCTCGGAGATATCTCTTCTTTTGGCACTCAGCGATGCGTCGCCGGCATTGTAGTAGAGGATGCCGGCAGGGGTGACGGAATCGTCCGCCTCTCTTTCTGCGAAGAGGTAGATGAGCATCTGCATGTTGAGGCCGGCAAGGACATGGTCAAGCCGGAATTCCTTGACATAGGTCTTATAGTCGACAACGCGTATGTATGTGTTGCCGTCTTTTTCATATGTGTCAACGCGGTCAATGTTGCCGCGCAGTTTTAAGGTTGTACCGTCAGGCACTTTGAGTTCGTAGACTATATCGCTTTCAAACTTTTCAGGGATGAAATCAGAAACCCTGAACTCCTCAATCATGCGTTCAAGGACGGAGAGAACCTGACGGCAGATGTCCTTGAACTCGTGCTTGAAGCGGGGATCTTTTGAGATTTCGGTTATGTTGTTCTCCTCGAGATAGTGGTTTAAGTATTTCTCGACGAGTTTTGCCTGTTCGTCTTTTGTGAGAGTTACTATACCGGTTTTATATTCTCTGACAATATACTCGAGAACATGGTGAACGGCCGAGCCGCGGATGAGGTTGTTGACAGCGACTTTCTTTCTGGGATAGACCTTGAGACCATATTTGCAGAAGTACTGGAAAGGGCAGTTGTAGAAGGTTTCGGCGCGCGAGGCGGACATGCCTATGTTGCGGCCGAAGAGTTCTCTCGCAACCTCTTTGTCCTCAAATATCTGCGGTTTCTTATTGATTACTGTCTCAAGTGCACGGAGGCGCTCGTCGTAGCCGGGAGTTTCGTCGAGCACGGCTTTGATGGTGTTGTACTCCTCGACATTGTTCTTTGAACGCTTGCAGTAGCCCGAGGCATATGTTGAGAAGGCGGAGTCCTTTGTTTCGCTGTAGTAGTAGGCATCCGTCTCACTCTGGTCCAGAAGAATGTCTTCAACGATTTTTTCGTCAAAGCGGTTCTTAATGTCTTCAAAGAGGGGCGAGGGGGAGAGCGGCTCTTCCGCGCCCTTCTTCTGATGGTATGTAATAATGAGCTTTTCTGTAGCGGATGTGACGGCAGAGTAGGCTATGAAGCGCTCGTCACAGGCCGCGAGGTCGTTCGGAAGAGAGAGCTCGACCCCGAGTTTCTCGCGCAGCTGTACGCGGTCGCTGCCGGTAAGCAGGCTGCTTGTGGAGATGTTCTTCGGGAACTCGCCTTCGACGACGCCGCAGACAAAGACAACTCTCGGGTTAGAGAGTCTTGTCCTGTCGGCTGAACCTATGGTTATCTCATCGAGACCGTGGGGGAGAGTTCCGAGCGTTGCCATGTCGCAGGCGGCGCAGAAGAGTTCGTTGTACATCTCGAGAGTAATCTCATACTCGCCCTGAATGACGGCGAGCTTGTTGAGGATGGTAACGAGGAATTCCCATATACGATTCTGTTCCGCGGCGAGCTCTGAGAAGCCTGCCTCATTGAGTGAGGCGGCGTAGTTTCTGAACTTGGTTTTTATGTATTCCTTCTGAAGGAAATTGAAGAGTTTTTCAGAGATGTAAAGCGGTTTTGCTTTACAGTTCTTGCCGTTCTTTGTGTCTAAACCGTTTCTCAGGTAGGCAAGTTCGGACAGGATGGTCTCACGCGACGTATTTATGCGGTTTATGGCTTCCTCGTCCTTCTCTCTGACATCTCCGTTCGGGTCGCCCGTGAACGGAGATTCCCACTCTTTTCCCTTGATATTCCAGGTAAAAACATAGTTTTCCAGGTCCGCGGCTTCTTCCTCGGTGAGGGGAGAAAAACCGGTCTTCAGGAAGGTTAAAATATCGTTCGTCCGAAGCTCTCTGCTCATCATTAAACTCAGGAGGGATTTGCAGAGAACGATTATCGGCTGATTGTTCAGAGGCTGTCGTTCGTCAGTGAAGACGGGGACACCGTAGCGGGCGAGGGCAGCCACGAGATCAGTTCTGTAGTCGTCCTCGGTCCGGGTAATTATTGCAATGTCGCGAAGGCGCATCTCTTTTTCGCGCATGAGCTTTCGTATGCTCGCGGCGATGAAGTTGCACTCGTCGTATTTTGTCTCGGCGGAGAAGAGGACAATGTCATCTGTTTTCTCTTCGAACTTCGCTTCACTCGCAGTGAAGATTTCTTTCTCAATGAAGGCGAGAGAATCGCGCTTGAAGCGGTGCTGCTCTTTCAGTGCGATGATATTGGGCTTCTCTTTACATACACTTTTAATGCTCGCTATTGTCGCCCTGACTGCGCCGAAGATCATGGAGGGATCATCTTTGTCAAGGAAGTCCGGGTCGGCACAGAGGGAGATATACAGGTCGTCTGCCTGTGCCTCAAGCAATTTGATTATTTCAAGTTCCTGGCCTGTGAAGCCTTTGAATGCGTCGATGCAGATTGTATATTTGCTGAAAATATCGTTCTCACAGAGAGCATTGATTACCTGATAGACGGTCAGGTCAGCGTTGGTCAGGCTGTTCTCCTCAAGAATGGCCGTGTAGCGCTCAAAGATTAAGGCGAGGTCTGTCAGTTTTGCCTTAAGTGTGGCATTTGCCGACTTTGAGGCGGCAGTCTGAAGAATCTCAGTCGTCACGCATTCCTTGCGGAATTCCGAGAAGAGGACGATGAGGTCCTCGGCAAAAAATGTCTTCATGGCCTGACGCTTGTAGAAGGTCAGTTTGTCCTGTATGTCGTTTAGTGTATGGAGCATGAGGATGACCTCATCGGCGTCATCGAGGACGGCTCCGTTAATGCCGCCGACTTTGCGGTTTACGAAGTCAGCGAGACGTGTGAAGCTGAGTATTTCTATGTTCTGAGCGGACTTTGTGTCGAGCGTCTCGAGAACAGCGCGCTCACAGGAATAGGAGAACTGTTCGGGAACGATGAGCAGGAGCCTGTCGTTTCCGGACTTTGCCTTTTCGCAGAGCAGATTTCTGACATATTCGGTTTTGCCTGTGCCTGCACGGCCTAGAACAAGATTCAGCATTTCGTGATCCTTTCAGATGATATGCGTTTATTCTACCATATTTGCGGATTTTCTGCGAGTAAATAATGGGACATCCAAAATATAATTGTGTACAAATATTAGTTTATTTTCTTACTGAGGTGTTGTATAATGTTTAAGTATATTTAATTAATGTCTTTTTGGGGGCAGTTCATGCATATCGATGATTTGCTTGGAAAAATAAACAGAATTCACTTTATCGGAATAGGCGGTTCCGGTATGTGTCCTCTGGCCGAAATTCTCATAGCCAAGGGGTACACGCTCACGGGTTCCGACAACAATCCTGGTGATAACATCAATAAACTCCGCACACTCGGTGCGGTCATAAATATGGAGCAGGTTCCGGAGAATCTCGAACAGTTTAAACCGGAACTCATCGTCTATACCAATGCCATACTTCCGGGCAACCCGGAACTGGAGGCCGCGAAGGCCTCGGGCGTGCCGTGCGTCGAACGCGCAATACTCTTCGGCGCCGTTTCACGTATGTATGACAACTGTATAGGCGTCTGCGGAACACACGGCAAGACGACAACGACTTCGCTGCTGTCGCAGCTGCTGCTTGAGAACGGCGCCGACCCGACACTTGTCATAGGCGGACGCCTTCCGCTCATCGACAGCCACGGCCGCTTTGGCTCTTCGCAGACAATGGTCTGTGAGGCCTGCGAGTTCAAAGACACCTTCCTGGAACTTGCGCCGGACACCGCGATTATCCTGAACATCGACAATGACCACATGGAATACTTCGGAACCATCGAGAACTCCATCCGTTCATTCACGAAGTTTGCGGATATGACGACAAACCTCATCGTTTACAACGGCGATGACGCAAATACGGTCAGAGCCATTGAGAATATGACTTCGAAGGAAGGAAAGAAATTCATCACCTTCGGCTTTGATCCCTCAAACGATTACACAGCTGAAAACATCACATACAACAGGGGAGCATTCCCCGAGTTCGACATCATTGCATACGGCAAGCGTATCGGACATGTCGCATTGAATATCCCCGGCAAGCACAACGTGCTCAACGCTCTCTCCGCAGTGGCGGTTGCCATCGAGAACGGCATCGGTATGGATGCCATAGCGAAGACCATAGGCAACTTCAGGGGAGCGGGCAGGCGCTTTGAGGTGCTCGGAGAGTTTGACGGCATAACCATCGCGGATGACTATGCTCATCATCCGACGGAGCTGAAAGCCACACTCTCTGCCGTCATGACAATGGGTTACAAACACGTCTGGGCAGTTTTCCAGCCGTTTACTTATTCCCGTACGAAGACACATATGAAGGCCTTTGCCGAAGCCCTCTCAATTCCCGACTACGCCGTTATGACGGAAATCATGGGCTCGCGCGAAGTCAACACGGACGGTGTCTATACATCACAGCTTGCAAAGCTGATTCCCGGAAGCGTCTGGTATGAGACTCAGAAGGAAGTCGCAGACTATGTCATGTCAAAGGCTGAACCGGGCGATTTAATCATCACCCTGGGCTGCGGAGACATCTACAAGGCCGCGCAGTATATGGCCAAGACTTATGAGGAGAAGACCAATGGCTAAGTACACGAGAAACACCAATAAAAACAAGTATATGACGAAGCGGCAGCTGATGATGCAGCGACGCAGGAGAACCACGATGGTCGGAATAGGCATTATTCTGCTCATCTTCGTTCTCATTCTCAGCAGCTGTATCTCCCACAGCCACAAGAAGAAGGCTGCGGAGGAGGCATCCTCAAAGGCTGCGACAAAGACCACGACGGAGGCTCCGACGGAGACCGTCACGTATGAGCGTGACATAGCGTTTGAGACCGACGCCGCCTATGCGAAGAATCATAAATACTGTGTAGGCGTAAACAGAAAGATGAACGTCGTAACCATCTATGAGAAGGACGCGAACAACGAGTACACCGTTGCGGTTAAGGCCTTTCCGTGCTCCGTCGGTATCGGCGGGGACAGCGAGACGCCTCTCGGCACCTACCAGACTTCTGACAAATACGAATGGCTCAAGATGGTTGACGGCTCATATGCGCAGTACACCCTGCGTATAACGGACCAGATCTGGTTCCATTCCGTTCCGTACACCGCACAGGACAAGGGCTCACTTGAGTCCGAGGAGTACAACAAACTCGGAACCGCTGCATCGCTCGGATGCGTAAGGCTCAGAGCCGGCGACGCCAAGTGGATGTATGACAATATCGACTGGCGCTGCATAGTCTTTATTTATGACAGTGACACACCGAGCCCGCTCGGTGTTCCCGAATTCAAGAAGATGGATTTAAACAGCCCGAACAAGGGATGGGATCCGACAGACCCCGACAAGAACAATCCCTGGAACAAGAAATAACGGAGGACTCATATGAACACCAACAAAGCACTTTATGAGATGAGGGAAATCCGCGATTTTCGTGACATGATGAATCAGAGCGCGAGGGAGTTCGCGAACGAGCCGGCCTTCAAACTCAGACAGCCGAATGGTGAGTACAGCGAAGTCACATACGCGCAGTTTCGTACAGAGATAGATGCCCTCGGTGTCGCCATGCAGGAGCGTGGCTGGCTGCCGAGAAAGAATGTTGCGATAATGGGTGGCAATTCATACGAATGGCTTCTCACATATCTTGCCGCGCATATCGGTTCGGGCATCGTTGTACCCATAGACAAGGAACTCTATTTTGAGGACATTAACACAATTCTCAAGGTCTCAGAAACCAAGCTCATCTTTGTCGACAACAAGTCCTACTCAAAGATTTCAGAGCATAGGGCTGAACTTCCCGAGGGAATTGAAATAGTCCTTCTTGAGGGAAAAGAGGCCGTGCCGGGCACAATACTCTTCCACGATTTACTGGCTCATGGCCATGAGCTACTCTCGCACAACGCACCCTGCGTTGCCGAGTACAAAAGCGCTGAAATCGATCCGAATGCCCTGGCTGTACTCAGCTTCACATCCGGTACTTCCGGTCTCACAAAGGGCGTTATGCTCTCGCAGGCCAATATCTGTTTCGTAATAGTTTCAAACTGCTCGGTCGCGAAAGGCGGCCCAGGTGACCAATATCTCTCGGTATGCCCGATTCACCATACAATGGAGTGTACGGAAGGCATTCTGATTCCTCTCTATATGGGCGCCTGCATAGCTTTCAACGACAGCCTTCTGCACCTGATGAGAAATCTTCAGGAGGTCAAGCCCACCATCTTCGTCACGGTACCTCTCATGCTCGAGAAGTTCCACGGCCGTATAATGCAGGCCGTCTCCGAGAAGAAGGGCGGAAGGCTCAAACTCACCTTCGGTAAGATCCTTGCCGAGGCTACAAACGCCGTAGGCGTAAACATGAACGACCGTATCTTCGAGGAGATCACGAAGAATTTCGGCGGCCGCCTGCGCCTTATTATTATAGGAGCGGCCGCGGTACGTCCCGAAGTCATAAAGGATTTCAAGACCTTCGGTATTACATCCTACATCGGCTACGGCATGACGGAGTGTGCTCCGCTCATAGCCTGCAACCATGACCAGCTCTTTACGATTGACTCCGTCGGCAAACCCATCCCCGGACTCGATGTCAAAATCATCAACGAGGACTCCAACGGAATAGGTGAGATCTGTGTCAAAGGTCCGAACGTAATGCTCGGTTACTATAAGGATGACGTGCTCACAAAGGAGACAATCGACGAGTTCGGTTACCTCCATACCGGTGACCTCGGCTCAATGGACGAAGAGGGAATCCTGCGTATCCACGGCCGTATCAAGAACGTCATCGTAACGAAGAACGGCAAGAATATCTATCCCGAGGAGATTGAGTATCACCTCAACAACAATCCTCTGATTGCCGAGTCCATGGTCGTCGGCTTCGACAACGAAGAGGAGAACGAGACCATAGTCGAGGCCAAGATTTTCCCCGACTTCGAAGCAATAAAGAAGAAATATACGGAGAAGGGCAAGGACGCCCCCACGGGCGGCGAGCTCGAGCGTCTCTTTGACGAGATTATCAAGGACCTCAACAAGAGACTTCCGAATTATAAGAACGTAAAGAAAGTAACGCTCCGTGACAACGAGTTCATCAAGACCACAACGATGAAGATTAAGCGTTACGCAAATATGGACGACAAGGAGACCCCGAAAGAGGAAAAGGACTCCGAAAATAATCCGCTTAAGTAAGGACGGTTTATGAAGAACCTGTTTTCAACGAAAAAACTTATCTGTATCTTGCTTGCCCTGGCACTTGTCCTCAGTTTTGCAGGCTGTAACTCCCACTTTACGGAGGAGAGCCTCAAGGTTGTGGAAAATACTGCCCAGGGCACGCAGTATCATACTTCCGTACCGGAGAATTACCAGTCGGTTTTAAAATCCGGACTCTATGAACTTCTGCTCGATGAGGCGAACTGCGCCATAGCGCTCAAGGACACGACGGGTAATATTGACTATTCAATGCCGACCGTCGAGAACAGCGTAGGCGCACTCCTCAATGTCGAGGTCACCGACGGCGTCAAGTGGTATAAGCTCAATTCACAGGACAATGCCGTCGCTCTCGGCGGAGCTAAGGTGGCGACAAGTGCCGAGGGACTCGACATCCAGTATAAGTTCAGGGACAAGGCGAAGAACCCGTCAATCGGCGTGGATCTTACCCTGAGTTTCAAACTTGAGGACGGCGTACTCTCCGCATCTGTCGACACATCCTCAGTCAGCAAGGACGTAACAATAATCAGCATTGAAATTCTTCCGACCTTCGGCGCGGTCTCTGACCCGCAGGGCGGGGATTTCATCGTCATTCCGGACGGACCGGGCGCTCTCATTGACCTGACCTCGTCCGAGGAGGCCGTATATGTCCTCGACACATACGGCGCTGACCTTACGAGGACGGAGGAGAACAAGCACCCGGCCGTATTCGGCGCCTTCGGCTTAAAGCACGGCGACGCCGCCTTCGCCGGTATTGTCACCGGCGGCGACGCGATTTCGAAAATAAAGGCGACGACCGGAGCTACGGATTACGTCTCTGCCGCTTTTTCATATCCCGCCAATCAGGTCCTCAAGGTCTCATACAAGTTTATCTCCGGTTCTGCAGCAACCTGCTCTTCACTCGCATCCATGTGCCGTGAGGAGATGGTGCGTGACGGTATGATGTCCACACGTACCGTTGCAGAGGAGGGTAATCTCCCCGTAAACATAACCATAGCCGCGGACTCAAAGAACAAGTACGAGAACGCCGAGGACATGGTCTCGGTACTTAAGGCCAAGGGAATAAATGCCCTCAATCTGCGCTATGACAATCTTCTGAAGAAGTTCCGCGTACAGTCAAAGTTCGGCAGCAGAGAGGCCCTTGACTCACTCATGTCATATCTCTCTTCCCAGGGCTTCGGTTTCTATGTCACAGCCAATTTCTTTGACGGAAAAGCCACTACGACAAAGGACCTGACATCCAACGTCATGTCCTTCATCAAGAACGTGAAGAAATATGACTTCAAGGGTTACTGCCTCGGTGATGTAGGTACAATCCTGCCTTCGACGGAGTCTGTATCGCGTCAGGAATTTGCCGAGAGTATCTTCAATCAGTCCATCTCGCTCTCTACAAACAAGAGCATAATGGTGGACAACGGCAACCTCTACACTTTGAAGAATGCGAACATCGTATCGTGCCTTCCGATAAAACCGTCTTATCCGGAGTCGGCCATCTATTCGGCTGAGCCTTTCGTACAGATGGTTCTTCGCGGCACGGTTGAGTATACAAGCCCTTATCTCAATTCTGTTGACGATTACGACAGGATGCTTCTGCGCTGCCTTGAATACGGCGCCATGCCTGCCTATAATCTCACTTTCGACAGCAAGGAGAAGAACTACTACGAGCTGTGGTCACAGCAGGCTCTCGACGCCTACAGGACCTTTGATGCGGCGCTTTCAGACCTGCGCTCAGCAAAGATGACCGACCACAAGAAGCTCAAGGACGGACTCTATGTCTCCGAGTTCAACAAGGGCACATACATCTACGTAAACTACAACAGTGAAGTCAGCTATTACAACGGCCTTACAATCCAGCCGATGAGCTATCTTCGCGTAAACTAGGAGTATCCATGAGTACAGAGATTAAAATCCCGCGCTTTGACTACATGTGCCAGAAGAACACCTATTCCGGCAGCGTGGGAAGTTTCAGATACAAAGTGTTCCCGAAGAACATAAACGAGACCGACAAGGTCTTCGTTGCCGCCACATACAGAAACAATTGCTTTGAGGTTGAGGATGCGGCCGGCAGAACCGAAAAGAAAGAATTTGAGTATAGTCCCGAAGGGCTTCTTGAGGCAGAGGCCTGGATTTCGGGACAGTCAGGTGATTGATTTGTCCGACTATAAACAGAACATAAGGAACTTTTCCATAATAGCGCATATCGACCACGGTAAGTCCACACTGGCTGACCGTCTGCTCGAACTTACCGGCATGGTGGCGAAGCGCGATATGACGGAACAGCTCCTCGACAACATGGACCTTGAGCGCGAGCGCGGCATAACCATAAAGGCGCATGCCGTAAAACTCGACTACAAGGCTGAGGACGGACAGGTCTATGAGCTCAATCTCATAGACACCCCGGGCCATGTTGACTTCAACTATGAGGTATCACGCTCGCTCGCGGCCTGCGAGGGGGCGGTTTTGATTGTTGACTCCACACAGGGCATAGAGGCCCAGACACTGGCGAACACATATCTCGCCCTGGACCACGACCTCGAAATCTGCCCCGTCATAAACAAAATTGACCTCCCTGCAGCACATCCCGAAGAGGTGTGCAAGGAGGTAGAGGATATTATCGGACTTGACTGCAGCGAGGCACCGCGCGTCTCCGCCAAGACAGGCGAGAACGTGGAGCAGGTGCTCGAGCAGATTGTAAAGATCGTGCCGCCGCCGACGGGTGATGAGCACGCACCCCTGCGCGCCCTTATCTTCGACTCAATCTACGACAGTTACAAGGGCGTAATCGTGTACGTGCGAATCGTCGACGGCACAATAAAGGCGGGCGACACCATGCGCCTAATGTCCACGGGTGCCGAGCTCACGGTAGTTGAAGTCGGCTATATGCGCGCCCAGACCATGGAGTCCGCACCCTCGCTCAGAGCGGGTGAGGTCGGTTATATTACCGCCTCAATCAAGACCGTTTCCGAGGCCAGGGTAGGTGACACCGTGACCCTGGCGACAAATCCCGCGCCGCAGGCCCTGCCCGGATACCGCAAGGTCAATCCGATGGTATTCTGCGGTATATATCCGGCCGACGGCGCTGACTATGAGGCCCTGAAAGAGGCTCTCGCCAAGCTTCAACTCAACGATGCCGCCTTAAGCTTTGAACCCGAGACATCGGGTGCCCTGGGCTTCGGATTCCGCTGCGGCTTTTTGGGTCTTTTACATCTTGAGATAATCCAGGAGAGGCTCGAGCGTGAATACGATCTCGACCTCGTCACCACCATACCCAGCGTCATCTACAAAATCCATCTGACCAACGGCCAGGTGGTAGAGATAGACAACCCCTCAAACTATCCTGACCCCGCGACCATTCAGTTCTCCGAGGAACCGATAGTAAACGCGCACATCTATTCTCCGCCCGACTATGTCGGACAGATTATGGACCTCTGCCAGGACAGAAGGGGAACCTTCCGCGATATGTCCTATATCACACCGGACAGAGTTGATATTCATTACGAGCTTCCGCTCAACGAAATCATCTACGATTTCTTTGACGTATTGAAGTCGCGCACGAGGGGCTATGCCTCGCTCGACTATGAAATTATGGGTTACCGCCAGTCAGACCTCGTCAAACTTGACGTTCTCCTGAACGGTGACCAGATAGACGCGCTCTCCTTCATCATTCATTCCGAAAAGGCTTACAACAAGGCCAGGAAGATTGCAGAGAAGCTCAAGGAGAACATCCCGCGTCAGCTCTTTGAAATACCCATCCAGATGTCAATCGGCGGTAAGATAATCGCCAGGGAGACCGTAAAGGCCATGCGCAAGGACGTACTTGCCAAGTGCTACGGCGGTGACATAACCAGAAAGAAGAAATTGCTCGAGAAACAGAAGGAGGGTAAGAAGCGCATGCGCCAGTTCGGTACCGTTGAGGTGCCGCAGGAGGCGTTCATGGCGGTTCTTAAACTCGACGACTGAGAGGGATCAGCATGAAGCCGATGGGCATTTACATCCACATCCCTTTTTGCAGGTCGTTTTGCCCGTACTGTGACTTTTACAAGGTCAGACCGGACGGGGAACTCATGCAAAAATACACAGAGGCAGTAGTGAACACCACTGCCTCTTTTTCTCATATTTACGGCCGCCGTCCGGTCGACACAATCTATTTCGGCGGAGGTACGCCCTCTGCCGTGCCCGGCTCCTTTGTCGCCGATATGCTGCAGGCCGTACGTGAAAACTTCGATGTCGCACCGGATGCGGAGATAACCGTTGAGTGCAATCCCTCGTCGGATCTCGAAAGCTTTCTGCCGGCAGTCTTTGCGGCAGGCGTCAACCGCGTGTCGCTGGGCCTCCAGTCCGCGTCGGACGGGGAGCGCCGCGCGCTCGGCCGCGCCTCGGACGCCGCCCGCGTAAAACAGGCGGTCGCGCTGGTGCGCGCCGCAGGCATTGAGAATATCTCTCTTGATGTAATGCTCGGTGTGCCCGGTCAGGACAGGGAGAGCCTTATTGAAACTCTTGAATTCTGTACGGGCCTTAAAGTGCCCCACATAAGCGCATATATGCTTAAACTTGAAGAGGGCACCGTGTTCTTCAACAGGAGGGAAAGCCTTGCTCTGCCCTCCGAGGACGAAGTCTGTGACATGTATGAACTGACCTGCGACACATTGGAGTCAGCGGGCCTTAAACAGTATGAGATTTCAAACTTTGCCGTGCCGGGTTTTGAGAGCAGGCACAATCTGAAATACTGGAGAGACGAGGAATACCTCGGAATCGGTCCGGCGGCACACTCCTTTGCCGACGGCAGGCGTTTCTTTTTCCCGTCTGACATAAATGCTTTTATTTCGGGTGCCGGCACCGTCGATGACGGGCCGGGCGGTTCAATCGAAGAGAGACTCATGCTCGGCCTTCGCCTCGCGGAGGGCGTGTCAGACCTTCCCGCCGACTTTGCCGGACGCGTTGCCGCCAGGGCTGACCTCGCGCCTTTCATCGAGGCGGGCGCCACCACCCTGAAACTTAACAGACGCGGTTTTCTGATGTCAAACCGCGTCATCTTCGAAATACTTGAAATGATATAAAGAAAACCTGAGGATTCCTCCTCAGGTTTGTTTTTTTATTTGCCGAGATTCGGGATTGTGTTGGCCGCGGCCTGTGAGATATCGTTTGCCCGAAGGAGGGTGCCCTCTTCGGTGGCCGGTATTCTTACGAGTTCCCTGTTGGGATTGTCCGCGGGCCTGAGAGTTCCTCTTTTTGTCTTTGTCCTTGTCTTCTCAATTGAGGTGTCGAGTCTCTCCTGGACGTTTCTCGTAATCTTGGACAGGTGTTTTTCATACTTGCCGTTTAAAACATCCACGGTGTCATCGATGATGAAGACGCTGGAGAGGAATATTGTGATTATCGGAATCAGGAAGGTGACCTGGATGGTGAAGTATACATTTCTCAGGTCTATGAAGTAGAGTCCGATGAATGTGAGCAGGCAGACCAGGAAGTTCACCGACATTGTGATGAGGGTAATGAGAGCCGGCCAGTGCCTCTCCGCAAAGAGATATGATGCTATTACCAGGCAGAGTCCCTCAATTACGGAAGCTGAGATACATGCCACGAGATAGTACTCATCAAGGGTTGCGGCAAAGATCTGATTGAATCTGCTCGACATGTCTATGGTGTCCTTGATGATGGGCATGCTTGATAATGTAATTATAAAGAAAACAAGCTGCGCAATCAGGAATATCAGGGTGAAGCATACTATAAATGCACGCCTGGGCAATGGTTTTCTTTCGCTATTTTTGCTCAAGATGTTACACCACCTTTAAAAACATAAATACAGTTTAGCAAATATTTTATTAAAAGTAAACCTTATTGTACTGCGCGGTTATTGACTTTAATGCCGCATTTGGGTAAAATAGGCGCGTGATTGGATTGGGCAGTCGCCGGCGTGTTACGCGGGAGGAAAGTCCGAGCCCCGAAGAGCAGGATGACGGCTAACGGCCGCCGAGGGTGACCTTAGGGAAAGTGCAACAGAGATATACCGCTGCGCTTGCGCAGTAAGGGTGGAAAGGCGAGGTAAGAGCTCACCGGCACGGTGGAGACATCGTGGCCATGTAAACCCCATCCGGAGCAACACCGACTTGCAAGGCTTGCTCGGCCGCTATAAAGCAGAAGGGTGGCTTGAACCGCTCAGCAATGGGCGGTCTAGATAGATGATTGCCTTAAAAGACAGAACTCGGCTTACAGATCCTATCACGCTATATGAAAAAGGGGTGCGCACGATGCACCCTTTTTTGTTATAATGAATTAGTATTATCAAAGAGGAGGTGAACCTTGTGCTGACGGAAGATATGGACAATCTTTTCGGTGTTGCCGAAGAGATAATCTATCGTAAGGAAGATACCGGCTATACCGTGCTTGATGTCGCAAGCGAGGACGGTGAACTCATAACCGTCGTAGGCGTCCTGCCGGAGATAGCGGCGGGCGAGGAGGTTCACTTCACCGGCAACTGGGACAGACATCCGACCTTCGGCAGGCAGTTTCGCGCCGAGTCGGTTGAGAGGGCCATGCCGTCAACTGCGGCGACCATGCTGAAGTACCTCTCGTCGGGTGCGGTAAAGGGCGTGGGCCCGTCCACGGCTGTAAAGATAATAGAGGCATTCGGTGAGGACGCGTTCGATGTAATTGAGAACGACCCCGAACGCCTCGCAAAGATAAAGGGAATAACCGCGGCGAAGGCAAAAGCCATAAGCGAGGAGTTTCGCAAGACCAATGAGGTCCGCGAGATAATGATTAAACTTGAGGCGCTTGGGCTCACCGCAAACGAGAGTATAAATGTCTTCCGTGTCTTCGGAGGCTATGCAGTCCTCAGGGTTACGGAAAACCCTTATATGCTCTGTATACCCGAGATAGGCATAAGTTTTGAACGCGCTGACGCAATTGCGGCCGCACTGCCTCAGGCGACGAAGCCCGAATACAGGATTGAAGCGGGCATATTGCATGTTGTCGCATACAATCTCTCAAGTAACGGACATACCTGTCTTCCGAGGGAGAAGATGCTCTCCCCGTGTTCTGACCTCTTAGATATAGATAAGGACACCATAGACATTGCAATGGATACCCTTGTCGAACAGAGGCAGCTCACCGCCTTTGAGATGGATGGCAAGGAGTATCTCTCACTGCCTTACATACATGAGGCGGAGTGTATGGCCGCATATAAGATAAAGATGATGGTGAAGTTCCCGCCCGCGGGAAGGCGCACTCTCGACAAGGAGATAGAGAAACTCGAAAAGGCCAACGGAATAACATATGAAAAACTCCAGAAAGAGGCTATAATGACTGCCGCCCAGAAGGGAGTGCTCATACTGACCGGCGGGCCCGGTACGGGAAAGACTACTACCGTAAACGGTATACTCGAACTCTTTGAGAGAGACGGCCTGAATGTCGTCCTCTGTGCCCCTACGGGACGTGCGGCGCAGCGCATGTCCGAGATTACGGGCAAGGAGGCGAGCACCATACACAGGCTCCTTGAGGCGGAGCGGGGCAGCGATGACCGCATGGCCTTCAAGAGGAACGAGAAGAATCCCATCGAGGCCGATGTGCTCATCGTCGATGAGCTCTCGATGGTGGATGTCATACTCTTCTCGGCCCTGCTCTCAGCGCTGCCGATTGGCTGCCGCCTGATAATGGTGGGAGACAACGACCAGCTTCCGGCTGTCGGAGCGGGCAGCGTGCTGCACGACCTCCTGGAGTCCGGACTTCTTCCCGTAGTGGAACTTTCAGAGGTCTTCAGGCAGGCAATGCAGAGCCTCATAGTCACAAACGCCCACAGGATTGTGAGCGGCGAGGAGCCCGACCTCTCCCGTGTAGACAACGACTTCTTCCACATGGAGAGGGAGAGCAGCGACAAAGCCGTCTATGACATAATAGACCTTTACCGGAACAGACTGCCGAAGGCATACGGGTACGATCCCGTAAAGGACATTCAGGTCCTCTGCCCGAGCAGAAAAGGCGATACGGGAACCGCAAACCTCAATCGTCTTCTGCAGGAGGCCGTAAACCCTCCGGCCAAGGGCAAGAACGAGTATAAGAACATGGCCCGCACCTTCAGGGAAGGCGACAAGGTCATGCAGATCAAAAACAACTATGACATTGTCTGGGAGCGCAGGGACGCGCGCGGCAAAGTCGAGCAGGGTGAAGGCATCTTCAACGGCGATATAGGTACCCTGCTCTCGATAGACAGGCGCGCGGCCGTCATGAAGATAGACTTTGGCGGCAGAGTCGCCACCTACCCGGCAGAGAGTTTCAAGGAACTCGAACTCGCCTATGCCGTGACGGTTCACAAGAGTCAGGGCAGCGAGTTTGAGGCGGTTATAATGCCGGTTATAGGCGTGCCGCCGAACCTCTGTTACCGCAATCTCTTCTACACTGCGGTGACGAGGGCAAAGAGCAAGATGATCACCATAGGAACCCGTGAGACCATACTCAGAATGGTCGAAAACGACAGAAAAATCAAAAGATATTCCGCCCTGAAATAC
This sequence comes from Clostridia bacterium, assembly GCA_017451425.1. Classification (GTDB taxonomy): domain Bacteria; phylum Bacillota; class Clostridia; order Oscillospirales; family Acutalibacteraceae; genus UBA1227. The sequence continues at coordinate 34,956 of JAFSPP010000014.1, read as the reverse complement.
TTACTGAAGGCGGAATAGTCATGTCAAAATCAATCAGCGGAGCAGAAAAACTCTTAAACCTGGTCTTTCCCGAGAAGTGCATCTCCTGCGGAGAGTATATCTTGGACGAAAACCGGCCCGGAGATTTTCTGCTCGCTCATTTTTTCTGCGGGGAATGTGCGGAGACAATAACGCGCCCGGACCGCGAACTTGAAAATGTCGCGTCGCCGCTTTTGTATGACGGCGCGGTAAAGAACGCAATGCAGAGGCTGAAGTTCAGCTCGGATATCTCGTCCGCGCCGTTTTTCGCGGCGGAGCTGGAGCGCGAGGTCCGGGCAAAGTTCTACGGTCTGGAGTTTGATATTCTCACCTGCGTGCCTGCGACCCGTGCGAGCCTCGCCGAGCGCGGCTACAACCAGAGCCGGCTCATAGCGGAGCAGATGCGTCTCGGCTACGAGCGTGACTGCGAGCTGCTCCGAAAGAGCAGGGACACACAGGTCCAGCATCTGCTGGACGCGGAGCACAGGCAGAAGAATATTGAGAGCGCCTACAGCCTGAACAGAGGCCGGTCCGTAGTCGGTAAACGCATCCTGCTGGTGGATGACATTCTGACGACCGGCGCCACCTGTAAGGCCTGTGCCCGCGTGCTCCTGTTTTCCGGCGCGAAGTCAGTCCACATAGCCTGTGCCACGCTGACTCCGCGAAAATAAAAGGTATTTATTTTATAAATGAATGATAGTATAATGAAGTTTACGCGAAAGAAAGTACAGACTTCAGTCTAGTTTTCTTCAGAGGTGTAAAATGCTGGGAATCAATATCGGAATTGATCTCGGTACCACTTCACTGATTGCCTGTGTGGAGGGCAAGGGAGTAGTTGTCTCCGAACCTTCCATAGTCGCCTACAGGAAGACCACGGGCAAGATTATGGCCATCGGAAGGCCCGCGCTTAAAATGCTGGGAAGGGAGCCCGACTCGGTCAGCGTTGTCCGTCCGATGAAGGACGGAGTGGTATCCGACTTCACCGTAACCGAGCACATGCTCCGTTACTACATCAAACAGATCTGCGGAAACAGAATCTTCAAACCGAATATCATAATCAGTATGCCCGGTTCTGTGACGAACCTTGAAAAGCGTACAATCCTCGATGTCATCACCGCGAGCGGCGCAGGTAGGGCCTGCCTCATGGAGGAACCCCTGGCGGCGGCCATCGGTGCGGGCATTGACATAGACCATCCGAGCGGCGTCATGATTGTCGACCTCGGCGGAGGTACGACGGATATCGCCGTAATCACCATGGGCACGATGGCCGTGGCCTCCAGTGTGAAGGTCGCCGGCAACGCTCTCAATGAGGACATTGTCCGCTACTGCCGCCGCGAGCGCGATATCATAATCGGCGAACAGACGGCGGAGGAGATAAAGAAACAGGTCGGCTGTGCCTTCCTGCGTCGCGAGGAGACAGCTGCCTTCGCGCGCGGAAAAGACTACTTCACCGGCATGCCTTTAGACTTCGAGATAACCTCCAACGAGGTCTACCTCGCGATGAGGGAACACATCAAGATGATCCTTGAGGCTGTAAGGGATGTCTTTGAACGCACTCCGCCCGAACTTGTCGCCGATATCATAGAAGAGGGCATTATCCTGACGGGCGGCACGGCCCAGCTCTTCGGCATAGACCAGGCGATAAGCAAGCTTACGAAGATTAACACAAGGGTTGCCGACGACCCCTTAAACTGTGTTATAAAAGGCATAGAAAAGGTGCTCGGCGATAAATTCTTCCTGGAGGAGAACGGCTATCTGTTCAAGTCCAGACAGGATATCACCGGCGGAATAGAAGAGGACAAGGAGGTTTACTGATTTGGAGAATTACACTGAATTCGACGCGCTCGATGAGGGCATAATCCCGGGCGGACTTCGCAGTAAGGATGAGATAAAGGTCCTTGTCTGCTATCTTCTCAAGAACATAGACGGCGGTCTCACAAGGGAGCAGATAGGCAGCATAATGCAGGAACGCGGCATAGCCAATTACTTCGAGGCCATGGATGCCGTTTCAGATCTTCTCTCAAACGGCAGCGTGACCGGTGATCTTGTCGATGACAAGGAATATCTCCACGTGACCGAGTCCGGCAAGGAGGCCGTATCTCTCGTTGAGAAGGACCTCCCCAAGACGGTGCGTGAAAATGCCATCCGCTCCGCCATACATCTTATTACCCTTGAACGCAACGCGAAGGAAAACGAGGTAAAGATTGAGCCCGCACAGGACGGCTATACTGTCACTTTCACCATGAAGGCAGGGGAGTCCACCCTTATGGAACTCTCTATCTTCTCCGGCGACCGTGATCTCGCCGAAAAGGTGAAGGACAATTTCCTTGAGGATCCGGCAAAGGTGTATTCGAGCATTCTTGCCGGACTCATGATAGAGTAACAGACCATGAAAAAGTCAAATACTACAAAGAGCAAAATCGTTGCCGCTGCCTGGAAACTCTTCTATGAGCAGGGCTACGAAGATACGACAGTTGACGAGATAATCGCCGAATCGAAGACTTCCAAAGGCTCCTTCTATCACTACTTCAAGTCAAAAGATGAACTTATGGGATCCCTCTCATATCTCTTTGACGAGAAGTACGAGGAGATATCCCCTGAGGTCCGGACAATAAAGAACTCCTTTGACAGGCTGCTCTTTATGAATTCCGCCCTCTTCGGAATGATAGAGGACTCCGTCTCACTCGACCTCCTCGGCAGACTCTATTCCTCCCAGCTCGTGACCAAAGGCGAAAAGCAGCTTCTCGACTACAACCGCATGTACTATAAACTTCTCCGTGAGGTTGTGTCTGACGGTCAGAAGGCGGGGGAGATAAGAGCGGATCTCTCGACAAACGACATAGTGAAGACCTATGCTCTTTTGGAGCGCGGCCTGCTCTATGACTGGTGTATCTGCAACGGGGATTATCCCCTGAAGGACTATGCGGCAAAGCTCATGCCTCAGCTTCTCGCGTTTATAAAGGTATAATTTAAGAGTGGAATTTGTATCGCGATGCAGATTCCACTTTTTGTTTTTGTTGTGTTTCTCATTTTAGTCTATTCATAAATCCCTATAATAAAGTAAAATTTTGCCAAAATATAGAATTTAGTTTGGAAAATAGTCTATACTTTGTTCTGTATTGATTTTAGGTATTCGTCATGTTAGAATATCTCCATTCCCAAAGGGGGTTTTATCTATGAACGGAGAAATTTTAGCTTTTATTCTCTACTTTGTATGCATGATGGGAGTAGGTATTTACTTCTTCCTTCAGACAATGAAAAACGCAAACCAGAAGGAGTACTTCCTCGGCGGCCGTAAGATGGGTCCCTGGGTAACCGCTCTCTCTGCGCAGGCATCCGACATGAGCGCATGGCTTCTCATGGGTCTCCCGGGTTCAATGCTTGCTTTCGGTATGGGACAGGCGTGGATCGGTATCGGTCTCGCATGCGGTACAATCGCAAACTGGTTCCTCTGCTCTCAGAGGCTCAGAAGGTTCTCAAAGGCCTCCGGTGACTCCATAACACTTCCTCAGTATCTGACCAACAGATTCGCTTCGAAGTCACCTGCGCTCGCAATAGTCTGCGCCGTAATCTTCCTTATAGCATTTACGCTCTATGTTGCGTCCGCATTTGTTGCCGGTTCCACGGTGTTCACGACTCTCATCCCGAGTCTCTCCACAAAGACCGCAATGATTATCTTTGCGGCAATCATTCTCACATATACATTCCTCGGCGGCTTCAAGGCGGTTTCATCAACTGACTTCCTCCAGGGAACGCTTATGTTCGTGGCGCTTCTCCTCGTGCCTATCTTCGCCGCTATTCACATAAAGAACGTAGATCCCGCGGTTATCGCCGCAAATGTACAGGCAGTGGGTGAGTATCCGGCATTCACCGGCAATCTCTTCAGTGCTTCATGGCAGGATATCGTAACCGGCTTCGGCTGGGGTCTCGGCTACTTCGGAATGCCGCATATCCTTGTTCGCTTCATGGCTGTTGAAAAGCCTTCCATGCTTAAAAAATCCGCCGTTGTCGGCAGCGTATGGGTTGTAATCACACTTCTCTGCGCAATACTCGTCGCATACTACGGACGTATGATTTTCGGTGCCGAGCTTCTTGAGGCCGGTCTCCAGAAGACCATATTCATAGTATTCGCACGTGAATACTTCCCGTCATTCATCGCAGGTATTCTTCTTGCGGCCATTATCGCGGCTTCAATGTCAACTGCCGACTCTCAGCTCCTCGTCGCAAGTTCCGCTTTCACAAGCGATATCTACAAGCCCATTCTCAGAAAGCAGGCCTCTGAAAAAGAGGTTTTATGGGTGGGACGACTGGTCGTTCTTCTCGTAACCGTAGTTGCCTTCTTTATTGCCAACGCGAAGGGCCAGGGGGCTCAGGCAATCATGGAAATGGTTGACAATGCCTGGGGTATCTTCGGTGCTTCTTTCGGACCCGTTGTTCTGCTTTCACTCTTCTGGAAGCGCTTCAACTATCCTGGCGCTGTTGCGGGTATTGTAATCGGCGCCGCAGTAGATATTGTCTGGCTGTACACTCTTACTGCAAAGACAGGCGTCTATGAAATCGTTCCCGGCGTCATTGCCGCAACAATCGTTGCAGTAGTTGTAACGCTTCTCACAAAGGCTCCGTCACAGGAAGTCGAAGCCATATTCGACAAAGCCACAGATGTATCCAACGATGAGTAATCATTGTTAAAATCCCATTAAAAGAGGGGAAGAGTCACACCAACTCGGTGTGGCTCTTCTTCTCTTTTTATAGTATAATATTCATTAAAGAGGTGTGGCCCATGAGAATGTACGACATCATAAAAAAGAAAAGGGACGGCAATGAACTGACGACTGAGGAGATAAACTTCTTTATTTCCGGTTATGTCGACGGCTCGATCCCGGATTATCAGGCATCCGCCCTCTGTATGGCGGTGTTCTTCTCCGATATGACACCGAGAGAGACGACTGACCTCACACTCGCAATGGCGAAGAGCGGTGACATGCTTGACCTCACCGTTTTAGGCGACAAAACCGTCGACAAACATTCCACGGGAGGTGTGGGCGACAAGGTAACCCTCGTCGTGGCGCCTGTCGCAGCCGCACTGGGCTGCACGGTAGCGAAGATGAGCGGCAGAGGCCTCGGCCACACCGGAGGAACGGTCGACAAACTCGAGTCCATACCGGGCTTTAAAGTCGAACTCTCATCCGATGAGTTCTTCGGTCAGGTAAAGGACATAGGCATCTCGGTAATAGGGCAGTCAGGCAATCTGACGCCCGCAGACAAGAAACTCTATGCCCTCCGTGATGTCACCGCAACCGTGGAATCCGTACCTCTCATCGCTTCATCAATAATCTCAAAGAAGCTCGCGGGCGGCAGCCGGCACATAGTGCTCGACGTAACCTGCGGTTCCGGAGCCTTTATGAAGACTCCGGCTGCCGCGGAAGAGCTCGCAAAAGCCATGGTGGAAATCGGCACCATGGCCGGCAGGAAAATGACTGCCGTAATCACGAATATGGACACGCCGTTAGGCGTAAATATAGGCAATATACTCGAAGTCAAAGAGGCTGTTGACGTGCTGAAAGGCGGCGGTCCCGCCGACCTTCGCGAGGTCTGCGTCGAAATCGCGAGCCTCATGTACGCATCCTGCTTTGACTGCGCTGCCGACGAGGCAAGGCCCAAGGTTCTTGAAGTCCTTGAGGACGGCAGCGCCTTTGAGAAACTGAAGGCCATGGTCTCTGCCCAGGGCGGCGACACGGCCGTCCTTGACGACCCGTCGCTCTTCCCGGCCCCGCAGTATTCCCATGAGGTGAAAAGTCCCCGCGGCGGCTTTATCTCGCACATGAATGCCGAACAGGTAGGCATAGCCTCCGTCGTGCTCGGCGCCGGCCGCGAGAAGAAGGGTGACCCCATTGACTACAAGGCCGGCATCTCGCTGCTTAAAAAGACCGGAGATAAGCTCACGGAGGGCGATGTCATAGCAGTGCTCTGTACTGACATGGAAGACAAGATTCCTCAGGCTGAGCAGATGATTCTCAATGCCATTGAGTTCTCGGATACTCAACCAGCTGAGGAAACTCTGATATATAAAGTTCTGGGACGCTGAGGCATTTACCGCCGGGAAACACACCTCGAGTATTTGCAGAGATTTGTAGACTTTTAAGTGTAGGTCGCAAATAATACGGTGGTTTCCGTCGGCAAACACCTCACCCTCCCTTGCAATTTTAGAAGGTGAAACTTATGGAAATTAGGGATATTCTGGCGAAGGTCGACCATACATTGCTCAGCCCGACGGCGACGTGGGAGGAGATAAAGGCCCTCTGCGACGATGCGGTTCTGTATAAGACGGCGTCTGTCTGCGTGCCGCCGTCATATGTTAAGCAGTGCGCGGACTACCTGCACCACAGGGTGCCTGTCTGCACCGTCATCGGCTTCCCGAACGGCTATAACACGACGTTCGTCAAGTGTGACGAGGCCCGTTCGGCAGTGCTCGACGGTGCCGATGAAATAGATATGGTTATTAATCTCGGCTGGCTGAAAGACGGAAAGTATGATGAGATCCTGGCCGAGATAAATGAAGTCAAAGCCCATTGCTGCGGCAAGGTGCTGAAGGTCATAGTGGAGACCTGCGAGCTGACTGACGAGGAGATTGTGAAGATCACGAGGATTGTCAGCGAGTCAAATGCCGAATTCATCAAGACCTCGACGGGTTTCTCGAAGGCCGGCGCGACATTCCATGATGTTGAACTGTTTAAGAAAACTCTCGATGAGATGAAGAGCAGCACCAGGATCAAGGCCGCAGGAGGTATCTCCTCAATAGAGGATGCCGAGAAATTCCTGGCTCTCGGTGCTGACAGGCTCGGCACGAGCAGAATTGTGAAGATAGTTAAGTCGGAGGGACTTTTGTAATGCAGGGACTCGTACTTGAAGGCGGCAGCATGCGCCCCATGTTCTCAAGCGGCGTCATGGATGCCCTGCTGGATAATGACATTCATTTTCCGTATGTCATAGGCGTTTCCGCCGGTATCACCGACGGTGTGTCATATGTTTCGAGACAGAACGGAAGAAATTATAAGATAACGACAACTTACAGAAACGACAGAAGGTATTTCGGTCTTTTGAACTATCCGAAGGAGAAGAGTCTCTTCGGTCTGAAATTCCTCTATGAGGAAGTTCCGATGAAACTTGTGCCGTTTGATTTTGAAACTTACAGAAACAGCGGAGATAAGGTTGTCGTGGGTGTCACAAACGCCCTGACGGGTGAGGCCGAGTATCTGGACGGAATGAAGCTGGATGAGAAGGCCACAATGCTCAAGGCGACCTGCGCACAGCCTCTGTTTTTCCCGGCAATTGAGATTGACGGCGTGCCGTACTATGACGGAGGCATTGCCGACTCGATTCCCGCGGAGAAGGCCGTAAAGGACGGATGCGACAAATTGCTGATTGTGCTGACCAGACCTCTCGGTTACAGAAAGAAGGACTTTGACCCGAAGATGGAGATGGGCGCGAAGGCGATGAACGGTAAGTATCCCAAACTGGCCGAAGCGCTCAGGAGAAGGTCTGAGATGTATAACGCAGAGATAGCCTTCTGCGAAAAACTCGAAGCAGAGGGAAAGGCCGTAATACTGAGGCCCGATGCCGATAAAATGATAGACTCAATGGAGAGCGATACGGATAAACTCGCCGCGTTTTATCATCACGGCTATGATGTCGCGGCTGCGCGCATGAATGAAATAAAGGAGATGTTTTAATGACACCTACACCTCATAACACAGCTTCACCTGCGGATTTCGCAAAGACCGTGCTCATGCCCGGCGACCCGCTGCGCGCGAAATTTATCGCGGAGAACTTCCTGACTGACGCGAAACTCGTGAACAACGTGCGCGGCATTCAGGGATATATGGGATTCTACAAGGGCACCCGCGTCTCTGTCATGGCCTCAGGCATGGGTATGCCTTCCATGGCAATCTATTCACACGAACTGTTCAACTTCTATGATGTTGATAACATAATCCGCATAGGCACCGCCGGCGGCATAGCCGACGACATAGAACTGCGCGATGTCGTTGCCGCCATGTCGGCGTGCACGAATTCAAATTTCGAAGCGCAGTACAGTCTGCCCGGCAGATATGCGCCGACGGCGAGCTTTAAACTGCTGAAGACGGCAGTCGATGTGGCTGCCGATCTCGGCATTGAAATGAAGGTGGGATCAATCTATTCATCTGACACCTTCTATGACGATACCCATGACCTCTCGGCCTGGCAGAAGATGCACAATGTCCTTGCGACTGAGATGGAGGCGGCAGCCCTTTATATGGAGGCCGCAAGAGCAGGAAAGAACGCGCTCGCCATCTGCACAATCTCGGACTGTCCGCTTAAGAATCAGTTCCTGGACGCTGAGGCCAGGCAGACCTCTTTCACGCAGATGATGGAGATTGCCCTGGGTACTGCTGTTGAACTCGACAGGGAGGCAGACTGATGTCAAAGCGTGTATTCATGATAGTACTCGACAGCTTCGGTGTGGGCGAACTGCCCGATGCCGGGGCTTTCGGTGATATCGGAGCGAATACAATAAAAGCGGTTTCCGGCTCGGATAAGTTCTCCGCGCCGACCCTGGAAAAGCTCGGACTCTTCAACATTGAAGGCGTGGATTTTCTGCCTTCGTTCTCAAGCCCCATGGCATCTTTCGGCAGATGTGCCGAGGCTTCACAGGGCAAGGATACGACCATAGGTCACTGGGAGATCTGCGGACACATAAGTCCCGAGCCTCTGCCGACCTATCCTGACGGATTCCCGCCTGTGATAATGGATGAGTTTGAAAAGCGCACGGGCAGGGGATGGCTTGTAAACAAGCCTTACTCAGGCACGGACGTCATCCGCGACTACGGCGAGGAGCACGTAGCTACGGGAAAACTCATCGTCTACACATCCGCAGATTCCGTATTCCAGATCGCTGCCCACGAGGACGTTGTCCCCGTCGAGCAGCTCTATGAGTACTGCAAAATCGCGAGGGAGATAGTGCCCGTCGGCAGGGTCATAGCGAGGCCGTTTACCGGCACCTCGGGGAACTATACACGCACCCCTCGCCGCCATGACTTTTCACTGACGCCTCCGGGCACGCTGCTCAATGTCCTTAAGTACTACGGCAAGGACGTAATCTCGATAGGAAAAATAAGCGACATATTCGCGGGTTCCGGCGTGACAGAGAGCAATCCTACAACGGGTAATGCCAACGGCATGGAGGTCCTGGACTCGGTGGCCGAGCGTGACTTTGACGGTCTCTGCTTTGCCAACCTCGTGGACTTTGATATGCTCTATGGCCACAGGAGGGATATTGACGGCTATGCCGCGGCAATCTCGGAGTTTGATGCCTGGCTTTCGAAGTTCCTGACGAAACTCCGCGAGGACGATGTCTTAATCATTACCGCCGACCACGGCTGTGACCCGTCATTTACGGCTCACACCGACCATACACGCGAATATATTCCTCTCCTCTGGTATACGAGAGGGGGTCCCGCAGCAAATCTCGGGACACGCAAAACATACGCAGACATAGGAAAAACGATCGAGGATCTGTTCGGATATCTGACTGACCTCGACGGTGAGAGCTTCCTGTCGGAGGTGACATTCACACCGAATGAGTTTTACAGATTCACGAAAAAATGAGGTAACTATGATTACACCCGAAGAACTTTTAAAACAGGCTGAAAACGCAATGCATCTCGCTTATGCACCGTATTCGAATTTCAAGGTCGGGGCCGCGCTCCTGTGCAGCGACGGCACGGTCTTTACGGGCTGCAATGTCGAGAATGCCTCCTATGGCGTGACGAACTGTGCCGAGCGCACGGCCCTCTTCAAGGCCGTGTCGGAGGGACATACGGAATTTACCGCCATCGCCATAACGGGCGGCCCCGACGGAGTACCGGCAGATCCCTGCTATCCCTGCGGCACCTGCCGCCAGGCTCTCTCGGAGTTTGTATCATCGGATTTCGATGTTTACCTGAGGAACGGGGAGGGCAAAACCGTAAGTTATAAATTTAACGAACTTTTGCCTCTTACTTTTAATTTACACGAGTGATGTTTTTAGGTATAATCTATGAGGTTAACTTGAAACCACCGTTTGGCAAAAAATCTTGAAGGAGCGATTATCATGAACCAGTACTATCCGAAGATGTTTGAGCCTATCAAGATAGGCAACGTCGAAATCAAGAACCGTATTGCCCTTGAGCCCATGCTCGTTGGTGTTGCGGAACTTGACGGTACAGCGGGCGATAAACTTATCGCCTATTACGGTGAGCGCGCAAAGGGCGGCACCGGCCTCATCCAGACTGAGGTTACGCGTATTTCCGACTGGACAGGCGCAACAAGCCCGCTTCAGCTCTCGGTAACACACAATCACTGTATTCCCGGGCTCAGAAAACTTGCGGACGAGTGCCATAAGTACGGCGCTAAGGTTTTCGTGCAGCTGCATCACACGGGACGTCAGACCTATCAGCTCGTAGTAACCGCATGGAAACTCGCTGATGTCCTCGGCGGCACACCCGTGGGACCTCTGTGGTGGAAGGCCTTCTTCGGAATGACAAAGTACTTTGATTATTTCGAAAACCCCTTCATGCACCATTTTTATCTTCCGGTTGTATCTGCATCGAACGTTCCCACAGGCATAGGCTCTTCTCCCGTAAAGACACAGAAGACACGTGCTCTCACAAAGTGGGAGATAGGCAAGATAGAAGACGAGTTCGCTGAGGGCGCCCGCCGCTGCAAAGAGGCCGGCATTGACGGTGTAATGCTCCATGCATCGCACGGTTACCTGCTCCAGCAGTTCCTCTCACCCTATACCAACAGACGTGAGGATGAATACGGCGGATCTCTTGAAAACCGCTGCCGCATCATAAAGGAAATTATCGAAAAAATCAGAGCCAAGTGCGGACCTGACTATCCGATTACCGTACGTCTTACGGTTGATGAATACTATCGCATGTACGGCTACGACATGGGTCTCCGCCTCGATGAAGGTGTTGAGATTGCAAAGATGCTCGAGTCATACGGCATAGACGCCATAGATATCTCTTCGGGTACTTATGACACGATGAACTCCTGGCTTGAGCCGACAACATTCGAACTCGGCTGGAGAAAGGGCAATGCAGCCGCTGTCAAGGCCGCAGTCAAAATACCCGTCATCGCAGCCAATCTCATCCGTACTCCCGAGCAGGCAGAGAAGCAGCTCGAAGAGGGAACACAGGATATCATCGGCCTCGGCCGTCCGCTCATTGCCGACCCTTACTGGGCTTCAAAGGCTGAGGCGGGACATCCCGAGGACATCCAGCGCTGTATCTGCTGCCTCTACTGTATAGAGTCAATGATGCACGGTGCAATGCAGAACACCGCCCTTGAATGCGCGCTTAATCCCCGCGCCTGTAAGGAACTCGATTACAGCCTTGAACCTCCGAAGGACGGCGCAGGCAGACCCGTTGTCGTTATCGGCGGCGGCCCTGCAGGCCTCATGGCGGCCAAGACACTCGGCCAGCGCGGATTCAAGGTAACACTGTTTGAGAAGAATGACTATCTCGGCGGACAGTTCGAGTTTGCCGCAAGGCCTCCGAAGAAGGAGAAGCTCCGCTGGGCTATCCAGGACCTCAAGACCGCCTGTGACAAGGCCGGCGTAGAGATCAGGGTCAATGCTCCCGCAACTCCCGAATCGGTTAAGGCTCTCGCTCCGATAGCTATTATCGACGCTACCGGCGGCGCTGCAATCAAGCCGAAAATCCCCGGTTATGACCTTCCCAACGTATGCACGGTAACAGAGGTGCTGACAGGTCAGTTCAGGCCCACGGGCAAGAACATCGCCGTAATCGGTTCCGGTATGACCGGACTTGAGACCTCCGAACTCCTTGCTGAGGACGGAAACAAGATCACAATCGTTGAAATGGCCAAGGAGATTGCTCCGGGCACATGGCAGCAGCATCTTGATGACGTCGTTCCGAAGCTTGAGGCTAAGGGTACACAGTTCATCACAGGCTACAAGCTTGTCGAGATGAAGAGCGACTGCGTCATTCTTGAAGACGCGGACGTTCCCGGACGCCGCAAGACAGTTCCTTGTGACTATGTTGTTCTTGCTCTCGGTGTCAGGGCGACCGGTCTCTCCGACGATATCAAGGCAATTGCTCCGACATGCTCTGTCGGTGATGCCGCACAGGTCGGCCGTGTTGCAAATGCCACACATACCGCTTACAGAGCGGCACTCTCCATAAAATAAGCTTTAAGAAAGGGAACGGATATGGCTACGAATTATTCTGTTTCACTGAGTAAAATAATTGCTTCGGAAGGCTATACCGAAATCTTTTCTCCGGTACCGCCGGAGGAGGTTATGGTATCGGCCATGGAGGTTTCGCGTCCCGGTCTTATTCTTGCCCGTGACGATGTAAACTTCTCCGCAAACAGAATTCAGTTCATAGGCAATTCGGAACAGCTCTTCCTCAAGGGACTTCCGGAGAATGAAAAGGCTGAGGACTGCGTGGAAAGGCTCATGTCAAGGCATCCGAAGGCAATAGTCTTCTCCGTCAGTGTCACAGAGGATATTGTTGAACTCTTTATGCCTTTTGCGAAGAAGTATGAGGTCCCTCTTCTGAAGAGCGACAGTGAGACTTCGTTCTCAGTCTCGTCACTCGTATCCTATCTCAATGTCGAACTTGCCGAGCGCGAGACACGCCACGGCGTGCTCGTCGAGGTCTTCGGTGAAGGTGTTCTCATCACCGGAGACAGCGGCGTGGGCAAGTCCGAAAATGTCGTTGAGCTTATAAACCGCGGGCACCGTCTCGTGGCCGACGACGCCGTTGAGATAAGAAAAGTGTCGAAGAGGACACTTGTAGGCTCCGCCCCTGATAATATCCGACACTTTATTGAACTCCGCGGCGTCGGCATCATCGATGCCCGCAGACTCTTCGGTATGAAGTCGGTAAAAAACACCTCGAGAATCGACCTCGTTGTCGACCTTGAGGCCTGGGACGACACCAAGGCCTATGAGCGCATGGGCATTGACGAGGAGGACATAAGCATCCTCGGCGTAAATGTTCCGCTCTGCACAGTACCCGTATCCCCGGGACGCAACCTCGCCGTTATCATTGAGGTTGCGGCCATAAACAACCGCCAGAAGAAGATGGGCTATAACTCCGCAAAAGAGCTCCTTTCCAATCTCGGAATGCTCGATGAGGAGAACGACAACAAGCCCACAGACCTCGATGTCTGGCACAACGCTTAAAACCGAAAAAACCGGCTCCTTTCGGAGCCGGTTCTTTTTTATTGTCTTTTATGAGATTCCCATTGCTTCAAGAGCCCCGGCGTGAACTATTTTTCCTCCTGCGGTCGTCAGAGCTGACCTGATGATTTCGTCGTCTGTGTCGAGTTCGATTTTTCCGTCTTTTGTGATGTGTTTCATCAATTCAAGAACATTGTTTGCGAACATCCTTGTTGAACTCGTGGGTAAGAGCCCGGGAATGTTCTTTGTGCCGATTATGGTCACTCCGTGTTTGATTTCAATATCGCCTTTCGGAGTGATTTCACAGTTTCCGCCCTGGTCAATGGAGATGTCCACTATGACAGAACCGGGGCGCATCTTTTTTACCATGTCCTCGGTTATGAGGATAGGGGCGACCTTTCCCGGAATGAGAGCCGAACAGAACACTATGTCCATATCGGGGAGGTGCTCCGCCAGTACTTCGCGCTTTTGCGCGAGGACTTCCTCGGGCAGACGGAGAGTCTTTCCGTCGGAGTCCATTGCGAGGTCAGGATCAACCGAAATGTCGATGCTTACGGCACCGCAGTCCACGGCATTTTGCCTGCCTTTGGGGTGTATGTCCGCGCCGTAGGTTTCGGCACCGAGGGATTTTGCCGTTATCAGTGCCCTCATACCGGCTACTCCCACGCCCAACACGAGGACTTTTGCGGGATCTGTCATGCCGGATGAGCTCATTATGCCCGGCATGAATGACGGTAAGCGATCGGCGGCCATGAGCATTCCCTTGTAACCTGCGCAGGCAGACATGGAAATAAGGGCATCCATTGCCTGTGCCTTCGGAATACGCGGTATGCCGTCAAGGGTGATTGAAATAATCCCTTTTTCGGCCATCTGCCTGACCATGTTGTGGTTTGCAGGGGAGGCGGGATGTATGAAGGTTATGAGATACTGTTCTTCGTGCATCATTTCAATTTCGTGCCTGCCCTTTGATTCATTGAAAAGAGGTTCTTTGACTTTCAGGATGACGTCGGCTTCTGAATAAACTGTTTCTGCGTCTTCGGTTATTTGCGCGCCCGCGGCAATATAGTCTTCGTCAGAGAAGTATGCGCCTTTGCCTGCGCCGGATTCGACAAGGACCGTGTTGCCCATTTTTACGTATTCTGCAACCGTCTGGGGTGTTGCGGACACGCGGTTTTCTTCGTGCATGATTTCCTTTGGAATACCGATTAACATAATTCTACCTCCATTCTTATGAATAATTTTCTTCTGCGTGTTTTCACGCACCCAGATTATAACACTTGGGGTGACGGACTTCCACAAAAGTGAAAACTATTCAAAGTAAATTCAAAATATATTAAATAGACAGATTATATTCAAAGTGTTAGAATAAGGATTAAGAACGTACGGAGGCAGTAATTCGAAAAAGAAAAGGAGGAGATTCAATTTGAAAGATGCAAAAGCTATGGCGTTTGTAAACGCGTACGGTGTGCTTGCTGCACTTGAAAATCTGTGTGATCTTGACAGCGAAGCCAAGGCAATCTGTCAGGGCCTTGAGAGGCCCGTAAACTTTTGCTTTGACGTAAAAGGAGGCCCCTGCTTCACTCTCAATTTCACGAAAGACGGCTGTAAACTGACCGAAGGTGACGCCGGTTGCACATGTAAAATGTCATTTTTGTCACCGAACGGCTTCAACAACCTGATTGACAATTCAAAGCCGGGAATTCCTTCAAAGAACCCCAAGCAGGTTCTTACATTCCTGCTCGGTCCGTTTACAAAACTCACTAACATTCTCACACGGTATCTGAGACCGTCAGATTCCGACCTTAAGGACAGAGAGTTTTTTGAAAAATCAACAATTCTGACAATGTACGTCATAGGCGGCGCAATATGTGCGCTCGGAAACACCGATGAAATAAGCAAAGTATCCGCTTCGAACATTGTTGACGGCGAGATTTCAATGGGCATTTCCGACAAGGTATATGTAACGGTTATCGCAAAAGACCATATCCTTTCCCTCAGGAAGGAAAAATCGGAAAAACCGCGTGCAATAATGGAATTCAACTCAATTGATCTTGCAAACTCGCTCTTTAACGGAACGGCGTCGACCATGGCTGAACTCTGTGCGGGCAATATCCGTCTTGCGGGTATGTGCAATATGATTGACAACATAAACCGCATCCTGGACAGAGTAAGTGCTTATCTTGCGTAAGGAGGGACAGATAATGAGTAAATATCCTGAATATACACACACGGAATCAAAAAAGTGGTTTGACAGGGCGCTCGCTGCTGTCCCGTCAGGCGTATACGGCCACCTCGGTCCCTCGGAGGGTCTTTTCCTGCCGATTACAAAGTGGCCACTTATGAGTGACCATGCCAAGGGTACATATTTCTGGGATGTGGACGGCAACCGCTACATCGACTATATGTGCGCCTACGGTCCGAACGTTTTGGGTTATTGCGATGATGATGTAGACGCCGCTGCCATAGAACAACTCAGAAAAGGCAACTGTACAACCTCCGTATCGTACAAAATGGTAGAGTGCGCGGAACTTCTCAAGGACACTGTCGACTGCGCTGACTGGGCCTTCTTCATGAAGAACGGCTCCGACGCGACAACCTTCGGTGTCATGTGCGCAAGAGCTCATACAGGCAAAAAGAAGATGATCCTCTTCAAGGGTTACTATCACGGTGACTTCCAGTGGGCCCAGAAAGCCGACTATCCCGGTATCCTTCCCGAAGAGGTAGCGAACAACATTATAATTCCTTGGTTTGACATGGAGGCTCTTCAGAGGGCTTATGATGAAAACCACGGTGATATTGCAGGTATCATTGCCCAGCCGTATGACCACGGCAATTTCTACGATAATGTCTGCGCCACCAAGGAACAGTGGGCTGCGGTCCGCAAGTTCTGTGATGACCACGGAATGGTTCTCGTCATCGATGACGTCCGTACCGGTTTCCGTCTCGATCTTGCCGGCTCAGACCATTATTACGGCTTCAAGGCAGACCTCATCTGCTTCTGCAAGGCGCTTGCAAACGGCTACAACATGTCATGCGTCTGCGGCGGCGAACATATGAAGAACACTGCTTCCTCTGTCGTATACACAGGTTCATACTGGCTCTCTGCCGAGCCGTTTGCGGCCTGTATTGCCTGCATAAACAAGATGAAGAAACTCGACATCCCGACCATGTTCCGTGAGAAGGGCACAAAGCTCACACAGGGACTCGTCGAAGCGGGCAAGAGACACAATATCGACCTCGTCGTATCGGGTGAACCCGCGCTCTTCTATTTCCGCATTGCGAATGATGACAGCCTTTTCCTGCATCAGGAATGGGTAGCGGAGTGTGTAAGCCGCGGAATTTTCTTTACGTCGCATCATAATCACTTTATCAATGCGGCGCTTACCGATGAAGATATCGAGTACACTATCGATGTCGCTGATGATGCCTTCTCGGTTGTGGCCGAGCGTCATCCCGACATGGGTCTTATAAAGTGAAGAAAGGAGATAATTCAAATGCCGGCAAATTACGGGCCTTTCGATAAGGCCGAATGGCTCCGCCTTGAAAAGAAGGCCGACGAACTTCGTCGTCTGACTCTTCAGACAGCCATCTGGGGCGGTTCGGGACATATCGGAGGCGCCATGTCCTGTATGGATATCCTGACGGTGCTCTATTACAGAATCATGAAACTCGATCCGAAGAATCCCGAATACGAGGACAGAGACCGCTTTGTACTCTCAAAGGGTCATGCTGCCGTAGGTTATGCCCCTGTTCTCGTGGATTACGGTTACATGCCTGTTGAGGAGCTGAAGATATTCAACCTCACCGGAGCAAAGATAGGCATGCATCTTGACTCAAACAAAGTCAAAGGTGTCGATTTCTCGACCGGTTCACTCGGACACGGAATTTCACTCGGCGTAGGTGCTGCCCTTGCAGCCAGGTTCCGCAACAAGGACTATATGACCTTTGTTCTCTGCGGCGACGGTGAAATGAACGAGGGCTCAAACTGGGAAGGCATAATGAGTGCCGCTCAGTTCAAACTCTCAAACCTCGTCATCATGGTTGACAACAACAAGTGCATGATTGACGGACGTGTTGCCGATGAGATGAACATCGAACCTCTCGACAGGAAGTTCAATGCATTCAACTGCAACACTTACAGGGTTGACGGACACAATCTTTCCGAAATCAATGAGGCTCTGGAAGCTGCGATAGAGTATCGCAACAAGGGAGGCGACAAGCCGACCGCAATTGTCTTCGACACATTCAAGGGCGAGGGCGTTGACTTCATGAAGGACAACTACCTCTGGCATTACGGCTCCCTTGATGACGAGAAGGCTGCCAAAGCATTTGCGTCACTTGACGCTTATTACAAAGAGCGCTGCGAGCGTGCGGAAAAGGAGGGCAAATAATGGGCGGAATGGCGTATACCAGTATTGAGGCTGAACAGCTCACTACTGCTGAATACTACGGTAAAGCACTTCACGACCTCGGCGAAAAGCATGCTGACGTTATTGCTCTCACGGCGGACCTTGCAAAGTCCACCAAAATAGCACCGTTCGTAAAGGCTTTCCCCGAGAGACTCATAAACGTGGGTATAGCCGAGCAGAACATGTTCGGTATTGCCGCGGGTCTCGCAAAGAACGGATTCGTGCCTTATGCATCGACCTTCTCGATTTTTGCAGCCGCACGTTCCCTTGATCAGATTCACACGGATATCTGCTACCAGAATGTACCCGTAAAGATTCTTGCATCACATGCGGGCACATCCTTCGGACAGGCAGGCTCCACGCACCATGCGATTATCGACCTTGCAGTTGCACGTTCTCTTCCGAACATGACTGTCATGTGTCCCGCAGACGGTGCAGAAGCATACAAACTCGTTCTGGCATCCTACGATATCCCGGGTCCCGTTTACATCCGTATCAACCGCGGATTTGACGCAGTCGTTTACGGCGGCGGACCGGATTCCGTAAACTTCGTATGGGACAAGGCCGATGAACTCAAGAAGGGCAGAGATGCCACGTTCATAGGTATCGGTGCAGGTGTTTATCAGGCACTTCAGGCCGCAAACATGCTCGAGTATGACTGTGATATCCATGCACGCGTACTCAACATGCACACACTCAAGCCTATAGACAAAGAGGCTATCATCCGTGCGATTGACGAGACAGGCTGTATTGTTACCGTTGAGGACCATGTCCTTCAGGGCGGCCTCGGCTCAGCCGTCGCTGAAGTCATTGCCGAATACGGCAGACCCTGCAAGTTCAAGATGCTCGGTCATGACAACAGCTTCTCGACAATAGGACTCCAGGAGGACCTCCTCACAATAGCCGGCATTGATGCAAACGGCGTGGCAGCAGCCGCAGCCGATCTGCTCGGTGTCAAGCTCGGCGGCAGGGACAACTGGGAAGATGAGTATTAATAGGGGAGGAAAGAATTATGCCAAACGATGAAACTCGTTATATAAACAAAGTTTTCATGGCAGGTGCTTTACCTCTCATGAAAGTAATAGCAACCGATGATCCGCTTATCAACAAACTCTACACACTGCTCAGGATAAACGCGGTTTATCAGGTTTCCGCCAAGACAGGCGGCAAGGGCAAGGAAGCCGTACACTTCATAGTTGAAGACGGTGTATGGGAAGTTCACCAGGGTGTCTACACCGGCAGGAAGAGAATCTCCGGCGAACTCGCTTTCTCCTCAATGGAGAAGATGAATGCCTTCATGAAGGGCGATTTCTCACAGCTTCCTTTCTTCAAAATAAGAAGCCTTCCGAAGTTTGCTCTCTTTATGATGGTTCTCCTCAAGATGTCATCAGTCCTTACGGCGACTGAGATTCCAGAGGATGAGAAGACACAGCTTCTCACCATAAAGTGCTTCTTCTATCTTCTTTCAACCGGTATTTCAGCCCTCAACAAGATGGGCAATCCGAAAGTTGCGGAGTGGGTTAAGAAATCACCCGACCGCTGCTATCAGTTCGAGGTTATCGGTTATCCCGACCTCGCCGCTTATCTCCATGTAGGTAACGGTCAGTCAAAGGCGGGTAAGGGACTTTATCCGAGATCTGACCCGTTCTTTACAATGGCGTTTGACTGCCCCGTATCCGCGCTTATGATTCTCATGGGCAAGGGCGACATGTTCAAGATGACTGCAAACCGTCAGCTTATCATGAAGGGCGGCCCCGAATTCGGCGTACAGCTCTCTGAATACATGTTCTATATTCAGGAACTCGCCATGTAACTAAAACTGAAAGTGGGTATGCGCTCGCATACCCACTTTTGAGGTGAAAAAATGTATAAAATCGGAATTGATCTCGGCGGCACCAATATTGCAGCGGCTGTCGTCGGGTTTGACAATAAAATAGTCGCAAAGGAAAGCGTGCCGACGGGACTGCCGAAGACGCCTGACGAGATTGCGGACAGTATTGCCGCGCTCGTACGGAGCGTGGCATCCAAAGCCTTTGTCCGCATGGATGAGATATCCGTCGTAGGCATAGGTACGCCCGGAGCGGTGAACGCGGAGGGCGTG
Source organism: Clostridia bacterium (assembly GCA_017451425.1). Classification (GTDB taxonomy): domain Bacteria; phylum Bacillota; class Clostridia; order Oscillospirales; family Acutalibacteraceae; genus UBA1227. The sequence goes on along the minus strand of JAFSPP010000014.1, from coordinate 15,194 downwards.
GTTGAAAACGATGCCAATTTGGGCTTTGTGAACACCCCTCTTCGTGAGATGCTGGAGGAGAGACTGGGTCTTGTGTGCCGTGTGGGCAATGACGCGAACTGCGCCGCCCTCGGCGAACAGATTGCAGGCTGCGGAAAGGGCACGCGCAATTTCATTGCCGTGACACTCGGCACGGGAGTAGGCGGCGGCATTATTCTCGGCGGCAAACTCCTTACAGGCGTAAACGGTGCCGCCGGAGAGATAGGTCATATGGTAATTGACCGTGAGGGTATTCCCTGCAAGTGCGGCCGTATAGGCTGTTTTGAGCAGTATGCCTCTGCTACGGCCCTGGTGAACGTCGCGAAGGAGGCGTTCCCGGACATCACCGGAGCGAAGGATGTCTTCGACCTGGCGCACGCCGACAACCTGCGTGCACTCGAGATTATAGATGACTATACCGAGTATCTTGCGGACGGAATCACGAACCTCATAAATATCTTCCAGCCTGAGATGATATGCATAGGCGGAGGAGTCGCCGCGCAGGGAGAGTTTATTTTAAAACCTCTGCGTGAGAAGGTTGAGAAGAAGAGGTACACCAAAAATGCCTCGGTACAGACCGTAATCCGCGCGGCAACTTTAGGCAACGATGCCGGACTTATCGGCGCTGCCAATCTTTAAGGTGGAACTATGTACGAGAAAGTAATAAACGCGTGCCGCGAATGCGGCTGCAAATATACCGAAAATGCCGATATGTCGAAGTTCACGACATTCCGTATAGGAGGTCCCGCACGGCTTCTTGTCGAGCCGGACTCAACCGATTCCCTGTCGGCCATACTGAAGGCCTGCAAGGCCGAAGGCGTGAAGCCGATAGTGCTCGGCAACGGCTCGAACGTGCTCGTGCGCGACGAGGGCATCGACGGCATAGTCATAGTCATGGGAAATGAATTCTCCAAGATAGAATATGCCGGAAACGACCTGGTGAAGGTACAGGCGGGAGCAAAGCTCGTCGACCTCTGCAGATTTGCGCTCGAGTACTCACTCGGCGGTCTTGAGTTTGCCTTCGGAATACCCGGCACGGTGGGCGGAGCCGCATTCATGAATGCGGGCGCCTACGGCGGAGAGATGAAGGACGTCATCTGGGTTGTCAATCACATGGACCTTGACGGCGAGAAGGGTTCTTTCCAGGGCTCACAGCTCGACTTCTCATACCGTCATTCGGCCTATGTGGATTCGGACCTCATCATCACGTCCGTAATCTTCCATCTTGAGCAGGACAGCGCAGAGGGTATAAAGAACAATATGGATGACGTGCAGCGCCGCCGCAAGGCGAAGCAGCCGCTCGAATATCCTTCGGCAGGCAGCACGTTCAAGCGCCCGGAGGGCTATTTTGCTGCCGCCCTTATAGATGAGTGCGGCCTCAAAGGCTACAGCGTAGGCGGCGCTCAGGTATCGGAAAAACATGCCGGTTTTGTAATCAACACCGGCGGAGCCACATCGAAGGATGTGCTCGAGCTCATGGAACACATTCAGAAGACCGTAAGGGAACAGAAGGGTGTGGAACTTGAACCTGAAGTAAGGATTATCTGACACGGGAGGTGAATACAGTGTCGTTTGCGTCCGACGTAAAGGATGAACTCATAGAGAAAAGTGAACTTGCCCGCGCGATGGGCGGCATGAAACCGTGCTGTATTCACGCCGAGATGTACGGTATATTCCTTTTCTGCCGCGATTTTACATCGCGCGAGATATGCATAAAGACCGAGCATGAACAGGTGGCAAAACTCTTTGCCGCCTATGCCGGCAATATAACAGGCGCCTCTTATAAACCCGTCGTGACAAGTTCGGGCAAGTACAGGGTCGACATTAAAAAGCCTGAGGAACGCGCCGCGGTGCTCGAATATTTCGGCCATACGGGCGCGGAGGTAAACCGCAGGATGTACCGGAGCAACATTGAGGACGAGTGCTGTATGGCCGCGCTTCTTCGCGGCGCCTTCCTTTCATGCGGCACCATTACTGATCCGCAGAAGGACTATCATCTGGAATTCGTCATGGCTCATAAGGTGCTCTGCGACGACCTCTTAAAGCTCATTACCGAGATCCATCTTCCCGATGAGGACGGTACGGTTGACCTGAGCAGAAGAGAGTTTGAACCGAAATATATTCTCAGGAAGGGTGTTCACGTAGTCTACTTCAAGGACAGCGAGAGCATCGAGAACATTCTAACCTTCATGGGCGCTCCCGACGCGGCGCTCGAGGTCATGGGAACGCGCATGTACAAGGACATGCGCAACCGCGTCAACCGCAAGATGAATTTTGAAAACGCCAACTCGGGAAGAGCCTTTGACGCCGCGTACAGGCAGATAGAGGCCATCCGTTTCATAGAGGAGGCGAAGGGGCTTGGATTCCTGCCCGATGAACTGCGTGAACTTGCCATTCTCCGTCTTGAGAATGAGGACTTCACGCTGGGCGACCTTGCGGACAATGTAAAAGAACCCATTTCGAAGTCGGGCGTAAACCACAGGCTTCAGAAGATACTTGAAACAGCGGAAGGACTCGGGTGGAAGGGATGAGTTTCACTCATTTGCACTTACATACCGAATACAGTCTCCTGGACGGCGCATGCAGAATAAAAGAGCTTGTTCAGAGAATAAGCGACCTCGGACAGACTTCCGTGGCCATTACGGACCACGGCGGTATGTACGGGGCTGTTGACTTTTACAAAGCATGTAAGGCCAAGGGAATCAAGCCGATTATAGGCTGCGAGTGCTACATCGCCGATGACATGCACGATAAGTCCACTCCCGCTGCAAAGATCCGTCATCACCTGGTTTTACTTTGTGAGAACAACGAGGGCTATGAAAACCTCATTAAAATGGTCTCTGACTCCTTTACTGAGGGTTTCTACTCCAAGCCGAGAATTGATAAGGAACTGCTGAAAAAGCACTCAAAGGGCCTTATAGCACTCTCTGCGTGCCTCCAGGGTGAAATCCCTTCCAAGCTCCGTTTCGGTCAGTATGAGGAGGCAAAAGCCCTCGCTCTTGAGTATAAGGAGATTATGGGCGAGGGGAATTTCTTCATAGAGATTCAGAACCATCATCTTCCTGATCAGGAGAGAATTCTTCCGGACCTTATCAGGCTTGCGCACGAGACAAATATCCCGCTCGTTGCAACAAATGACTGCCACTATATCCGCAAAGAGGATGCGATAATTCAGAAAATACTTGTGTGCATAGGCACCAACCATACGATAGAAGAGGACACCGGCCTCGACTTCCGCACGGACGAGTTCTATGTGAAGTCCGAGGAGGAGATGAGAAAACTCTTCCCGGAAGCGCCTGAGGCGATTGACAACACCGGACTCATAGCTGAACGCTGCAATGTGGAATTCGAGTTCGGAGTAATCAAACTTCCTCATTTTGAAGTGCCCGACGGAAGGGACCACGCGGAGTATCTGCGCGCGCTCGCCACGGCGGGTTTCAATAAGCGCTATAAGGGCTTCCCCGAGGAGACGCTCGCGGAGTACAGAAAGCGGTTTGACTATGAGCTCGGTGTGGTTGACAGCATGGGTTACACCGACTACTACCTCATAGTCTACGATTTCGTCCGCTTCGCGAAGTCCAAGGGCATACCCGTAGGCCCCGGCCGTGGTTCCGGCGCGGGCAGTATTGTCGCGTACTGCGTGGGCATTACCGACATTGACCCGATGAAATACAACCTGCTCTTTGAGCGTTTCTTAAATCCCGAGCGCGTGTCCATGCCGGACTTTGACATCGACTTCTGCTATGAGCGCAGGGGAGAGGTCATAGACTATGTCGTTGAAAAATACGGGGCGGACCACGTGGCTCAGATAGTCACCTTCGGAACCCTTGCCGCGCGCGCCGCGGTAAAGGACGTGGGCCGCGTACTTGACATACCCTACGCCAAGGTGGACAGGATTACAAAGCTCATACCGTGGCGCCTCGGCCATGACCTTCAGAGGGCCATAGACCTGACCCCCGAGATACAGGAGATGACGGCGACAGATCCCGAAATCAGACAGCTCATAGAATATTCGCTGCGGATTGAGGGTATGCCGAGGCACACCTCGACACATGCCGCGGGTGTTGTAATCACCCGCGACCCGGTTTATACCTATGTGCCGATGGCAAAGAAGGACGACTCCGTCATTACGCAGTATCCCATGACCACGCTTGAGGAACTGGGCCTTCTGAAGATGGACTTCCTCGGCCTTCGCACCCTGACGGTCATCGACAACTGCGAAAAGTTCATAAGAAAGACATTCCCGGACTTCTCCGTGAGGGATATCGACCAGAGCGATGAGGAGACATTCAGGATGTTCGGCAGGGGAGACACCGAAGGTGTATTCCAGTTTGAGTCAGGCGGACTGAAGAACGTGCTGATGCAGTTCAAGCCCACCTCAGTCGAGGACCTCATAGCCCTTACATCGCTCTACAGGCCGGGCCCCATGGACTCGATTCCGACCTATATTCACAACAGACATCATCCCGAGGATATCCGCTACAAGACTCCTCAGCTTGAAGGCATACTCGGCGTGACCTACGGCTGTATCGTATACCAGGAACAGGTAATGCAGATCTGCCGTGAACTCGCCGGATACTCGTTGGGACACGCGGATATCATGCGTCGCGCCGTCTCAAAGAAAAAGCACGACGTCATGCAGAAGGAGCGTGAAAACTTCGTATCCGGATGCGCGGGAAACGGCATAGACAAGAAGACTGCGGAGTCAATTTTCGAAGACATGGTGAGTTTCGCGTCCTACGCGTTCAATAAATCACATGCCGCTGCATACGCAAATCTCGCTTATCAGACTGCCTATCTCAAATGTCACTTCCCGGCGGAATTCATGGCCTCGCAGATAACGAGTGTCCTCTCCTGGACGGACAAGGTTGTCGAGTATATTGCCGAGTGTAACAATATCGGCATTGAAGTTCTGCCGCCGCACGTGAACAGGAGCTTCGCGGACTTCACCATAGAGGACGGCAAAATAGTCTTCGGCCTGCTAGGAGTGAAGGGCCTCGGACGCGGACTTATAGACGAGATTGTGCGCGAGCGCGAGCTCGGCGGACCTTTCACCTCGCTCTATGAGTTCTTAAAGCGCGTCCACGGCCGTACTTTCAACCGCAAGGCGGCTGAAGCGCTCATAAAATGCGGCGCTCTTGACGGTCTCGGACTAAACCGCCGCCAGATGCTTACGCTTCTGCCCGACATAATCGGTGAGCTCGACAGTGACAGGCGCCGCAATGTCGAGGGCCAGATGGGCTTCTTCGACCTCGGCAGTGAGACATCCGCAAAGACCTCGGGTCCGGTCGCGCCCGACCTGCCTGAGTTTTCAAAGACCGACATACTTCTTTACGAGAAGGAGACAACCGGTCTTTATATCTCCGGACACCCCATGCAGGAGTATACCGAAGCGGCAAAACGCCTCGGCTCCGCAAGAATCTGTGAACTCCTTGCCGCTACGGAGGACGGAACCTCACGCTACAAGGACAATGACTCTGTTGTCCTGCTGTGTATGATTTCCGGAATTCATGTGAAGCTTACAAAGGCCTCCGCCACCATGGCTACGGCTACCGCCGAGGACGTAACCGGCGGCATCGAGCTCACAATCTTTCCGAAGACCTACGCGCAGGTCGGAAGCCTCTTGCGCGAGAACGGGGTCTTCGTCGTCGATGCCCGCCTCTCCGTCTCGGCGGATGAAAAACCTTCACTGAAGGTCACACGCATAACCCCTTATTCGAAGAATCAGGGCAGGAAGAAGAAAAAAGGACTCTTCCTCAGATTCGCGGACAGCGGGGATGAGAGAAGGGCGCAGGCTGAGGAAATGCTGATGTTCGACGGCGCAGGCGACACACCCGTATATTTTTATTTCCTTGACACAAAAGAATATGAACAGCACGGCACATCCGCGGCCGGAGAGGGCCTGACGGCGGAACTTAAAGCCCTTCTGGGCGATGAAAATGTCGTACTTCAATAAGAAATCCATGAAAAAAGTTGCACAAAAACTTTTGAAATGGGTTTCTTTTTTTCTAAACCCATAGATAGTGTAATTAATTGACATATATACAGAATAATGCGATACTGTTATTTGGTGAAAATTGGCTTCAGATATGGAGGTTTAAGATATATGAAAACCATTGGAGTACTCACAAGCGGCGGCGATGCCCCGGGCATGAATGCCGCAATCCGTGCTGTGGTACGTACGGCAATTGAGAACAATATGCATGTTCTCGGAATCAAGAACGGCTACGAAGGCCTTATGAAAGGCGACGTCGTGGAGATGAATCTCCGCTCGGTATCCAACATAATCAACCGGGGCGGCACAATTCTTCACTCCGCGCGCAGCGAAGGTTTCAAGACCGAGGCCGGTCAGGAAAAGGCCGCCGAGATGTGCAAGGCACTCGGCATTGAAGGCCTCGTTATCATCGGCGGCGACGGTTCCTTCCGCGGTGCCCAGGACCTCTCAAAGAGGGGAATAGTATGTGTCGGCATACCCGGCACAATCGATAACGATATCGCCTGCACAGACAATACAATAGGCTATGACACAGCGACCAACACAGTCATGGAGATGGTCGACAAGGTCCGTGACACGACCGAGTCTCACTCCCGCTGCTCTGTCATAGAGGTAATGGGAAGGGACGCAGGCTACATCGCTCTCTATTCCGGTATCGCGGTAGGCGCGACAATCATCCTCGTACCCGAAATTCCCTACGATATGGAAAAAGATGTAATAGACGTAATGAAGCGCACGGTTGCCACAGGCAAGCGCCACTTCGTAATTATTCTTGCCGAGGGCTGCGGAGACGCTCCCGAGATGGCCAAGGAGATTCAGGAGAAGACCGGCATTGAGACCAGGGCCACAATCCTCGGCCACGTTCAGCGCGGCGGCTCTCCGACGGTAAGAGACAGGGTTCTCGCATCCCGCATGGGTAACTACGCGGCCCGTGTTCTCCGCTATGACGACAGAAGCTGTATTGTAGCGGAACACGCAGGCACAATCGTTGATTATCCCATCGACAAGGCTCTTTCAATGACCAAACAGCTTGACATAGACGTTTACAGGACAGCGCACGAAATTTCCATCTGATTAAAGAACAGGAGATAATGAATGACTTTTCAGAATGTAGCCACCCTTATCGGCGGTATCGCGATGTTCATTTTCGGAATGAACTCGATGACCGACGCCTTAAAGGAGATGGCGGGCGAATATCTTAAAAAGATACTTGCGAAACTTACCGAGAAGCGCTTTGTTGCCGTACTTGTAGGTGCGGGCCTCACGGCTCTCATCCAGAGTTCCAACGCCATATGTTCAATGGCCGTGGGCTTTGTAAATGCGGGCCTGATGCAGCTTGAGCGCACAGTCGGTATTATCATCGGTGCCAAGATAGGTACTACGATCACTGGTCAGCTCATCGCGTTCCACATTTCGGACTACGCTACCATACTTATCTTTGCCGGTGTCTTTGTAACAATGTTTATAAAGAATCAGAGAGTGAAGTACTTAGGCACAGTTGTAGCGAGCCTCGGTATTTTATTCCTCGGTCTCGGCATGATGTCCGGTGCCATGACACCTCTCCGTGAAATGGAGTCGTTCCAGAGGATAATTGCCAACCTTGAGAACCCGCTTCTCGGCGTTCTCTTCGGTGTCATCTTCACTGCCGTAATGCAGAGTGTATCCGCATCAGTCGGTATCTTGCAGATGATGCTCCTTGCCGGAGCAATTGACTTCACACCGGCCCTTTACATTATGCTCGGTATGAACATAGGTGCTTCAATAGCTCCGATTCTCGCCTCAATAGGCGGCCGCAAGGACGCAAAGCGCGTCGCGGCGATTGTTGTTGAAATAGAGACAATAGGCGCAATCGTTTTCATGGCCATCATCCTTCTGCTTCCCCAGGCTGTCGGACTCATTCAGTCCACTTCGTCCGACCCGAGCCGCCAGATGGCGAACGCCAATACATTGTTCAGCATTCTCATGTGCTTCGTCACATTCCCGATAGCAAACCAGATCGCATGGCTCTCACGTAAGATAATACGCGGTGAGGACAAGGAGCACGAGGACGGAAAACTCGAGTATATCACCGAGGCCGGCCTTGCTTCAGCCGTAACATGCATCCCTCAGATAGACGCGGAAATCCGCCGTATGCAGGATCTCACAAAGCAGAACCTCAAGACGGCAACGGATACCTTCTTTGCGGATGAGACCTATGACAAGGCGAAGTTCATGAAGGTTGAAAAGACCATAGACTTCCTTAATAAGGCCATAACGGATGCGCTCATCCGCTGCTCGTCCCTCAATCTCTCTGAGCAGGACGCAGCTCACATAGGTCATCTGTTCCATGTCACGACCGACCTTGAGCGTATAGGCGACCATGCCGAGAATATGATCGATTACGCAAACCGCATGAAAGAGGAGAATAAACCTTTCTCCAATGACGCCATGATTGAGCTTAAAGAGCTCGTAACCGATGTCATAAATATTCTCAACGATGCATGCATCCACCTCTTCGAGCCCTCTCAGGATGCCTACAACAAGATCTACCTTGAGGAGCAGGCGGTAGACGATCTCGTAGATGTCATGAAGGACAATCACGTCAAACGTCTGCACGACGGCGAATGCCATTCCTCACAGGGCCTCATCTTCGTAGAGACTCTGACCGACCTCGAACGTGTAGCCGATCACGCTCTGAACATTGCACAGGCCGCGAATGTACGCTACTACTACGATGGTCCGGATGCACCGCCGATAAATCCCGCAACAATATAGACATTTGTACATATTGCATAATTGTCTAAAAAATAACAAATATTTTTTGTAGAAAATGTTGACATATACCGGAAACGGTGTTATATTGGAGACAAGAAAAGGTTCCGAATTTATAAAGAAGGGATTGATTCCAATGTACAATCGAGGTTTTAGCGACTAGACTAAAAACGGAGTTGGTACGTTATGATTCAACTTGAGGACAATCCACCGGATGTTTAACCTGAAATAATTTGAAAGGGTGAGTCCAAAGAACAGTTAAGTCTTTTTTCGGAATTAAACTGTGAGGTAAACTCCAATGAAATAGTCAGAAAGGCGGCAACGTAAGTTGCCGCCTTTAATCTTTACATTGATAAACTTTCTCTTGAAATAGGACGTGTATTACACTAAAATCTTATATTATGAATTCAAATACAAGTTTCGTACGACAGACAATACTGCCGCTTATCGCGGCTTTCATCTGGGGTTCCGCCTTTGCGGCCCAGTATCTCGGCGCAGACAGAATGCCGCCGTTTGCTTTCAATACCTTCCGCAATCTCTTTGCGGTTCCTTTTCTCGTCATCCTGGTCTTTGTCTTTGATTTCATCAGGAAGAAGAATCCGAACTTCGAACCGGATTACAAACATTCCGACAAGGAGATGGTAAAGGGCGGTATACTCTGCGGCATTACGCTCGCAGTCGCCATGAATTTCCAGCAGCTGGGAATTGGCTCGGGAGCAGGTAAGGCAGGCTTTCTGACGGCTCTTTACATCGTCATCATTCCGATTATCGGAATGGTAATCGGCAAGCGCCAGCCGGCTCGTATCTGGCTTTGCATATTCATAGCCGTAATCGGCCTTTATCTTCTCTGTATAAAGGACGGCTTTACCATAGAAAAGACAGACATATATCTCATTCTTTGTGCGGTGACATATGCCGTGCAGATGACCTTCGTTGACAAGTATTCCCTCCGGGTGGATGCCGTCCGTCTGTCCTGTTTTGAGTTCGCGGTAGCGACTGTTGTCTGTGCGGGATTCATGCTCGCCTTCAGACAGATCCCCGAACCCGGTATGGTAGGGGACACCATCGGCCCTCTGCTGTACACCGCAATATTGTCGAGCGGTGTGGCTTATACACTGCAGATTTTCTCTCAAAAAGGTACAAACATTTCGATTGTCTCACTCATACTCTGTATGGAGTCCGTGTTCGCAGCGCTGACGGGAGCTCTGTTCCTGCATGAGGCGATGACGGTAAGGGAATATATCGGAAGTCTTATAATGCTGGCGGCGATAGTGATATCACAACTGCCTTCAAAGAACAAGAAAGAAGAGGTGAAAGAGCAATGACGCGCATTGTCTCAATCCAGGATATCTCCTGTGTAGGAAAGTGCTCGCTCACCGTAGCACTGCCCATTATTTCAGCAGCGGGAGTGGAAGCCGCAATTTTACCTACGGCGGTATTGTCAACACATACCGCTTTCAAAGAAGGTTTTACCTTCCACGACCTGACATCTGAAATCACTCCGATTTCAGAGCATTGGAAAAAGGAAAAATTCGGGTTTGATGCCATTTATACAGGCTATCTCGGCTCCTTCGAGCAGATAGATCTCGTAAAGAAGTTCTTCGACGACTTCAAAGGCCCGGACACGGCTATTGTCGTCGATCCCGCCATGGCTGATAACGGCTGCCTTTATAAAGGATTTACTGAAGATTTCGCAAAGGCCATGGCCACAGTCTGCGCCAAGGCTGACGTCATCCTTCCGAACCTCACCGAGGCCTGCTTTATGCTCGGCGAGGAATACATCGGTGAAGGTTATTCACGCGACTATATTGAAAACATTCTGAAAAAACTTGCGGCTTTGGGTCCGCGCTATGCCGTACTTACCGGCATGAGCTTTGAAGAGGGCAAACTCGGTGTCATGTGCTATGACAAAGAGAAGGATGAGATATTCGAGTACTACAACGAACATCTTCCGGTTTCCTTCCACGGCACGGGCGACATCTATGCCTCCTCATTCACGGGTGCTCTCATGAACGGACTTACCGTCTACGAGGCCCTTGCCGTTGCGGTTGAGTACACGCTCGAGTGCATAAGGTGCACGATGAATGATCCGAACTACAACTGGTACGGAGTAAACTTCGAGGAGGCCATCCCGAAGTACCTCAAACTCCTTGAAAAATAATATATATTACATTGAAAGGTTTCTTGTAAGAGAGACCTTTTTTTGTTAAAATAATAGTGTATTTTTAAAGGGGGTAATTATATGGCTTCAAAGAGTTATGTAATCATCAAGGATGCCCCGAAGCTTGACTATATGAATAACTTCACTTCGCTTCCGAAGTACTACGGAACGAAGAAGTATTTCAAGCGCAAGGACATCAAGGCTATCAGGGAGACGGTATATGCCGCTCTTGATGACCTGGACGAGAAGACACATTTTACCGACGAACTCAAGGACTACAAGAGGATTCTCATCAAACCGAACCTCGTTTTCGTCTATCACAATGTATCTCTCGACAAGAAGGATTATCCCGAGAACACTGACCCGCGTGTGTTTGAGGCTGTCGTATCCTACATCAAGCAGTACAACGATAACATAACCATCATTGAGTCGGCAGGCAAGCCCTATCCGACAAAGACGGCTTTCAAGGCCGCAGGTTATGACAAAATTGCGAAGTATTACAATACCGGACTCATAGCGATGGAACTTCAGCCCGTCGTACGTTATATACTTCCCAAAGCAGAGGTAATGAACGAGGTCTATCTGCCTAAGATTCTTGATGAGGTTGTCAGAGGCGACGCGTACTATATCTCCGTGCCGAAGATGAAAACCAACCTCTACACCGGCGTTACGCTCGGCTTTAAGAATGCTATGGGTACAATTCCGTACTTCCTTCGTGAGAGGAACCACACCCATGACATTGACAAGAAGCTCGCAGACCTCCTTTATCTCTTCAAGCCCAATCTCACCGTAATCGACGGTATTATCGGCGGCGAAGGAAACACACCTTCGCCGGTTGACCCCGTAAAGGTCGGCAAGATTGTCGCTTCGAACCAGTCTGTTGAGGCTGACAGAATCACGACTTATATGATGGGCTTCGACCCTGAAAAGAATAAACTCCTTATCGAGGCTACGAAACGTAACTTCGGCGATGATAAGGTCGAGATTATCGGCGACACAACCGTCACGCCTTTCCGTCCGGCAATAGCGAGCCTGATGGATGAGAAGACAGCGCGTGAATTCCCGAACCTCATGGCCGTTACCGGACATAACCTCCCGGGTGTACCTGAGATAACTGACCCGAACAGCGTAACACCTGAGATGGTCCTCCAGATAGAACAGGCCTGCACAGGCGGCTGTCTCGCTTCAGTCAAGTTCGGACTTGATTTCTTCAACCACAAGAAATCAATGAAGGGCGAAAACGTAAAGGTATGCGTAATTGAAGGCCCCGGCATTGTCGTAAACGGTACCCGCTACTGGTGGGACAAGAACGGCAAGCCTTACACCAAGGAGGACCTCGAGGCCCTTCCTATGAAGAAGTACGGAATGGGCAACTGTACTCTCGCAACCTGCGGTGATATATGCTTCTGGAAGGCCACAGGTTGTGCGGATCCCGCGAAGTGCGCCTCGCTCATTTGTATGGCGGGCGGCTCCGTAATCCCGATTGTAAACCCGGCCAATCCATGGCTTATTCCGACAGGCCTTCGCCTTGTCGAGATGATACTTGTCCGTGCGCTCGGCGCATTAAGAGGCAAGCCGTGTGATGCTCCGACTCTCTCACACAACGACGCGGTGTTCCCGCTTCCGAAGCTCTCCAAGAAAGATATGGAGAAGGACTACATCTCAGTCCCGATGCCGAGGATGGGCCCCATAAAGAGAGTAAAGCAGGCTGTGATGCAGACATATCTCATGCTCTGCGCACTTCCGCTTAACATAAACAAGAAATACGGTAAAGACGGACTTAACCATTGAAAGGGGGCATAGAAGATGAGTGAAAAGTTTGATGCTTTAATAGCACAGAAAGATCAATCCGCGCAGTATATGATTAAAGAAATCACGCATATCTGCAAGGACCTTCCGAAACGCGATCCCGGTTCGGAGGGCGAGCGCGCAGCCTGTGAGTACATGGCTGATGTGCTGAAGAAGGACTGCGGATGTGAGACAGTTGAAATTGAGTCATTTGATGAGAACCCCGGCTCTTTCTACGGCTGGATTCACATCACGTTCTCACTGATTTTCATAGCTGTCGCTTTCTTCAGATTCGGAACAGGGCCCGTGGCTTACATCGTATCGACGATACTCATAGCTCTCGGCTTCCTGCTCGCGTTCCTGCAGTTCGGTATCTACAAGAAGATTGTTGACTTCATGTTCCCGAAGAAGACAGGCACAAACGTTACAGCCATAAAGTCATGCAAGGGTGAAGTCAAGAGAAGAATCTTCTTCAACGGTCATCCGGATGCTGCCTGGGAATGGCCCGCCAACTACATAGGCGGCGGTGTTCTCTTCGAGAGCCTTATAATCATCTCGGCAATAGGCGCGCTCTATTACCTTGTTCTTTCAATAATCGTGATCGCAAACGGCGGAGCTTCGGAACTTATCTGGAAGCTCAGTACATGGGGCATTCTCTTTACTCCGTTCTGGATTTACATGTTCTTCATGTGGAATCCCTACCGCGTTGTCGACGGCGCAAACGACAACCTCACAGGCTGCTATATGGGTATCTCCATACTCAAGGCCATGAAGGATGCCGGTATTGAGCTCGAAAACACAGAGGTAGGTGTTATCCTCACAGGTTCAGAGGAAGCCGGTCTTCGCGGCGCGAAGGCATGGTGCGAGGCTCACAAGGGTGAGTACAGGGATGTTCCCACATTCATCTACTCATACGACACAATCTACGATCCGAAATATCTCCTTGTAAACTACCGCGACCTCAATGCCACGGTTAAGGCCGACAAGGATGTCTCAGACCTCTTTATGGAAGCTGCGCAGGAACTTGATATTCTTTGCAACAAGGGCATGGTACCGCCTCTCGGCGGAGCTACGGACAACGCAGCATTCGCACAGGGCGGTTTCCGTTCAACGGGTATCACAGGCCTCAACCACAAGCTTGAGTCCTACTATCATACCCGCAAGGACACATACACCAATATGAACGCCGGCGGTCTTGCCGACTGCTATGCCGTATCTGTCAGAGTCCTTGACAAGTTCGATCAGGGCGCAAAGCAGGAGGCATAAGATGCTTGCTAAAGAAGCCGTAAACAATTTTGACGCACAGCTTGATAAGTATTCAGGCTATGTTGAGGAACAGATAAAAAACGTCATAGGGACCATAGGTCCCCGTGAGTCCGGCGAGGAGTCCGAGCGCAGGGCGCAGGACTATGTCGCCGAGCACATGAAGGCCACGGCCGACGAGGTCGTCAGGGAGCCGTTTAAACTTCATCCCAAGGCCTTCATGGGATGGGTGCTCATAGACGGCGTCTGCATGTTCCTCGCCGCCATATCCATGATTCTCGCAATACTCGGAGACTTCGGTTCTAAGGGTCTTGCGGCCGTATGGGTCGGATTGCTCTTCACGCTTGTCTCAGTCGCGTGCATTCTCGGAGAGTTCCTCTTCTATAAGGAGTTCCTTGACCCTCTCTTCCCGGAGCGTGAATCATCTAATGTCATCTGCACGCGCAGGGCAGCGGGGGAGACAAAGAAGAGAATAGTCTTCTCCGGCCACATTGACTCCGCATACGAGTGGCGCTATACATATCTCGGCGGAGGCAGACTGCTGACTACAATCATCGCAATCGGCATTGTCTGTCTTGTCGCGGACCTTATAATAGCGATTCTTCTGCTCTGCGGTCTCTGCACGACAGGCGTGCTGAAGGTCATAGCGCTTATATTCCTCTTCATCACCATCCCCGAGATGGTCCTGATAACGAGGTTTGTAAACTGGAAACTCGTTGTGCCGGGTGCCAATGACAACCTGACAGGTGTTTTCGGCTCAATGGCCGTAATGCAGTTTTTAAAGGACAATGACATACGTTTCGAAAACACCGAGGTTGTGTGCATGTCCACCGGATGCGAGGAGGCCGGACTTCGCGGCGCGAAAGCCTTCGCGAAGCTCCATACCGACGAGTTCTCAAAGGAGGACATCGAGACAATCTGTATTTGCACGGACACACTCCGTGACTACGATTTCATGGGTGTCTACAACAAGGATATGTCAGGCACGGTTAAACTCGACCCCAAGGTCGCGGGTCTCGTAAAAGAGGCCTCAAAAAATGCCGGCCTTGACCTGCCTTATGCCAATGTCTTCTTCGGCTCGTCCGACGCTGCGGCGCTTGCGCAGGGCGGCATAAAGGCCTGCTGCCTTGCAGCAATGGACCCCACGCCCGCGCGCTACTACCACACGCGCCTCGACACGGCCGACAACCTTGACCCCAAAACCATCAAGGCCGGCCT